>NZ_JAUBTG010000004.1:0-280398 GCF_036702395.1 Microcoleus sp. D3_18_C2 | reverse complement strand
GCTCAAAGTAAAAGTGAAAGGGGAGGGACTTGAAGCCTCCCATGTCTATAAATGACTATACTTTTACCAGCTATGAGGATGTGGCGATGCGGAGATTTTATACAAGAACTAATGGCAGACTCATCTGATGCGTTAAAGTCGGCTATTGAGTTCTCCCTAAAAATAAAATGGCCCCACCGCTGAAGGGCTGTAGGGCGCAAGGACAGTTAAACGCTAACTTGATTGTCGGGAAATTTAGCATCAATGATACTCTGCTATGTGACGATTTTACGATCGTCCATTCACTAATCAACTCTCCCGTATCAAAAAATGTAACCCAGCACCGATCGAATTCAACCTGTCCTATTCTAAAAACAATACCTCATGCATTCTGACTAGCAGCTCCCTAAAGCTGCTTTTTTATTGCGATGAGTTTTTGGCTGCGGGACTTGCGGGTTCTTGGCAATAACATTTTGAGCAACAGTCGCTACACTTCAATACTGCCCTAGGGGTTTTCAGTTCCACTCCAGGTTTGTCGGTAATGGGTAATTAGTAATTGGGAATTAGTAACGCGCAACCGGGAATCGGCAATTGAGAAGCTTTACCTCACGAGGCTGGAAAACTGCTATGATTACGGCGCGGAACGGGGAATTAATCCGGGGGTGGGGGATTGAAAAAAAATAAGCTGTATTTATTGATGGGCGATCTGATAGTTTTCGGCTAAATATCCATTGCGAGTTATAGAATTTGGTTGGATGAATTTCCCGTTCCGAATTAAGAGAATACGAGCCTGCCTGTTTTTGCCCAAAACTCGATCGCTCCGCCCAACCCCACACCTGTTAAAGAAATGGTAGCTAATACCGCAAAAGCCCGCCAATTTTTCCAACCAGATATTTGAATATCGAGTCTTGCCAAAGCTCCGGCTGAAATCAAGAGTAAACAAGTAGCAAAAAGGTGCATCCAAGCAATAATTACTACTGCTACAAAAGCTCCTAAAATTATAGAAATAAAAGCACCCATATCACTCGAAAACCACCGCAAAATTAATGCTTTTATGTCTTTCAACGGGAACGAGAAGGCGGCAGTCAACACTAGAATTGAAGCTATGGCTAGAAACCAAGTCAGGTGCGGGGGAACATCAAACTCAGATAATTTCCAGCCAAAAGTGAAATAAGTAACAAAAAGTAGAGTTAGGGAAACCCAAGAGTTTTTTTTCATCCAATGGCACAATTAGGAGAACCAGGCAAAAAAAAAGATGATGCTCCCGATGAGTTTGTACAGGGCTTAGAGGTTAGTAGAAATAGCTTGCACCGGACAAGTAGGGATGCACTGCTCGCAAACGATACAGCGCGATCGAGCAAAACTTAGTTTAAAGCTTTCTGGGTCAAGGGTCAAGGCTTCTGTCGGGCAAACCCCCGTACATAAACCGCAGTCAACGCAGATATCTTCGTCTATAAGTATTTCCCGACTGGCTAGGGAAACGCCGATATTTTGCGATCGCATCCAGTCGATCGCGGCTTCTAGTTGGTCGATGTCCCCTGATAACTCTAGCACCAGTTTGCCCACCTGATTCGGAGCCACCTGAGCGCGGATAATGTTGGCTGCAACATTAAAATCCTTTGCCAGTCGATAGGTGACAGGCATTTGGATCGATCGTTGGGGAAACGTCAGTGTTACCCGTTTTTTCACCCTGCAAGTCCTCGGTAATTTACAAACAATCTTTGTTATCTTCTGTTTTAGCGCACTTAATCTAATTACTGCCTTTAGCACAAATTTTTATGAAATGGGTCTGATTATCTCAAAATGTGGTATAATCTGAATCTATTATTTAAAATAAAAACATAGAAATCAAAGCGCAATTTATTTTATGACCCAGAATTCGCCCAAGTCAACGGTCGCCCCCGTCGCCAAAAATCCCGAAACAAAAGTCGCCACGCGCCTCAGAAACTTATTGATCGTGTTAACAGCGATCGCCCTTTCAATATCCATCTTCTTCGGGCTGCAAACCCAAACGCCGTCAAGCAGTCTCACCGACATGGCAAAAGCTTCAACGCCATTAGAAACAGCTTTGGTAAATGGCAAACCGACACTGATGGAATTTTATGCTAATTGGTGCGGTAGCTGTCAGGCAATGGCTAAGGATCTGAGCGAAATCAAACAGAAATACGCCGAACCGATGAATTTTGTGATGCTGAATGTAGATAATGACAAATGGCTGCCCGAAATCACAAAATATCGAGTAGATGGCATTCCGCACTTTGTCTATTTGAACGATAAAGGCAGCGCCGTTGCTGAAACGATGGGCGAAATGCCGCGCAGTATTATGGAAGCTAACTTAGAAGCTTTAATTGCAGGAAAACCTCTGCCACACGCCCAAGCAGGCGGTCAAGTTTCTAATTTTACTCCCCCCACAGGGCCTGTGAAAACAAGTAGCTCCGACCCCCGCGCCCACGGCTCTCAAGTACAGTAAATGAAGGAAGTTCGGCAACGGATTCTGTAACGGATGTAACGGATGTCAGCAAGAGGGAAGAAGGAAGAAGGAATAAAGAAGAGGGAAAAGGGAAGAAGACTTTAGGAACAGGCAAGATTCCTGTTCCACAAGAAAGTTTATTTGTTGTGGAACAGGCATCTTGCCTGTTCCTGATGGCGATAACTTAGAGAGATTCAAAAGCCCCTTGCAATTTCTGCCAATCTGCGTTGTGGGCGATCGACTACCTCTAAAGAAATATTCACAAAAACTTTTGGGAATATTTATTAAGATTTATTATACTCCTCGTAAGGTGCGTCAGTAGATATTCTCTCACCGCCTAGAAAAATTCAAGACTGACGCACCCTACTAGAATTAGTCTGAATGACGGGGCCGACTCTTCAATCTAAAATCTAAAATCTAAAATCTAAAATCGAATGACTCCTGACAAAACCGGATTCAGTATTAGCGCGACCGCGATTCGTCGCCACATCGGCACCCTCATGCTGACACTTGCTATCATAATCGTGGGCCTTTTCTACATCACCCAACTGCCCGTTGACTTGCTACCCTCCATCACCTATCCCCGCATCGGCGTGCGCTTGAACGCCCCAGGCGTATCCCCAGAAGTAGCAATAGACGAAGTTACTCGCCCCCTCGAACAAGGGCTGTCCGCCACTGAAGGCGTCATGCAAGTTTTCTCCCGCACTCGCGAAGGACAAGTCAGCGTCGATTTATTCTTCAGACCGGGGGGAAACATCGACCAGGCCCTCAACGACGCCACCGCCGCTGTCAACCGCATCCGCAACCGACTTCCCGATACAGTTGAATCGCCCACTCTATTCAAAGTGGACCCTTCCCAGCAGCCGATTTACGAATTTGCCCTCACTTCCGACTCCCTGCAAGGAGTAGATTTGCGCGTATTTGCTGACGAAGAATTATCCAGAGAACTAAACGTAATTCCTGGAATCGCAGCAATTGACGTGGCCGGCGGCGTGCAAGAAGAAATTCAAGTAAATATTGACTTAAATCGCTTGCAATCTTTAGGTGTCAGTATTTCTGACGTTTTATCAGCGCTCGAATCCCGGAACCTGGACACTTCCGGCGGGCGGCTGCGGCAAGAAGCAGCAGAACCTTTAACCCGCACCGTCGGGCGATTTCAGAACGCGAAAGAAATTCAGGCAATTTCTTTTCAAGCATCGGGTTCCAATCCGCCAAAACGAGTTTTTCTGCGCGATTTTGCTCAGGTAATTGACGGTACAGAAGAAGAGCGAGTTAAAGTATTTCTCAATCAGAAATCAGCCGTAAAAATTAGCATTCAAAAGCAGCCAGACGCGAATACAATTTCAGTTGTAGATGGCATCAAAAAGCGGCTAGAAGAATTAAAAACATCCGGGGCAATTCCCGAAGGTACGACTATCGTTACTACTTTTGATGAGTCTAAATTTATCCGCGATTCTATTAGTAACGTCGTATTTTCTGGTTTAACCGGGGCTGTTTTAGCGGGGGCATCTGTATTGCTTTTCCTCGCTTCACTTCGCCAAACTTTGATTATTGTCCTGGCAATTCCCCTCGCAACTTTAATGGCGATTATCCTGATGGGAGTTTTTGGCCTATCTCTGAACGTTTTCAGTTTGGGTGGTTTGGCGCTGGGTGTGGGAATTGTGGTCGATAACTCGATCGTCATGCTGGAGAATATTGTCGAAGGAACCAGCAATGCAAACAGTGCCAACGGCAAGCAGCGTTTAAGTAACAAGCAGTTGATTCAGCAAGCAGAAAAAAGCAGCCAAGAATTAGAATCAGCTTTATTTGCTTCCACCATCACTAACTTAGTTGCCGTACTGCCATTTTTGCTCATCGGCGGCTTAGTTTCCTTACTTTTCAACGAATTAATTCTCACCATCACCTTTTCTGTCGCCGCCTCTCTGATTGTCGGATTGACAGTTGTACCGATGATGGCTTCTCGACTGCTAGCGCTGCGGGTATCCAGCGGTTTGAGCAACTTTTGGCCGCTGCGCGCATTCGATCGAGCTTTTACCAATGCTACCGCCGGCTACGGGAAATTTTTATCGGGAGTAGTGCGGTGGCGGTTGATTATCATTGCAGTAGCGATTATTGGATTGGGTGGCGGCAGTTGGCTGATGGCTGGTCAAATTCCCCAGGAAATATTGCCCAGAATTAATACCGGTCAAGCGAGATTGTTTGCTTTGTTTCCTGCAGGCACAAATTTGGCAACCAACCAAAAAATCATGGCAGAAGCTGATAAAATTATCCTCAGCCAACCAGAAACTCAATACACTTTGACGACGGTGGGCGGGCTGTTATTCGGCAACAATACGGTTGAGAATTTGCTGCGCGGCGGCTGCAACATTACGCTGAAACCGGGCACCAATACATTGGATTTTGTGCAGCGAGTTACGCAAGAATTGAATAAAATTGATTTGCCAAAAAACACTCGTTTGCGCCTGATTCCAGAAAATGTGCGGGGTTTGGTTTTAACTAATTCGCCAGTGCGGGGCGCTGAAGTAGATGTCCTGCTTCAGGGCGAAAATGAACAAATATTGCAGCAAACTGGCCGCGAGATATTGGCAACTTTGGATCAAAAGGTAAAATTAGCTCGTTTTCGCCCGGATGGAGACCCGCAGCAAACGGAAGTGCAGATTCGCCCCAACTGGGAACAAGCGGAAGTCTACGGGTTGAATGCGAGGCAAATTGGAGAGGCGATTCAGACAGCAATTCAAGGTTCTGTTCCCACGCAATTGCAGCGGGGAAACCGTTTGGTTGATGTGCGGGTACAGTTCGATCGCGATTCTGTCCAATCGGTTTCGGAACTAAAATTTATTCCTTTAACTGCTAGGGATAACAGCATTATCCGCTTGAGCGATGTGGCGAATATTGAACTGGGAAAAGCGCCGGGGGAAATTCAAAGGCTTAACCAGCGCCAAGTTTTCTTGATTGCGGGGAATATTAATAAGGGCGCGAGTTTGGGCGATGCTTTGAAACAAGTGGATGCAGTTTTGTCAGAAATAAAATTGCCGCAAGGAGTGCGAGTCATACCGAGTTCGGCGGCGGAAACCAACCGGGAATTGCAAAGTTCGCTGATTGTTTTGGGTTCTTTGGCGGCGTTTTTGGTATTTGTGGTAATGGCGGTGCAGTACAATTCGCTTGTCGATCCGCTGGTGATTATGTTAACGGTGCCCCTGGCTTTGGCTGGGGGGATTTTCGGGTTGTATGCGACTAAAACTCCGATCGGCGCAACGGTGATTGTGGGGGCGATTTTGCTGGTGGGAATTGTGGTAAATAATGCGATTATTATGGTGGAGTTGGCGAACCAAATTGGGGAAGATGAAAAGGTCGATCGCGCCACAGCAATTCTCAGGGCCGCACCTCAGCGCTTGCGTCCGATTTTGATGACAACTATTACTACAGTTTTGGGTTTATTCCCCCTAGCTTTGGGCATTGGCGACGGTTCGGAATTCTTGCAACCGCTGGGTGTGGTGGTGTTTTCCGGTTTGTCGCTGGCGACGCTGCTGACGCTGTTTATTATTCCGTGTTTTTACATTTTGCTGCACGATTTATTTGGTATGTTTGCAGGGAATAAGAAACCGCAGGCGGTTGCTATTCCTGTGCAGAAGGTGGGGAGAAAGACTCCGAATTTGTAATAATTTAGTGCCAGCAAATACGCGCTTTTCCCACAATCCGACAGGGAATGAATTCCCTGCCTCATAGCGAAAGTCGGTTAAAACCGACTGTAGATTTTGACGGGAAGTGCGATCGATTTTAGTCCTCTTTCAGAGGACTTTTGCTATGAGACAGGGAATTCATTCCCTGTCGGACTGTCGGTTAAAACCGACTGTAGATTTTGAGGAAAAATACGATCTATTTCAGTCCTCTTTCAGAGGACTTTCGCTATGAGACAGGGAATTCATTCCCTGTCGGACTGTCGGACTTACCAACAATACTGGTACGGCATTTGATGTTAAGTTGACGCGCCGATAATTAGTCGGTAAGGTGCGTCAGTAAACAGTCTCTGACTCCCCAAAGAAATTCCCGACTGACGCACCCTACGATAAATGCTGCAAGATTTCAGTTAAAATAGAGCTTATTTACGCTGAAATATCTTTATGCTGATTTTACCAAAACATGAAAAACAAATTGACTGGGGTATCTTAGCCATAAATCAACGCACTGATTCCGATTGGACTATTGCGACAAGTTGCGATCACAAAAAAGTCACTTTAGTCGATCGTAACTTGTCGCCAAAATACGAATACCACCTTCCCGACGAAATTAGCTGTTTAGCCATCAGCCCCAAAGGCGATTTGCTGGCAGCAATTATGGCAAATGGCAATCATTTAGCAATTGTGGCAGCAGAAAACCAGCTAGTTTTTGAAGAACAGCTACCTAACCCTCCTGTTAAGTTTTCACATTTGCATAACAAGAATGGATTTCAGGACTGCTGGTTTGATGCAGACGGCGTGCGTTTTTGGTGCATGAAATTAATTGAAATGAAGCAAGTCGAGATTCAAATTCGCGATACCAGTTCGTGGCAAATCCAGCGACAACTTTTGCTCAAAGACCCTCTTGGCGCCGGCAGTTCTTTCTCGTTTCACCCACACCCAGAAAATCACATTTTAGCTCTTTATGCTGCTGCCGGTCAGCACGGACAGCAAATCTACTGGCTTTATGATGATGGTACGAGAATTCATGCCGTGGAGGTTCCCTGTCTCTATGACACAGCGCCTCCAGAATTTCATCCTGCTGGTGGCGAATTTGTGGTTATAAATAATTACGATCGACAAATCAGCCGATTCAGTTTTCCTGACTGCAATCTACTTGGAATATGCGAATGCCCTTGTCCTGATTCGGATGACTGGTTTAGGTACTCTATGTGCTACCTATCAGACGATCGCCTTCTAATTGACACCGTTGAAGGGAGAATGTATTTAATCGATATTGACAAAATGGAAATGTTAGATGAACTGATTTTAAGCGGTCATGAACCGCGTCCTTCTCAAGAACTTTATCCTAATCTTAATGAGGAAGAAGGGCTTTGCAGCGACTTGGACTGCTTTTATAGATTTGATTCAGATAGGATTCTTTCGGTTCACTCACAACTGCCGAGTCAAAAGCCTGAGTCTAAACAGAAGACATTAGTTATCTTCGGCGGAAAAGAGCTGTTTGGTTCGCTGGCGGAGGTACAACAATCCGCACCATACAGTAAATTATTCATTCAATCTTTAGGCATTTCTTAATGATTTTCAATACAAAACGCTTCTTGTGCCGTGTTAGCTTTTCACTCGCTTTCCCACAATCCGACAGGGGTTGAAACCCCTGCCTCATAGCGAAAGTCGGTTAAAACCGACTGTAGATTTTGACGGGAAGTGCGAGGGATTTTAGTCCTCTTTCAGAGGACTTGAGCTATGAGACAGGGAATTCATTCCCTGTCGGAGTGTCGGATTTACCAACAATACCGCTACTGCATTTGATGTTAAGTTGACGCGCCGATAATTAGTCGGTAAGGTGCGTCAGTAAACAGTCTCTGACTCCCCAAAGAAATTCCAGACTGACGCACCCTACGATAAATGCTGCAAAATTTCAGTTAAAATAGAGCTTATTTACGCTGAAATATCTTTATGCTAATTTTACCAAAAAATGAAATACAAATTGACTGGTCGTTCTCACACATAAATCAACCCATTAATTCCGAGTGGGCGACCATTGTCAGTGGCGATCGCAAAAAAGTCACTTTAGTCGATCGCAACTTGTCGCCAAAATACGAATACCAGCTTCCCGACGAAATTAGCCATTCAGCCATTAGTCCCAAAGGCGATTTGCTGGCAGCAATTATGGCAAATGGCAATCATTTAGCAATTATGACAGCAGAAAACCAGCTAGTTTTTGAAGAACAGCTACCTAACCCTCCTGTTAAGTTTTCGTATAACAAAAATGGATTTCAGGACTGCTGGTTTGATGCAGACGGCGTGCGTTTTTGGTGCATGAAATTAATTGAAGGCGGGGAAGTCGAGATTCAAATTCGCGATACCAATTCGTGGCAAATTCAACGACAACTTTTGCTCGAAGACCCTTTTTGCTGGAGTTCCTTCTCGTTTCACCCGCACCCCGAAAATCAAATTTTAGCTCTTTGGGCTGCCGCAGGTCAGGACGGACAGCAAATCTACTGGCTTTATGACGATGGTACGGAAATTCACGCCGTGGAGGTTCCATGTCCCGATGACACAGGGCCTCCAGAATTTCATCCTGCTGGTGGCGAATTTGTGGTTGTACACGATTGCGATCGACAAATCAGCAGATTCAGTTTTCCTGAGTGCAATCTACTTGGAATATGCGAATGCCCTTGTCCTGATTCGGATGACAGGTTTAGCTACTCTACCTACCTATCAGACGATCGCCTTCTAATTAACACTGGTAATGGGAGAATGTATCTAATCGATATTGAAAAAATGGAAATGTTAGATGAACTGATTTTAAGCGGTCATGAACCGCGTCCTTCTCAAGAACTTTATCCTAATCTCAAGGATGTTGAAGAAGGACTTTGCAGCGACTTGGACCGCTTTTATCGATTTGATTCAGATAGTATTCTTTCCGTTCACTCACAACTGCCGAGTCAAGAAGCTGACTCTACACAGAAGACATTAGTTATCTTTGGGGGAAAAGAGCTGTTTGGTTCCCTGGCGAAGGTACAAAAATCCGCGCCTTACAGTAAATTATTCATTCAATCTTTGGGAATCTCTTAAGGATTTTCAATACAAAACGCTTCTTGTGCCGTGTTAGCTTTTCACTCGCTTTCCCACAATCCGACAGGGTTGAAACCCCTGCCTCATAGCGAAAGTCGGTTAAAACCGACTGTAGATTTTGACGGGAAGTGCGAGGGATTTTAGTCCTCTTGAGCGAGGACTTTAGCTATGAGACAGGGAATGAATTCCCTGTCGGACTGTCGCTTAAAACTGAGATATTGCACCATTCTCAATTAGACGTAGGGGCGGGTTCGCCAACAGCCTTAAAGCTTGCAAATAGGTTCTATAAACCCGCCCGACCCCACGAAAAATCCTCTTATTGATATTGCTGCAAGATGTCGGTTAAAACCGACTGTAGAGTTTGACGGAAAGTGCGATCGATTTCAGTCCTCTTTGAGAGGACTTTTGCTATGAGACAGGGAATTCATTCCCTGTCGGAATGTCGGATTTACCAACAATACCGCTACTGCATTTGATGTGAAGTTGACGCGGCAACAATTAGTGGGTAAGGTGCGTCAGTAAAAATTCTATGACTCCCAAAAGAAATTCCCGACTGACGCACCCTACGAGAATTAGTGTGTTTGACATCTGAAGTCTTTATGCTACAATGATACTACACAATCCAACCAGGCAAAACAAACTTAAACAAAAATGCCCTACGAAAAATTAGACATATCAGCCCCAAAACCAGTATTATCTTGGGCAAATCACGCCCTGGGCGAAAAAGAAACCAAGATGACCGCAAACGTAGCATCTTTGCCCTTTGTATTCAAACACGTCGCACTAATGCCCGACGTACATTTAGGAAAAGGTGCTTTAGTCGGTTCAGTAATTGCCACAAAAGAAGCGATTATTCCGGCGGCTGTGGGCGTCGATGTGGGTTGCGGTATGTCTGCGATAAAAATGCCATTCAAAGCCAACAAACTAGAAGGCAAACTCAAACAAATTCGCCTCGATATCGAAGCAGCAATTCCAGTCGGATTTTCGGAAAACAAAGAAGTAGAAACAACTGTCACCAACTGGCAAGGATGGGGCGAGTTTAAGGAACTTCATCAAGGTGTGCAGCACCAAAACAATAAAGCCTTAAAACAAATGGGTTCCCTCGGCGGCGGTAATCATTTTATTGAGGTTTGCGTTGATACTGAAAACTTTGTGTGGCTAATGCTGCACTCCGGTTCTCGCGGGATTGGAAATTTGCTCGCACAGCAGCACATCGAGACTGCTAAAGATTTAGCTAAACTGGCAGAAATTAATCTGGCTGACAAAGATTTGGCTTACTTTGTGGCGGGTACGCGCGAGTTTGCGGCTTACTGGCACGATTTGCAGTGGGCGCAAGATTATGCTCGTTTTAATCGCGATGTAATGATGAATCGGTTTAAGCGAATTGTGGAAAAGCACGTCGCGGGTGGCAAATCTGTTAAGCCGTTATTAGAGGTGAATTGCCACCACAATTATGCGGAAAAAGAAGTGCATTTTGGCGAAGATGTGTATGTTACTCGCAAGGGTGCCGTACGCGCGGATGTAGAGGATTACGGGATTATTCCGGGTTCGATGGGGGCGAAATCTTTTATTGTTAAAGGGAAGGGAAATGCTGAAAGTTACTGTAGTTGCAGTCACGGTGCGGGGCGGTTGATGTCTCGCACTCAAGCTAAAAATGTATTCACTCTCGATGATTTGGTGCGGCAGACTGAGGGGGTTGAGTGCCGGAAAGATGAGCAATTTTTAGATGAAATTCCGGGGGCTTATAAGCCGATTGATGAGGTGATGAGTCAGCAGTCGGATTTGGTGGAAGTTGTGGCGACTTTGAAGCAGGTGGTTTGTGTCAAGGGGTGACAGAAACTGGTTTATTTGTACTTCATATCGTTTCCGGTTGTATCGGAATGATTTAACCGCAGAGGGCGCAGAGAACGCAGAGGGAGAGAATACAGAGAGGAATAATTCCGATGCTACCGGATTTGATATCACTTACCTGGAAAGTGCTTTATGGGAAGAGGGGGGAAATCAAGCCGCTGCTGATTTCCCCCCTCTTTACAAACGCTTTGTTTTCTGAAGCTTTTTCTCTAACACACCATTTGTCTTGACTCAATTTCTAGCAAGCGCAGCAGTGTTTCATCGCCCTTGGCTTTGGCTGCTTGCTTTCTACGATCGAGAATATTGCAAAGATTCGCTTGGTGCACTTGCGCCACTTCCACAACTGTTGGGTAATAATCCACCCTCGCTGAGGCGCTAGCTGCTGCGACATCACGATCGCCAGCTTGAGCATCTCGCTTTTTGGTATGGTTTGGGCCGCCGTATTTTCTGGGGTTGGGAATGTGTCTCGGATACCGATAGTTCCAGTTTTGACCCCGGTATTTGCCCGCGACTTCCCCTTCGATCATATCGACTGTCGGAATGTCGTACTCGTAGTTTGAACCGCGATAAGTGAGTTTCATATTTTTTGATCCTTATATTTATCGAGATAAAAAGGGCAATCAGGTCAGCGTTGGTTTTCTTCGCTAAAACATTTTTAGTTTCTGTATTCAATTATACTGTTTTTTTAGATAAATCGCTTTTTTTTACAAAAATTAATATTTTGAGGGGGAGACGGCAAGAAAAAACCCGCCGCAGCGGGTTTAATCCAGTTTCATAAAGTAGCGCTAGATATTACCCCCCCAACCCCCCCTTATTAAGGGGGGGCTAAGACTTCATCCATAGCACATCTTTAGAAAAATGGTATTAATCCAGTTTTTGACTGCTTCGAGCAGCCCCGGAGCGAAACTACTTCGGTTCCGAATAACTAGCCGACTGTCACCTGATCGGTTTGCACGTTTGTGGCACCTTCTTCAGCAGAGGCGATCGCCACCAACTTGTCGAGAATTTCCTGACTGGGAACTTGACCTTTGAGAACAACCGTGCTGCTGAGCTGAGCAACCCAAACAGTCTCGATATCAGCAACTTCTGCATCGCTGTCAAAAGCTAAAGCAACCCGCTTCGCGAGGCCACTTTCGTCAAAATTTCCGTCTGGGCCGACTTTAGCAGGAGCGATGGATTGCGCTTGTGCTGCTTGCTGTACTACTTGTGCCATCGGTTCAGCCTGGGGTGCAGGCTTTTCGAGTCCGAACAGTCTTTTAAACCAACCCATAGTATTTGAGTCTCCTGAAAATACACTTTTTACACAATAGCTCTAGAAGTCCAAAAGACTCGTAATTGTTGCAAAACTCAGCGAAATTTATCAAAATGTTTTCCGGTAGACTTTCACAATCTCAAATCTCCCATGATATGCAGATGTTAATTTTGCTATTTTATGTCTAGGATGCTACGCCTTGGATTGCAGACCAGTAGTCGAAATAGTTCCCACTTTTACCTTGAACAAACTGCACAGCGCGCCGGAATACATTCCCGGTTTGTTTAACTACTGGGGACATCTTGTGCTGGTCATCGAACTGTGTCCACGGATACAAGGGACGCTAAACCCGCGCTTAATTGGGGGTAGCCCTGCATATACGCTGTCAATCTAATTCTTAACTTTTTAGATAATATTCTTCTGCTTCTGACCAATTGAGTTTAAGCAAGGAATCATCTCCCCATGTCAGCTTGAGACTCGGCTTAATGGCTTCCACGCCCAAAGCGCTAATAATTTGCGCTGCGACAGCTTTCGCCAATAGCGGCGGTACAGAATTTCCGACTTGGCGAAAACCGTGCCATTTTGTGACATGAAATCTAAACCAGTCAGGATAGGAATGCAGTCGCGCAGCTTCTCTGACTGTAATGCACCGAGGGGCGATCGGGTGAATCGGTCTCGGCGAAGTATAAGCCCCCCTAGCCCTGTCGGTTCCGGCCCTGAGAGTGTTGCAAACTCCGTCGGGGTGAAGCTTGTAAAAACGGCTGATCGGCTCTTTTTCGCCGCGTTTTGCCGCCTGAAACCTTTCTATACATTCCTGAGAATGTTTAGTTCGCAAACTACAAGAGAGGATTTGTCGATCGTACTCGCGATCGTAGGAATAATCATCATCCAAACCATCAATTCCGCGCATTATACTCGCATAAGTGCTGCACTTTCCGTACTCTGCCATTACCCAATCTCGGTGCAGCAACTCGCTGTAGTTTTCCACTTCCGGCAAATCTCCAATCGCATCCCAAACAGTCGGAACAGCAGGTAAATTAATTTTTTTATAGCGTTTAGGAATTTTAATTTTGGGCAATATAGTAGTTTGCTGAGGGTATTTGGGTAGCTCATAACCTGCTTTGCACCCAATCAAAAACAATCGTTTGCGAGCTTGCGGCACTCCATAGTTAACAGCGTTGAGAACTTGATAATTTTCTTCTACTTTATAGCCACGTTTCAGAAAAGAGCTAATTAAAACATTCAGGAGTTCTTTGTGTTCTCCTGATGCAATTCCCGGTACATTTTCCATTACAAAAAACTTGGGTTTTAGCTCCAAAACTAAGCGCTGAAAGTGAAAAATTAGAGAATTTCGTGGATCGTCCACATCGCGCTTGCCCATCATCGAGAATCCTTGACAGGGCGAACCGCTGATTACTACGTCTATCTCGCGCCCCCCGATCGCCGATTTTTTCCGAATTTCCGAGCCCGTAAGCTGTGTGACATCTTTACACAGAATAGAACACAGCGGGAAATTAAACTCGTGTGTGGCGCAGTGAATAGGGTCAATTTCGACTGAGGCAAGTACGTCAAAACCTGCTTGTTCAAAGCCCAGAGTCATGCCGCCCGCACCTGCAAATAAATCAACAGCGATCGGTCGCTTTTTCCGATTGCTTGGCATAACATTTCAATAAAAAAGTTGCTTTAATAGAAATTAAGGAAATCAACAGCGTTTCTGGTAATAAATCGTGAATTTGTCCACGAGCCAGCCACAAAGGAACCGGGTTTATACATAACTTTTAAATACAAAAAATGCTTTAAGAAGCTGTATTTAATTTGACATTTTTCATTATTTCCGCAGCCGCCCGATCGCACACGCCCACATCTCCGAGACTTTCCCGCATTTCCCGATAACCCGCCAAAGTTTGCTGGCGCCGATCGGCATTTTGCAGCAATTCCAATGCGTGATGCACTATATTTTCCGCAGTCGCCTCGTCTTGCAGCAACTCCGGGACGATCGGCTTCATTTGCACCAAATTGGGCGGAGACATAAAAGGAATCGAAAATTTCAGCACGTGGCGAAAAATCCAAGCCGTAATTGGACTGACGCGATAGAGGACAACTTGCGGAACATCCAGCAAAGCCAGCTCCAGATTAACAGTACCAGATTTAGTAATCGCCAGATCGGCAGCAGCCAAGATTTCCAGAGTTTGATTTTCTAACAGAGTAGCCCGCAAACCGTAATTCTCGATCGCCTGTTCAATTTTGTGGCGAAAAGCGTTATTAGCAAGCGGAATCCAAAAATGAACTTCCGGCAATTTAGCTTGAATAATTTGAGCTGCCTCAAATATAACCGGCATCAGGTACTTGAGTTCTTGGTGTCTAGAAGCGGGAATTAGGGCGATCGACACCTGTTCCGGTCCAATTCCCAAAGTTTTGCGGGCAACTTCCCGGCTGGGCGCAGATTGCATTCTATCCACCAAAGGATGACCAACCCAACTCACTTCGGCTCCTTTTTCTCGATAATAACAAGCTTCCTCTGGGAAAATTGCCAAAAGTTGGTCGCAAATATTGACAATCAGATCAGTATTGCGAGGAGAAATCGACCAAACCCATTCTTGAGGTGCGATGTACCAAACCACGGGCAAATCAGGCAAACAGCGGCGGATATAGCTGCCAATACCGAGATTTGGAGTCAAATAATCAATCAATACAACAGCATCGGGGCGGAAGTTTTTGAGATATTGTTTAGCTTTTTGCTGAACTTGGATCGTTGGCCAAATATACGGCACTGATTCTATAAGGCCCATAGAACCAATGCCCAAAGTATCGCCTAAAATAGTAGCCCCAGCTTCCGCCATACGAGGGCCGCCCAATCCTGTTATTTCTAACTCCAAACCAGCCGCGACAGCGTGACGTTTTAAGGCTGCAACTAACAAAGAGCCTTGCAAATCGCCCGAAACCTCACCAGTGCTGATAAAAATTTTCATATTCTGACTTTATACAGGTGAGATGTTGGCTAATAACTCGGTAACAGCATCATATTGATCGGGCATATTAGCACAGCGTAGCAGTAATTCTAAGTCCAGAGCGGGAAGGAATGTACTCCGGGAAATCTGCTCATAATTTTCACCTGTTAAGTAATAGAGAGATAACTGACTATTTTGCCAAAACCAGACTTCCCGAACTCCCAATCTTTTGTAGAATTCTAGAGTATTTATCCCGCCACTGGTAATTACCACTTCAATAGCAATATCTGGGACTATTTTTTGGGTTCCTATATCATAGGAATCATCCGGCTCTTTTCTACCGCCTAATTCTCTGTTACCCAGAGTCGGGCCGCCCTTGCCGTAAAATCTAATCCCATTTGCTCTCATATATGCCTCTAGCAGCATACAGAGAGTTTTCTTGATTATTTCGTGTTCGGGCGAGACAGTCATAATTTGCAGTATTTTATCGAGATAGAAAAATTTCACACCTCTGACATCTTTAAAAGCTGCTTCTATCGCTTCAAATTGCTCCCAACTAACATCTGAGAACCTGATGCAGCCATCTGGTTCTGTTTCAGGGGATGTAGATTTGACAGAAGTATATACATTCATAGGGCAACAGTCGCTTAGTTCATAGGTTTATTCTACCTCATTCACTTTTTGCCAGGAATCAAACCGCGTCGCCCTTTGGTTATAGACTGCTGCATAAATCTCCGCAGGTGCTGCAAGTGGGCGTTTTCTGGCAACAAATCCAACTGTTCCAAAGCTCGATCGAGAGTGTAGCCAGAATGGTATAGAATACGAAAAGTTTTCTTCAAAAGTAGCAAATCTTCTTGGGTAAAACCGGCGCGTTCGAGGCCTATTTTGTTGATTGCTCGCACTCTCGAAGGATTTCCCTCGACTAGCATATAAGGAGGCACATCTCGATCGATCCTGCTCAAGCCGCCCACCATAGACAAACGGCCGATTTGGACAAACTGATGAACCCCCAAAACACCGCTCAAGCGGGCTTGAGACTCGATTTTAACGTGTCCGGCTAAGGCTACAGCATTAGCGATAATTACTCGATCGGCGATCGCGCAATTGTGTCCCACATGAACATAAGCCATCAATAGATTATGATTGCCAATAGTCGTGCTTTCCCCCGCTCCAGTAGCGCGGTTAATTGTCACGTATTCCCGAATGAGATTGTTGTCGCCAATTTTCACCCTAGTTAGAGAACCCTCATATTTCAAATCTTGAGGTTCCAAACCAATCGCCGCACCGGGGAAAATTTGATTGCGAGCGCCTATTTCTGTTAGCCCGTCGATAATTGCATGAGCGCCAATCTTAGTCTCCGGCCCTATTTTCACTCTTTCCCCAATTACAGCATAAGCTCCCACTTCTACAGTCGGGTGAAGTTCAGCGCGGGGATGAATCACAGCAGTTGGGTGAATCAAAGTAAGCATTTTTTATTAGTCAGTTTTCAGTTTTCAGTTTTCAGTTTTCATACAAAATCAAGCTTAAATACCCCGTTTATTTCTTAGTCCGCGGCGGACTTCGTTTGTGTAGTAGCGATTGCAATCGCCGAATCATCAAGGAGTAACAAACCAGGATTTAGTATCAGTAGTCAATTGTCAATTGTCAATTGTCAGTGGTTATCAGGAATATAGAGAAATCCCCAAATAACACATAACCAATCACCAATCACCAATCACCAATCACCAATCACCAACTTAATCTACCATCGAAAACGTCAATTCTCCTTCACAAACTTTTTGTCCGTCTACTTCAGCCAGAGCCTGCATTTTTGCGAAGCGGCGGCGTTTTACCCACAGCAATTCTACAGTCATCAGCAACTGATCGCCCGGTACAACCTGACGACGGAACTTGACTCGATCAATTCCGGTAAACATCCACAATCCTTGCTTGATATCGGGCAACTGAGCCAGAACAATACCGCCAACTTGAGCCATCGCTTCGACAATTAATACTCCAGGCATAATCGGCCGTCCGGGGAAATGCCCTTGAAAATGCGGTTCGTTAAAAGTCACATTTTTAATTCCTACAGCCTTCTCGGACGGCACGTAATCAACAATCTTGTCAACCAGTGCAAAAGGATAGCGATGAGGCAATAATTTCTGAACTTCTTCGAGAGTAAAAGTAGATTTAACCGCTGGAGAATCTTCACCGTTTTTGGTGGGGACGGATTCAGAATTAGCAGTATTGAGGGTGTTAACTTCAGTCAGCGTAGACATTTCTTGAAGAATTTTGAGTGTGGTATGGCAGAAGGCAGAAGGCAGAAGGAAGATGTAATCTTAACAGAAGATCGCCTGTTTTTTCCTAACTTTTATCTAGCGTAGCTAGAGCTTGGGAGTTCAGGGCTTGGGCGAGTTGGACGTGCAGGTTGTGACTGGCTTTGTAAGCCAAGTAGTGAGCTTTTGGCCAAGTTCCGAGCAGACTGAGGTCGCCTACTAAGTCTAGGATTTTATGGCGCACTGGTTCGTTGGCAAATCTCAAAGGCGGGTTGAGCCAGCCGGATCGATCGCAAACTAGGGCGTTTTCTAGGGTACCACCTTTGATCAAACCAGCTTGTCGCAATTGGTCAACTTGGCGAGCAAGTCCAAAAGTGCGGGCTGGGGCGATCGCCGTCGCAAAACTTTCTGCCTCTGGCGACCAACTGTACCATTGATTGCCGATCGCCTGTTCCTCAAAATCAATTCCGTAACTAAATCGAGTTTCGGCTGAGGGTAAAGCTGCTGCAAAAGCATCCCCGTGACGCACCCAAATTGGCTCACTAACGACAAAGGAGGAAGTGGGGTATTGCTTAGATTCTTGAGGAACTAAGCCGGTATGGGCGATCGCCTCTACCCAAACCAGAGCCGAACCGTCCAGCAGCGGCACTTCCGGCCCATCAACCTCAATTCGAGCATTATCCGCTCCCATCCCCGCCAAAGCGGCTAATAGATGCTCTACAGTGCGAATTTGAGCATCGATACCTGCCAGTTCCGTTGAAAGTGCAGTCTGGCAAACCGCCTCAATTTTTGCAGGAATTCTCGGAGCACCAGGCAAGTCAATTCTGACAAAATAGCGACCTTCCCCAACCTCTGCAGGCAAAACTCGGACGCGAGTTTGTTCGCCGCTGTGCAAACCGATTCCCGACAGTTCAAATTCAGATTTTAAGGTACGTTCAATAGTCATTAGTTAGTAGTCAGTAGTCATTAGTTAGTAGTCAGTAGTTAGTAGTCAACTGTCAACAGTCAACTGCCAACTGTCAACAGTCAACTGCCAACTGCCAACTGCCAACTGCCAACTGTCAACTTAGAATCGCTCACCAATTCCAAAGTGAATTTGATTGTCGCCAGTGTCGTTGATACCGTAATCGATCCGGATCGGCCCTAAAGGAGATTGAACCCGCACGCCGATGCCGTAACCGTAACCGCTACCGGGCTTTTCGCGGATACCTGCCGGGTCGCCTGGGACATCTTTGCCCGTGCCCAAGTCAGTGCCAGCATCCAAAAATAGCGCTCCGCCGATAAACGAAATAATCGGGAAACGGTACTCAACGCTGGCCTCTAGGAAGCTGCGGCCGGCTCCCATGTCGCCTTCGTCGTATCCGCGCACCGAGTTGGCGCCGCCCAAGGCAAAGGCTTCGTAGGGAGGCAAATCTCCGAATACGGTGCCGCCCCTAAAACTGAATGCCAGGGTTTGAGGGCCGGCGGTAAAGTTAGTGTACTTGACTGGTAGGTACAAGCTGTAGCTGGCCCGCAGGCGGTTTAACAGGATGCTGCCGGAACCTACAGGAATCGATTGTTCCATCCCAAATCTGAGCAGGGAACCGCTAGTGGGGCGGAGGGGGTCGTTGCGCCGATCGCGTACAACACCTGCTTGCAAAGTTGTCAAGTCATCCGAACCCGAATCGCTAAAACTCAACAGGTTGCCGAGTTCGTCCTCGGATTCGCGCCGGCCTTTGCGATCGGTAATTGAGACTCGCTGGTACTGCAAGCCTACTGAAGCTGTCCACTCAGAATCGGCAAAAGGATTCCGATCCAGGGGACGGGTGAAATTGATACCGGCACCAGTACGATTGATGCGGGGTCGATCGTCGTTGGGCAATCTGACTTCCCGTTCGCCGCCGTCAAAAATCACGCTGATCGATCGTCTTCTAAACGCATTAATCGTATAAGAAGTCCGGTAAGGATCGCCCGCAATCCAGGGATCTGTAAAACTCAAGTCAAACAGATTTTGGCGTTCCCCGATTTGTACTTCAGCCCCCAATTTCTGGTTCCTACCTCTCAAGTTTTGCTGCTGGTAACTCAGCGTACCGAACAAACCCGTCGCGGAACTCAAACCTGCACCAGCCGCCAGAGAACCGGTATTTTTCTCAATGACGTTGACAATTA
Source organism: Microcoleus sp. D3_18_C2 (assembly GCF_036702395.1). Taxonomy (NCBI): domain Bacteria; kingdom Bacillati; phylum Cyanobacteriota; class Cyanophyceae; order Oscillatoriales; family Microcoleaceae; genus Microcoleus; species Microcoleus sp. D3_18_C2. Next base: position 260,740 of record NZ_JAUBTG010000004.1, on the reverse strand, counting down.
CTCTTGCCTTGCGGGGGTCAGTCGTTCCCGGTTCCAAGGCAAGTCGCACGTCTTCAAAAATTCCCAAACCAAACACCCGTCTCAAATCTCTTTCCGCCTTGGTGCGGTTAAAGATGTCTCCGGGCTTGAGTTCTACTTCGCGGGTGATGACAAACTGACGGGTGTTGCCTCCGATCGGCTGACCCGTCGCATCTGTTGCCTCTCCCTCCTTGTTCAGGAAGCGGACATCAACGGATTCGATCTGGCCTTCTGCCACTACCAGGGTGACAGTGCCGTCGTCTGCTACTTGCGGGGCATCAGTGATTTGGCCCAAAACATAGCCGTTCTCTTGATACCACGCATTAATTTTTTTCACTCCCTCTTCAAAGCGGCGGAGGTTGAGAATTTTGCCGTATTGATCGCGGAAGCTTTCGTCAATTACGCTTTGGGGCAGCACTTGCTGACCGGTGATTGTCACTCCCTGCAGCACCGGATTTGGCTGCACAATAAAAGTCACCCGGACGCCCAACGGGGTGTCTTCCGGTACTGCCCGCACGTTTCTAAAAAAGCCCGTGGCAAAAATGGCGTTGATGTCTTGTTGCAGTTGGCTGCGGTTGGTTGTGCGTCCCGGTTGGGTGCTGATGACTCGGTAAATTTCGGTTTCCAAGTCTTCCGTCGCGCCGGTGACTGTAACTTCTGCTACTAGCACTTGCGGTTCTGCCGCCCCGGCGGGTGCAGGGGCTTGTCTCGGCTGCGGTGCCCGGCCAGGGGGCAATGGAGGAACGGTGTTAGTCGGCGGTCCCGTCGGGGCCGGTATTGTCGGAACTTGGGCGTTTTGAGCGATCGCCTCGGATTCATCTGGTTTCCCTAGCTCTGCTGCGATCCAGGCGGGCGTTACCGCCGCTTCCGATGGGGGGAGCGAGCTTTCCTGTTGCGCCTCTGGCAGGGCGTTTTGGCTGCTAGAGGCGGGGGAAGGGTTGGATGCTAGCTCGGGTTTGAGTTCAAGGATCGGAGGTGAAACCGGGGATGGCGGGTCTGTGACTTGGTTTGGGGGTTCGCGGTCGTTCCCTCCTCTGGCAGGGGCCTCCGCTATTTTTAGGGCTTCCCCTTTGCTGGTTTTAGCGGCTTTAGGGTTTTGAGGAGGGTTTGGGGTTAATTCTGGAAGGGGGCGATCGGGTAATTCGATCGACGGGGCGGGCCCGGCGGCAGTCAAAGCTTCCTCTGCTGATTCAGAGTAGGATGTTTGGCCGGAAGCAGAATTTGATAACCCGAATGTTGCTGAGGCAGTAAAAACTGCCACCAATACAGCAGATAAACGCATTTTTGTTCACTTTTTTGGAATCCACACACCACATTAGTCATTAGTCATTAGTCATTAGTCATTAGTTATTAAGTCGGTTGAATTTCGCGCTGATCGCTAATTGATGACTGTTGACCGCTGATTGCTGACATCGAAAGCAGAAGGGTAACAAACTGTGCAATTCTAGCGCATTACCAAGGCCTCTAGACTTTCTGAGCGAGAACGCGTTGGAGAACTTGCTGGTAAGCGGTTTCTACCGATCCTAAGTCGCGGCGGAATCGGTCTTTGTCCATAACACGGGCGTCGGGGTCGGCTTCTGCATTGTCCCAGAGGCGGCAGGTGTCGGGACTGATTTCGTCGGCGAGGATCAGATTTTGATGTTGGTCGATACCGAATTCTAGTTTGAAGTCTACCAGGGTGATGCCGCACTGGCTGAAAAATTCTTTGAGTATTTCGTTAATTTCGCGGGCGGCGATTTCTAGTTGGTCTACTTGTTCCGGGGTGGCTAGCTGCATTAGCAGCAGCCTGTCGCGGGTCAGCAGCGGGTCTCCCAAATCGTCGTTTTTGTAATAAAACTCGACCAGCGGCGGATTGACAATTGTGCCGAGGGCGAGTCCGGTTTGCTTGCAAAGACTGCCGGCGGCAATGTTTCTGACTACGACTTCCAAGGGCAAAATTTGGACGCGACAGACTCGCATTTCGTTGGGGGCCGGCGTGTCGATGAAGTGGGTGGGAATGCCTTTGGCTTCTAGCATCCGAAACAGGTGGGCGGATACGGCGCAGTTGATTTCGCCTTTGCCGGCGATGCTGCCGCGTTTCTGGGCGTTAAAGGCTGTGGCGTCGTCTTTGAAGTGGGTCAGCAAAATTTCGCTGTCTTCGGTGGAGTAGAGGATTTTGGCTTTGCCTTCGTAGAGTTTGCGATCGGCTGACATGGCGATTAATAATAATGTAGATGAGTTTTAGATTTTACCGTAGCTCGATCGGGTGTTATTGGCGAGTTTTTGGATCTCCGCTGCACCGCTCATCCTCTGACAAGCGAATTTCTTCATGTGGTACCCGCCACGTGATTTATCCGTGGAATCCATCCCAAATCTCAAATCTAAAATCCTCAAGCCCCCGCATTTATCCGTCGGGTCAATCCAAAATCTCAAATCTCAAATCCAAAATCGAATGACGGGCAAGTACGCCTGCAGGTAGATACTGTCATCGACCCCGGCATAAATGATTCTTGACAAAGGACAATAGATATTAAACCTGCTGGGTTCGCGATCCGTGCTGACAAAACCTCGCCAACGAGACGGGCGCTTAAAAAACATCTAGAAAATGGCTGATTTATGCAAGACAAAAAAATTCATATTCTTTTGGTAGAAGATGATGAGGTTGATGTGATGAACGTCCGGCGAGCTTTCAAAAAAAATAACATCGTCAACCCCCTCTACATTGCTGCCAATGGATTAGAAGCTCTAGCTATATTGCGTGGACAAGGAAAAATAGATCCTCCCATGCCTCAAGCGCGCCGGTTGATTTTGCTGGACTTGAATATGCCGAGAATGAGCGGGATCGAGTTTTTGCAAGAATTGCGACTGGATGAATGTTTGAGGTCGATTCCGGTAATCGTCCTCACAACTTCTAATGAAGATAGAGATAAAGTAAAAGCTTATAATTTGAATGTAGCGGGCTATATTCTTAAACCTGTTACTTTTTCTAACTTTGTGGAAGTGATGGCTACCCTAAACAAATACTGGATGCTGAGTGAAATTCCCTAAAATAGGGAAATTTGAATAGAAAAATTTTCAAGGGGGCTTTATGATTTTTCAGCGATGCAGTTGTTTTAAGTCCTTTTTCTTGACAGCAGCTTTTTCGGACTAATCCACAATTCGGTTTTTATGGACAAAATTCTCACAATTCTGATAGTTGATGACGATGCAGTCGATCGAATGGCAATCAAACGATCGCTCAAGTCTGCTGGTGTTTCTGCAGAAGTTACTGAAGCAGAAGACTGCGCGGATGCGCTGGCACAACTCTCGGTTAGCAAAAATTCTATGCAGGCTACCGCAAAACTCTCCCAACAAAATAAATCTCAACCTTTAAGCGAGGTTGAGGAGACAGAAAAGGGGCTGCTATTAAATCAAATATTTGAGTGCAAATTTGACTGCGTATTCCTCGACTACGGATTGCCGGACGGAGACGGACTGAGTTTGGTAAAACATCTACGAGAAGCTGGACTGAAAGTTCCCTTAATTGTACTCACAGGTCAAGGCGACGAACAAATTGCTGTGGAATTGATGAAGGCAGGAGCTTCTGATTATATTGCTAAAAATAAGCTTTCTCCCGATAGTTTGTCCCGCAGTTTGTCCAATGCGATGCGCGTTTACCGCGCCGAATTTCAGGCGTTTCATACCAGTCAAAAGCTTAAGGAAAGTGAGGAACGGTACAGGTTAGTTTTAGAGGGAGTGAACGACGGAATTTGGGATTGGGATTTAAGTAAAAATGAGGTTTATTGGAACGATCGCCTTTTGGAAATTATCGGTTTGTCGCGAAAGCAATTTGGCAGGACTATGGAAGCTCTATACAACCGCCTGCACCCCGATGACAAGGAGGGAATTGTCGCGGCGATCGCCGCTCACTTGGAACAAGAAATAGATTATAATGTAGAATTCCGGCTGCTACACTCGAACGGTGTTTACCGCTACTGCACTTCTCAGGGAAAAGCTCAGCGAAATTCCAAAGGAAAAGCGCTGCGAATGGCCGGCATGATTAGCGACATTACTGAGCGGAAACAGGCGGAATATGCTCTGGAAAGGGAACGGCAGCAACTGAAACAAATTATTACTTGCGTGCCGGTAGCAATGGCGATGTTCGATACGGAAATGCGCTATTTAGCTAACTCGCACAAATGGCTGACTCAATTTAATTTTGAGTGGCAGTCGCTGACTAATCTCAGTCATTACGAATTGTTTCCAGATACCCCGAATCGCTGGAAAGTAATGTATCAAGAAGTGCTCAGAGGTGAGGTCGTTTCTGTGAGCGAAGATGCTTGGGAACGAGCAGACGGCTCTGTTATCTACCTGCGCTGGGCCGCTCACCCTTGGTACAATCCAGACGGTAAAGTAGGGGGAATTGTGATGGTGGCCGACAAGATTAATGAGTTGGTGGAAGCGCGGGAAACTGCCTTAGAAGCTAGCCGGGTGAAGTCGCAATTCTTGGCGAACATGAGTCACGAAATTCGCACTCCGATGAATGGGGTTTTGGCAATGGCTCAATTGCTGCTGCGCGCTCCTCTGGAACAGAAACAGCGGGACTGTGCTCAGACGATTTACCGCAGTGCTGAACATTTGCTAAATGTTATTAATGATATTCTCGATTTTTCTAAGATTGAAGCGGGAGAAATGCGGCTGGAAAAGGCTAATTTTGATTTAGATAGTTGCGTTGAGTCGGTGATAGAAATTATAGCGCATTTGGCAGAAGAAAAAGGTATTGAATTGAATATTTTAGTTGACAGCTCAGTGCCGAGAAAGTTGGTGGGCGACTCGGGCAGATTGAAGCAAGTTTTGCTGAATTTGACGGGGAATGCCATAAAATTTACCGATCGCGGTCAAGTTCTAGTTCACGTAACTGTGAAACAGGGCAACAGACTGGCAGAGGGTAGACAAGAAGCAAGGTTGCTATTTTCGGTGCGGGATACTGGCATTGGAATTTCGGCCCAAGGACAAACAAAGCTGTTCCAATCTTTTTCTCAGGTAGATGATTCTCCTACTAGGCCTTACGGCGGGACGGGTTTAGGTTTGGCTATTTGTAAGCAGTTAGTGGAGATGATGGGAGGGGACATTGGAGTTCGCAGTTTGCTAGGCAGCGGTGCTACTTTTTGGTTTACTGTACCTTTGGAAAAACAGTTGCCAGTTGAGCCTCACGATCCCGAACTTGCGGGCAAGAAGTTGTTAGTAATCTCTGGAAGTGCTTTGAGGAGGGCAGCAGTGCGATCGCTCGCTCAAAGTTGGGGTGCGCGCTGCGACGAGGCAGAAAGTGCTGCTGAGGCTTGGAGTTGGTTGAAAAATACCCAGGGCGGGATTTCTCAGAATTCGGGAGAGGGGGGAAAAAGCTGGGATGTGGTGCTGGTGGACTTGCAAATGCCGGAGTTGGATGCGGAGGAATTTGCTAGGAAAGTGCGATCGACCTCGACAGTTTGCTCGTTAATCGCCATGACTGCTTTGCGAGAACAGCCGAAGGCTGAATCGCTTTGCAGTCGAGGTTTTAACGGATATTTGATCGAGCCGGTGCGGCCAAGCCACCTGCTTGAGGCAATGCTTGCGCCGGTGAAGGGAAGGGGAGATTTTGGGAGAGAGGAGGCTGTTAATACTGGCAAGTTGCCACCAGTTAATACTCATCAATATGTTACTCCCAATTCGCTGTCATCGCTGAGAATTTTGGTTGCGGAAGACCACCCGATCAATCAACAAGTTCTTGTCGAACAGTTGGCAGTTTTAGGCTATCAGGCTGACTGCGTGGTCAACGGTCAAGAAGCGCTGGATTTGCTGGCTAAAAAAAGCTATGATTTAGTGCTGATGGACTGTCAAATGCCGATACTGGATGGTTACAAAGCAGCGCAAAAGTTGAGGGAAATCGAAGGAAGCGATCGGCATACTTTTGTGATGGCTTTAACTGCTCATGCTATGCCGGGGGAACGAGAAAAGTGTCTAGCGGCGGGGATGGACGATTATCTCAGCAAACCTGTAGATTTAGATGCTTTGGCGGCGGCCCTGAAAAAGTATGAAGCCCTAAATGTTCAGGGTGACAATAAGTATGGAGTTAAAAGTATAAATTCGGAAAATAAATCTCAATTAGCAACAAATTATACAGAAGTTGTGGAAAAAGCGCAGGTTGTGGCCGGGCCGACACCAAGGGCGATCGCACTTCCAACTTGGGAACATAGAGACTACGACGGACTGTTCGACAAGAGCAGATTGGAGCAACTCGGACGAGTTAATATTAAATTGCCAGAGCGACTCTTGCAAGCTTTTGTGGCAGGAGCCCAAGCTGATGTAGCTGCTGCCAAAAGAGCCGTAGAAGCTAAAGATTGGCAAGCTGTGGAATATCAAGCCCACCGTCTCAAGGGAACTTCGGCTAATGTGGGAGTTGCTCAGATGTCGGATTTGGCCGCACAATTGGAGCATCAAGCGCGAAGCTTTCAATCTGAACCAAAAGGGGTGGAATTGTCAAATAGTGAGAGGATTGAGAACCTATTAGTAAGTTTGTCCAGTCATTTAGCCCGGGTGCAAGAATTTGTGGAAAATCGAATGTTTAGTTAGTCGGTTAGTCGCTATTAATCGATATTAGTCGGCGCTTGAAATCGCGCCTAAACAAACGAAGTCCGCCTACGCGGACTAAGAAATAAATTCTTTGTTTCTTTGTTTGTTTATTTCTTTGTTTCTTTCTTCACTCTGTGTTCTCTGCGTTCTCTGCGGTTAATTTAAAAAAAATAATTAATTTAGCTATGAATTACGATACCATTACAAACACTATTTCAAATAGCAATTCCTTAGAAAACGAGGAAAAACTGCTAACGCCTTTGATGGTTTTTGCTCGCGAAATTTTATTGTATGAAAAAGAGGGTATTTCTGAGCAATATTCTGTAAATGCTGTGCCTTACCCGCTCGATGAAATCAATAATTTTTCTGTGGACAATCTAGTAGCAAAAGTGGCTCGCTGCTGTCGGGAAAGCAAGGTGGGAAAAAAATTACCTACGGCTTTTTACGTTCACGTTTCAGCTTTGCAGAGACTCAACCCTGTCCTCGGAATCTACGAAAATTGTGCCAGACGCACTCTCGAAAATATTGATGAAGCAACTTTAGTTAAATTTTTGCTTCATCAACCTAAAATATCTTATCTTTTTTACCCTGATTTCGATACAAATGCTCATCCTGATTTGCAAACCAGCATCCAGATTAATCTAGCAACAGGGGAAGTTAAATATTTTGATTACAGTAACTGCGAAAATCCCCCGGTTTTGCACCGCAAGGAAACTTTTGTAGCTGCGGATTATCCCCATTACGAAAAGTTTGCGAGGCTGACTCGCTGCGAGGAAAAGTGGGGACTGCTTGACAATACTAGCGTTATCGGAACTCGCGAAGGTTGGCTCAAATATTTGGGATATTGCGGTGTAGAAATTCAAGATCATACTGTTGTCGAGCGTTTGAAAGAGGAGAATAGTGAGCTATCAATTCCTAAAATCGAGCGACATAAAGCTGCAATGGTACGCAATTCGCTTTCTAAACCCCTGCGTCTGGTTTTAGAAGCTGATTTAGTGAGGGACGGGGCGACTTTTTTTGATTACGGTTGCGGTTACGGCGGGGATGTTAAATATATTGCACAAGAGGGTTATGCTATTTCTGGTTGGGACCCATACTATCAGCCGGATACTCCGCGAATGTGTGCGGATATTGTGAATATTGGTTATGTGATTAATGTAATTGAATCTTTGGCGGAACGCCGAGAAGCTTTGCTAAGTGCTTGGGAATTAACTAAGAGTTTATTAGTTGTAGCGGCTCAAGTTTTGATTGATGATAGCGATCGAGGCCAAATTGCTTATGGGGATGGGGTGATTACTTCTCGGAATACTTTTCAGAAGTATTACGAACAGGAAGAGTTGAAGGTTTATATTGACCAAGTTTTGAATGTTGATGCAATTCCTGTGGCTTTGGGAATCTATTTTGTGTTTCGGGATGCAGCGGAGGGTGAAAGTTTTCGTGCTTCTCGGTTTCGATCGCACTTATCGACTCCCAGGGTGCGATCGCAAGTTAAGCGGTTTGAGGATTATGCGGAAATGTTGGCTCCTTTGATGGCTTTTGTGAGCGATCGGGGCCGGCTTCCTGTTAAAGGCGAACTAGCGGAAGAATCGGCGATTAAGGAGGAATTTCACAGTTTTAATCGCGCTTGGAGGGTGATTTTGCAAGCAACGGATGCGGATGATTGGGAGAAAATCGCCGACAAGCGCCGCCAAGATTTGCTGGTATATCTCGCTCTCAACGGTTTGGGCGATCGACCTTCGATGCGCCGACTCCCAGCTCAAATCCGCAACGACATCAAAGGTTTGTTTGACAATTATCAAAAAGCTTGCACTTTGGCAGATTTAATGCTATACAGTCTGAGCAAACCTGATATTGTGGCGGATTGCTGCGAAGATAGTGCGATCGGCTACAAACAGCATGGTTCCCTTTCTGTTCACGTCTCTGCATTAGAAGAACTAGATCCTTTGCTCAGGCTCTACGAAGGCTGCGCCAACCGCACAATTGGCAGACTTGACGGCGCGACAATTATCAAATTTTACGCTCGCAGACCTCAGATTTCCTATCTATTTTATCCCGATTTTGACACTAACCCGCATCCAGCCCTTCACACTTCTATGCACATAGATTTGCGCGACCTTTCTGTGAGCTATCAAGACTATTCTGATGTGTACAATCCGCCAATTTTAGTGAGAAAAGAAGCTTTTGTTACTGAGAGTTATCCGCATTATGACAAGTTTGCGAAACTCACCCGCCAAGAAGAAAAGTTAGGTATTCTCGATCGTGGCGTAGTTAAGAAACATCGGGAATGGATGAAGTGTTTGGAGGAAAATTGCGTGAAAATTAAGGATCATAAGTTGTTTTGGCGATCGAATGCTGACCCAGAAAAGTTGAAAATGCTGCAAAAAGCTGCGTCGGAACGTCAGGCGCGAAAGATTGAGGTTAATGCAGGAAAGAGTGAAGGAACCGCAGAGGGCACAGAGAGCACAGAGGAAGGGAAAGAAGAGGAATAGTCATGGAAACAGAGAAAGTTTCTGCCTAACTACCCAAAATTGGGATTTCACACAGAAAATTTCTGCTTTTGACCCCATGACGGGAAGGGAGTAGTTCCCAAAATCTCAAAATATTGATAGACTTAATCAAAGATATCTTGTTCTGTTTAAAAGGTATAGCCATGACAAATCAAGAGTTTTTAGGTGAATTTTTATCTCTGCCGGCTGAAGCACAGAGTCAAGTGGTAAGTTTGATCGCCTTTTTAAAACAAAAGTACATATATGATGAACATGTCTCTTCGTCAGTAAATGTTGATTTAATGAACGATCCATTTATTGGAATGTGGCGAGATCGTCAAGACTTAGGTAGCACTACCTGGGTACGTAATCTCCGAGAAAACGAGTGGTAAAAAGCACATGGCTAGTTCAACTATCATAGATACCGACATAATCATCGATGTTGGTCGTGGTATTCCTGATGCAGTTAATTGTTTGCAAGGACTAAAATCAAGTTCTCGATTAGCAATTAGCATAATCACACAAATGGAGCTAATTGTTGGTTGCGCTAACAAGGTAGAGTTACAGACTCTAGAAAAATTTCTCCAGCAGTTTGACGTGATTAGAATTGACCAGTCTATTTCAGATAAGGCGGTTGACTTGTTACGGTTGTATCGGCTAAGTCACGGCTTACTAATTGCCGATGGCTTGATCGCAGCTACAGCAATAGTATGGGAGTACCCTTTCATCACTAAGAACCAACGAGATTATCGATTCATTCAAAACTTAAATTTATTGCCCTATCCGTAGCAATCAGAAAGCCTAACAATGCGTTGGAGTCGAGTATCGGTATTGGTTTACTTGATGGACGAATTGTAGTTGTTGTCTACACGGAGCTTGATGAGGAAACAGTTCGTATTATCTCCAGGGCGAAAGTCACTGTCTTATGAACGCAGACGCTATGAACAATACCTCACAAACCGACTGGGCGAGAATCGACGCAATGAGCAATGAAGATATCGATACTTCCGATAGTCCACCACTATCGGAGGAGTTCTTTACTAGAGCGCAATTACGAATGCCTCAGTCGGCTATTACTATGCAAGTTCAAGTCGATCCTGAAACATTTGCTTGGTTTCAGGCACAAGGAGAAACTGCCAGCAAATGTCTGTAGCACTTAGGATTTATGCAGATGCACACAAAACCTATCCTGCATTCGTAGCAAAGCCAGCATAGCGACAGCTATAATTATGGTTGGCTTTCATTACCTTCCGACAAAGAATTAGGCTTCTTGCTACAATGTTTTGATACAGTTCAAGTCAGGTAGAATATGTCCCTAATGTAATGAGCGCCCCAGCAAAATTCCAAGCAACCTCTCCTCCTTTCCGTTGGGATGAAGCGGGAGGTATCCGTATAGGTTCGAGTCGAGTCACCCTAGATAGCATACTTGCTTCATACCACAATGGCTCCACTCCCGAAGAAATCGCTATTCAGTATTCAGTTGTTCGCTTAGAAGACATATACAGTACCATTGCTTACTATCTAAACCATCGTCAGGAAATTGACAGTTATTTGGAACAGCGCAGCCAACAATCTCAGCAACTGAGACAAGAACTTTCTCGACAACACAACTTAGTTGATCTGAGACAACGTTTGCTTACTCGTTATCAGTCAAAAGGGGAGTCGATACCAAGTGCGCCTTCTAACTGATGAAAATTTTAATGGAGCCATATTGCGTGGGCTGGTGAGACGTTTGCCTGAATTAGATATTGTTCGTGTCCAAGATGTAGGGCTGATTCACACTGACGATCCAGATATTTTAGAATGGGCGGCTAATGAAGGACGCATCTTACTTACCCATGATGTGGCCACTATTACGATGTATGCCTACGAGCGAGTCAATCAAGGACTACCTAGGGCTTGGAGTTATTGAGGTTATTGCAACAGCACCCATTGGTAAGATCATTGATGATTTAGAACTATTTATTTGTTGCAGTCAGCCTGATGAATATGAAGGTCGAATTCTTTTCATCCCTTTCCCTATACTGTGATTTGGCTAGATAGTCGGTGGAATCTACTGTATGTGGTTCACATTGAGCGTGAAGAAAATGTCATTCGGATTATTTCAGCACGTAAAGCAACTCGTCAGGAGAGGGCAGAGTATGAAAGTTGAAGCATTAAAACAGCGATTAAACCGCAACCGTCCAATGACTAGCGTGACGATTCGTATGCCCGAAGATGTTGTGGAATATCTAAAGAAAGTTGCACCCTTGTTGGGTTTTTCGGGTTATCAGCCATTAATTCGTGCTTATATCGGTCAAGGTTTGCGCGTTGATTTAGAACGATTTGAGAGCGAGACAGTAAGAGCCTTAGTAGCAAGTTTGAAGCGCCGAGGTGTCAGCGATGCAGTGATTGATGAGGCATTAAAGGAAGTCGTTCATGCTAAATCATGTTAATTGTATCTAGCCAGCAGCATCTCATATCCAACCCGTTGACATCGGAATTATTCATCTCTCTCTTCTGGAGACTCTGCGCCCTCTGCGCCCTCTGCGGTTAAATCATTCCCATACAATCGGAATTGATACCATTACAAAAGTCATTGTCTCATAAACGCAGACGCAACCATCCTACTTTTGACGAAGCAGTTCGCCTCAGACAAGAAGGGCGTAAGTCTGCTGAATAGCTCAATACCTGCACGCGGGCCAAAAACCCGGTTTCTGCGTGAATATCTCAAGGGATAATCCACGATTTTTCCTAGAAACCGGGTTTTTTAGGTAGAAGCGTGCGTAAGTCTTGTTAAGCAAACTTAATCTTCAAATAATCATCCTCCATCTTCGCCCCCGAAGGTTGCAGCGCCGCTAAAGCTTGCGGCAACACCAAATTACGGCGGTGATTCCCAATCCGAACATTCAACTCATCTCCCGTTTTGGTCAACTGGATCTGATCCTTAGCAATTCCGGGCAAATACAGTTCAAGACTATATTGATTGTTTTCCTGCACGATCTTAATCGTATTTTCTTTGTAATAAACTTGACTTGGGTCTTCGTCTTTGTAAAGCGTTTCTTTCAACCGTTCCAAAGCTGCCAAACCGCACATTTCTTCTGAATAAAGTGGCACTTCCTTAACTGGCAGCGGCATGAAATCTGAGTGAATTTCCTGACGGTACTGTTCCTGGCTTTCTTTCCACCGTTTAAAAAATGGGTCAGTTACTTCTGCGGGAATAATCCGGTTAGCTACTACTAAATCTGTGGCTACATTGTACAAACTCAAATAGGCATGAGCGCGCAGAGATTCTTTAATTACCATTTTTTCGGGATTGGTAACTAACCTTACCGAAGTCACAGTATTGTCAGTTAAAACCTTTTCCAAAGCTTCGATTTGTTCGTAAAATTCGTAAGGTGCATCCATCACCTCTTTGTCTGGTAAAGAAAAACCCGCAATTGGTCTAAAAATTGGTTCAACTAAAGGTCTAAGAGCGGCTGATATGCCTTGCAGCGGCTTGTAAAATTTTCTCATGTACCAGCCGCCAACTTCGGGCAAACTTAGCAGTCTCAATGCTGTGCCAGTTGGAGCCGAATCGATAATTAAAACATCAAATTCGCCTTCGTCGTAATGCCGCTTCATTCGCACCAAACCGAAGATTTCATCCATTCCTGGCAAGATGGCTAATTCTTCAGCTTGCACCCCTTCGAGCCCCTGCGCTCGCAAGACTTGAGTAATGTAGCGCTTAACGGCTCCCCAATTGCCTTCTAATTCCCTGAGAGCGTCTAATTCTGCTCCCCACAAATTCGGTTTCACCAGCCGCGAATCGTGTCCGAGTTCCATGTCGAAGCTGTCGGCTAAGGAGTGAGCGGGATCTGTACTCAGCACTAGGGTTTTGTATCCCAATTCGGCACACCGCAGCCCCGTCGCAGCGGCTACGGAGGTTTTGCCGACGCCGCCTTTTCCGGTCATTAATATTAAGCGCATTGATTGTTTAGCTCGCCTGAAAGTAGTTTACTCCTATATTGTAACGTTATGTAACGGGAATTAATTTTGTGGGTAATTAATTTGGGCGACAAGCAGCCGCCGGACACAGCACATTTTCGCTAACTCACGAAATTGCTGCCATGTCAAGATAAGTTAAAATTATTTATTTCAGATATCAATTGCGACCCATAAAAATCAATCAGCGTTCATCTGTGTTTATCTGCTAATATTTGCCTTAAAAAAGGGATCTCGCTCTTGAAACACTATTTTTTATTGCTAACAAACCTAAGAACAATTCTCAAACATTAGTTTTCACAGGAAATACAAGCTGTTTGAGCACATCCAACCGCGAACAGTCCCAGTAATCGATGTGAGAAACAATTAAACCGTCGCTGTTGACTTTCAGTTCGCTCCTACCGGCGATCGCCATTTTCGGTTTCCAAGGTAGCGGTGCGATCCAGCTCAGAGTCCAGCGAGTTTCTATAGTATCTCCCGATCGCGAAATCCCGTGCAAATCGAGATTTATATCCTGAAAAAAAGTCCCCATAAACCCGATCATTTTGCGGTAGCGATCGACTCCTGTAAATCGATTCACTGGGTCTTCAAAATAAACATCTTTTGCATAGATGCTGTAAGTCTGATTATCGGGAAATCTTTGATAATCGTCTTTGAGAATTTCAATAAGATCCATTATGATTAGCTATTTGCCTGAAATTATTATAATATAGTTTATACCTGCTTGAGAAAAGGCGGACAACTTATGATCGACCTATACACTTTTACCACACCGAACGGCCGCAAAGTTTCGATCATGCTCGAAGAAATAGGTTTACCCTACAACGTGCACGTCATCGACATCACAAAAAACGACCAATTTAGCCCAGAGTTCATCGCCATCAACCCCAACAGCAAAATTCCGGCGATAGTCGATCGAGATAACGGCATCACCGTCTTCGAGTCCGGCGCTATTCTGATCTATCTAGCCGAAAAAAGCGGCAGATTTCTGCCCACAGACAAACAAAAATACTTTCAAGTTATGGAATGGCTGATGTTTCAAATGGCCAGCGTCGGCCCGATGTTTGGTCAGCTAAACCACTTCAAACGCTTTGCACCCGAACAAATTCCCTATGCGATCGGGCGCTACGAAAAAGAAACCTTGCGCCTCTACGGAGTATTAGACACTCAACTAGCAAAATACGAATACATCTGCGGCGACTATTCGATCGCCGACATTGCTACCTATCCCTGGGTTGCTATTTACGAATTTCAAGGATTAACCCTCGACAACCACCCCCACCTCAAACGTTGGGTAGAAACCGTGCAAAAGCGTCCCGCCGTTGAGCGCGGCATGGCTGTCCCATCATTATAAACCCCGCCTCTAAATTGTATTTTCAGGAGGGCAGGACACCCCACAAACAAGTTGACTTTTGTGGAACTCAGAGGTTGCACCATTCTCAATAAGCTTTTTAGGAACAGGCTTTCCGGCCTGTTCCACAAGAAAATTCCCTCTTTGTGGAACAGGCATCTTGCCTGTTCTTGACAATGGTGCAAGATGTGAGGTGGAACGGGCACGCGAGCCCGTTCTTAATCAACAGCGGGCGGGCTCGCGTGCCCAACCCCTACTCCCCACAAAGCAAATTGACTGGTTGTGGAACGGGCACGCGAGCCCGTTCAAAAAAAGCCCTCAAACTCAATCCACGAAATGCTTAATAATCGCCTCAGCAAACTCTGAACACTTCAACTCAGGCACCGGCGGCTCCATCAACCTCGCCAAATCATAAGTAACTTCACCGTTAGAAATTGCCGCTCCCAAACCCTTCTTAATCAAGTCTGCCGCTTCCTGCCATCCCATGTATTCTAACATCATCACCCCGGACAAAATCAGGGAACCGGGATTGACTTTATCCAAACCAGCGTGTTTCGGTGCAGTGCCGTGAGTCGCCTCAAAAACTGCACATTCATCACCAATATTCGCACCGGGGCCCATGCCCAATCCACCGACAATGGCGGCGGCCGCATCGGACAAATAATCCCCGTTCAGATTCATTGTCGCCAAAATCGAATACTCGGCCGGTCGGGTTTGAATTTGTTGGAAAATACTGTCAGCAATTCGGTCGTTGACCATGATTTTTTCTTTCCACTGGCCGCTGCCGTGACTGTCCCAAATTGCAAACAGAACGTCGGCTACTTCTTGACGAATTTTGGCTTGTTTTTCTGGGGTCAAAGCATCGTATCCCGGATCTATTTGGCGAGCATTATCTTCTAAGCTAATGTCGGGATTTTTTTCTTTGTTGCTCAGAATCCAGGACTCTCTTTCCGTTACGCACTGTTGGCGAAACTCGGTGGTGGCTAATTCATAACCCCAATCTCGGAAAGCTCCTTCAGTATATTTCATGATGTTGCCTTTGTGCACCAAAGTCACTTGCTGCTTATCTTTCGGCAACCGTAAAGCGTGGGTAATGGCGCGCCGCACTAAACGCTGAGAACCTGTTTTGCTAATGGGTTTAATTCCGATGCCAGAATCGAGGCGAATTTGTTTTTTGCCATGTTCTGGTGTTGCCGGAATTAACTCATTATTGAGGAATTCAATCAATTTTTTGCCGATTTCGCTGCCTTTGGCCCATTCAATTCCGAGGTAAATATCTTCTGTATTTTCCCGGTAAATAATTACGTCTAGGAGTTCAGGAGTTTTGTGTAGCGATGGTGTTCCAGCATAATATTTGCAGGGCCGCACGCAGGCGTAAAGGTCAAAGATTTGCCGCAAAGCTACGTTTAGCGATCGAATTCCGCCACCTACGGGCGTTGTCAGCGGCCCTTTGATGGCGACTCCGTATTCTTTGATGGCGTCTAAGGAATCTTGGGGCAGATATTGGTAAGTACCGTAGACATCGCAAGCTTCGTCGCCTACATAGATTTTAAACCAGTTGATTTTTCGATCGCCACCGTAAGCCTTTTCTACCGCAGCATCCATGACTTTCTGGGATGCAGGCCACAAGTCAACGCCCGTACCGTCGCCGCGAATGAAGGGAATAATTGGGTCATTGGGGACGATCGGCAAACCGTCTTTGAAAGTAATTTTAGAACCTGTTGTCGGGGCTACAATCTTTTCGTACATATCTTAACAGCGCGGATAGGAATGTTCCCTATTTTGCCACGATTATCTGCCTAAACCTCCACCAATCCTAAATATTTGTATAAATTTAAGTTGGATTTTTGGGCGATCGGCTGCCCGTCACTGTGACTTTTGGGCGATCGCCCATTTAAAAGTTAATTTAAAAAAGTAGCCAAGATAGCAGAATTTTCTATCAAATTTCCCTCTCTATCTTTCAGCGCTACGGTTGAGAGGATGCTGGAAACAAGTCAGTGGATTTTAGATTTTACATTTTAGATTTTTAGATTTACTCCCCAGATTAATCGGGGAGGTTGAACCTTAGTCTAAAATTTTGGGTTGATAACGCACGACTCCTGTCGGAAAGTTGTATGCGTTTTGGGGTGGGGTCAAAATGGTGATTGTAGCCGCCGATGAACGCAAATAAAGGCAGATTATTTTCACAAATTTTGCATTTATTTGCGATATTTTTCCTTCTGCATATTCTTCTTCACAACCCACAAAATACACCAAATGACAATAATCACCACAACTATTTTGGAAACCGGGGCCAGATATTCCTCTACAAGTGTATAATTTTGCCCTAATTTATATCCGGTAAAAGTCAGGAAACTTACCCATAAAAGAGTACCTCCTGTTGAGTAGATTAAAAAAGGAATTAAAGGCATATTATTGATGCCAGCGGGCAGGGAAATCAGGGTGCGAACTCCGGGTACTAGGCGACACAAAAACACGGCTTTGTTGCCGTGTCTGTTAAACCATCTATTTGCTTTGTCAATATCGGCCCCCGATACAGTAATCCACTTGCCGTATTTGTCGGCTAAATTCCTCAAGCGTTCTTCGCTCAATAATTTACCAGCATAGTACCAGGGAAGCGCCCCCAAAACTGTACCGATTACCCCTGCGGCGATCGCCGGTGAAAACTCCATTCGGTTCTGGAATACCGTGAACCCTGCCAGCGGCATAATCAATTCTGAGGGTATGGGGGGGAAAAGATTTTCTAAAAACATCAACAGTCCTATTCCGAAATAGCCCATAGACTGCATTGTGTTAGTTATCCATTCAACCATTTTGATTCCCTAATTTGGTAAGAAGAAGTCATTAGTCATTGCTCGTTCCTAGGCTCTGCCTGGGAACACATATCGAGAGGCTCTGCCTCGACTCCCCATGAGGGAGGCAGAGCCTTGCTGCATTCATTCCCAGGCTGATCCTGGGAACGAGAATACTATGATTAAGTACCCGAAGTCCAAGAGTTTGTGTACTCAATTTGTTCGGCAGTCAAGGTATCAATGTGAATACCCATTGCTTCCAATTTGAGACGGGCAATTTCTTTGTCAACTTCCACGGGAATTGAGTGAATACCAGGCTCTAGTTTGCCTTTGTTCGTAACTAGATATTCGCAGGCTAAAGCTTGGTTAGCAAAGCTCATATCCATCACGGCGCTGGGGTGTCCTTCGGCTGCTGCCAAGTTGATCAAACGACCTTCGCCCAACACAATAATCGACTTGCCATTATTCAGGTGATATTCTTGAGTGAAAGACCGGACTGTTTTCACGTCGGTGCTTTTTGCGCCGAGGGATTTGAGGTCAATTTCAATGTCGAAGTGACCGGAATTGCAAACAATTGCGCCGTCTTTCATTGTCTCGAAATGTTCGGCACGAATGACGTGTTTGTTGCCGGTAACGGTAATGAATATATCTCCGACTGTTGCTGCTTCGTCCATCGGCATGACGCGGAAACCGTCCATCACTGCTTCGATCGCCCGAATCGGATCGATTTCTGTGACAATTACGTTAGCACCCATTCCGCGGGCGCGCAGTGCCGTGCCTTTGCCGCACCAACCGTAACCTGCAACCACAATATTTTTACCGGCTAACAAAATATTGGTAGCGCGGATAATCCCATCTAGGGTAGATTGACCGGTGCCGTAGCGGTTGTCAAAGAAGTGCTTGGTGTCGGCGTCGTTGACGTTCATTGCGGGGAAAGTCAGCACGCCGTCTTTCAACATGGCCCGCAGGCGCACGATGCCTGTGGTAGTTTCTTCGGTAGTTCCGATTAAGTCGGCAATTTGGTTCGGGCGGTGCTGGATTAGTGCCGCTACCACGTCGCTGCCGTCGTCGATGATAATATTGGGGCGGTGGTCTAGGGCTGTGTAGACGTGACGTTCGTAGGTAGCCGCGTCTTCTCCTTTGAGGGCGAAGACGGAAATGCCGTAGTCTTCAACTAAGCAAGCCGCTACGTCATCTTGAGTGCTCAGGGGGTTGCTGGCGATCAGTACGGCGTCGCCACCGCCGAGTTTGATGGCGATTGCCAAATGAGCGGTTTCTGTGGTTACGTGGCAGCAAGCAGCCAAGCGAATGCCAGCGAAAGGCTTTTCTTTAGCGAAGCGTTCTTGAATTTGCCGCAAAACGGGCATTTCCCGGCCGGCCCACTCGATACGTTGCTTTCCCAAGGGGGCGAGGGACAAGTCTTTGACTTCGTGTTTAATCTTGACGGATGTAGCAACCATGTATGTTATTTCTCAGAAATCATCAAACTTTGTTAGTTTTAACAGATTAACCCATCGGCGGGCAAGTGCTGTGATTTTACTCGATCGGGGTCGGCGCTGCTAATCTTAAATTTTGATTAGGTTTTAATGATTAGCGAACGAGTAGATGGAGTCACCCGCACCGTGAGAGTCAAACATTCTTGTCGGGCGATCGAGCTCAATCTTTTGTGTTAGCGTGGCCTTCTTTAATTTTTTGACAATCAAGCATCCAGGATACAAGCCCCCGAATTGATCCGTGGGGTCAAGGCTTCAATCGAAAATCGAAAATCTAAAATCTAAAATCGATTGACACTCTCACTTGGGCGGCTGGCAGTTTGAGCGCCTGCGTGGCGTTCCCAGCTTGGCACCCTGCAGATATCATCAGTTGGTTAGGACTTGGTTCCGTAGGGATTAGTTTCCCGTTCCCAGACATCTTCAAATACTTTTTATCGGAAATATTGTTGCTGTGGCACGAACCGTTTCAATTGGGCGATCGGATAATTGTCGAAGGCTTTGAAGGTACGGTTGAAAAGATTTTGCTGCGTTCAACTCAAGTTATTAGCGATCGGGGAGAGCGAGTTATCGTGCCGAAGGCGATCGTATTTGCCAATTCAGTGCGGGTAAGCTAATCCGCATTTAAATTGCATAGTCAAATAAATCTTTACTTGTGTGGGGAGTAGGGGTTGGGCAGGAGATCGCGCCCTCAATATACAATTTAAATGCACAACAGCTTAGGAATGAGAATTAAATAACTTCCACAAGTTTGTGGGACGGGCGGGACGCCCATCCCACAATAACAATTAAAATTATAAGTTATTTAATTCGCGCTCCTTATTTATTTTTCATTCCTAAAATTCCTCAACCGGTACTGGTGATTTTGTACTCGAACAATTTACCGTGAGTGAGTTTTTAATTTTGAGTTGGGAGAGGGAGAGAGTGGGAGGGTGGGAAAAATCCTCTTGCTTCACGCTTGACTTCTTCCCTCAACCCCCATCCGTTAAATCCGTTAAATCTCGTAGACTTCGCGTTCTTGAAATTCACCCTGACATCAAATCCGCGCTTGGAAAGTCGGGCGTAAAATCGAGTCAACATCCAACACTCAACCATCATTCAGTTTTGCGACCCCGAGTCAACAGTCAACAATTCCCGATGAGTGCAACCAGAATTGATATGACTTCTGCCTTCTGACTTTTCCAATCAAGCAAAAGGCGAGCCGATTTCTCATTAGCGCGCCTCCTAATTGAATTTTATTTTGTAACACGTAAAAGAGGAGATTGTTCCGGTTGACAAAATCATGAAGTCGTCTTGCTAGCGCGACGGCGGCGGGCTGCAACCAAACCACCCAAACCGAGAGCCAAACCAGTCATTGTCATGGGTTCGGGAACTGCTTCTGCGCTGACTGTGAAGTCTTGGAAGTCTGCGTCATTGCCGTTACCGCCATCGTCGAAGGAGATTAGTGTGCCTCCATTGAACAGAGAACCTATTCCGTTTGTGAATTTTCCGGCAGATCCGAAGCTGTTCGTTTCTTCTGTGTTGAGTGCGTCCCACAGTTGCGATTGCGCGCCAAACACTGCTTGCTGGTTGCGCGTATTCAAGGCTGAGGTCGAGTAGACAGTGCCAGCCCAGCCGCTGTTGAGTCCCAAAGTATAAATTTGATTGGCCAGGAATGTGAATACTGTCGAGCCAGAACCCAAGACTGTATTGCCCAGAGTTCCTTTCCATTCGTTACTCGAGCCGTTGTCTGAGGATTTAGTTTCCGAAAACAGGGTGCTAACTAGAGTGGCCGCCGAGTTGTTCACACTGTAGATGCCCAAAGAGGAAGTATACCCACCGTGAGATTCTTTGAAGTTAAACTTGACGCTGGTATCTTGGCTGAATGTGATGCCGTTGGTGCCAAAGGAGAAGGCTTGAGCTGGAGCTCCGGCGCCAAACAGAGCTGTGGCGGCGGCGGTAGCTGTTAGGGCGGATAAGAGTTTGGTATTCATAAACCTGTTCCTTTTGTGCGATCGTCTTAATAATTTCATTATGCGATACTTTGTTTGTATTTGGCGCACTTTAGGTAAAGTTTGACATATTCTTTATCAAGGCTTTACATATCCTTCATAAATTCTCTCTATCACATCTGCGGGCGGGGGATCGATCCCTAATAATACCCACTAAATAATTATAAATATTGTGGTCTGAAACCTTGCAGTCGCGGGCAGGGGAGCGCGGATGAACTTAAGTGATTTGGATCGGGCTTATGGCTACTTTTTTTTATAGTCTCAAGTCTAAATCCTCAATAGCAAACACTTAAGTATAAATACGGTAATATTCGTGGGTACTGACAGTTCCAGAAGTTTTCTATTAACCCTAAACTGGGAATATTTGTTTTTTGGGGCTTATGTATGGGAGTTAAAGTAGTTTATCTATCAGGTAAATTACGTACAAAATGCGATCGTGTGGTCTACGTATTTTGGTTGAATTAAATAGAACCCCTGGTGTGAGATATCCCCAAGATGGGATCGAGAAGATGCAATTTCCGCAGATTGAAGCGGTAAAAGACCGGATTGCCCCTCAACAAAGATTGTATAGAGAAGCTGTGGCCCCGTCTTTGCTCCCGATCGCCCGCATCAAAACAGACCGCTGTAGCGTTCCTCTGCCCAAGGTTCGCCCCGCCGATGGTAGCCGTTGCGTTCCCAAAAACCGAGTTCTTCGGTTTCTGTAAACTCCAGGCCGTTAATCCATTTGGCGCTTTTCCAAGCGTACAAGTGGGGAACTACGAGCCGCATTGGGCCGCCGTGGTCTGCGGATAGAGGTTCGCCGAAGACGGTGTGGGCGAAAAAGTTTTCTTCTCTCAGGAAGTCGGCGATCGCAATGTTAGTCGTGTAGCCGCCGTAGCAGTGTTCCAGGACGTGCATAGCTTTCGGATCGACTTCTATGCAGTTCATAAAATCGGTGACTTTGACTCCCGTCCACTGCACGTCGAGTTTTGACCACCGGGTGACGCAGTGAAAATCCGCAGTAAAGTTACTTTGGGGCATGGCCTGGAAGTCCGACCAACTGAAGGTTTGTGGTTTTGCCAATCCCCAGACTTTAAATTCCCAACTCTCAATGCTGACGGAGGGTGTATCGCCGTAGGTCAGCACAGGAAAGCCGTTGGCGAGGTATTGACCCGGGGGGACGCGATCGATGTTTTCTGATTCTGGCTTGCGAAAAAATTTGCCCAGCATGGATTCACGCTCTACAGTAACTGACTGCAATCCTGAGTATAACTTGCATAGAGGGGCGCATCGCAATTCTTCTCAAGGTAGAAAGCTTTCTGGACTTCTCTAGAAAGAAAAATCCCTAAATCCTGCCTGATGCCAACCTACTTCTGCCTTCTGAGAGAGACCAAGCTAAAAATTATAAAATTTATCACCCCAGCGGATGAATTTCCTAACCTTAAATTTTACCGTAATTAATGGCGCATTTCCGAATCTTTGATGTATTGTTACAATATGCTCAGATGCCATATGTAAAAAAATTGATGGGGTAAAAATCATGATCGCAAGTTGCTTAATTCCGTTGACGATCTGCTTGATTGCTTGGTGGGTGACAGCCGGGACTGACAACAGAACGCTAGACGGAATTCCGGCTCCCATAGCTGCAATTATTGGAATTTGTTCGTTAATTTGGTTGGTGGCGGCGTGTCCTTGGCCTGTTGAACTTGCTCTAGTATTGGCGGTACTGGTTTTGGGCAAAGCTTATTTGCAAAAAATCTTGAAAGTCGGCTGAAATTTTAGGGCTAGCGCTCCTAGGGTTTGCGGGAGCGCGACGATCGAGTGCTGCTACCTTGTTAAAATTTTTTGCAATGTGTCTGGCTAAGTTCTCAAAGGGGGTCGCAAAGGCGGAAAAAACCCTAGAATTGGTGAAATTCAATTTACATATTTTAGTTAAAAATTAGAACATAAAGATGGACAGGAAAACCCGGTTTATCTAAAATAAACCGGGTTTGTGAGGGTCTGAAATTGTCACACATCCAGCAATAATTGCTTAGGAGTGAGACACTCGGAACACAAGACACTGGGTTTCTGAGTCGAGGACTGTTGCTGTATGTGGGTAAAATGTCGATCTGTTAAATTGGCAAGCGATTAATATCTTTGTTAGAACCAATTACTACCATCACCTCGCCTTTTCTCAAGCGTTCGCTTGGCTGCGGATTGATCTCGAACTTGTCGCCACGACCGACTGCTAGCAAATTCAAACCATACCTGCGCCGGAGTTCCAATTCGGAGATGGTTTTGCCATCAAACTTTTCAGGAACTAGCAACTCAACGATGCTGTGAGCTGGGTCGAGGTCAAAGCGTTCTAAAATGCTGGGTTTTGTAAGGAGGCGGGCCAAAGAGCAGCCCATTTCTCGTTCGGGAAAAACTACATGATCTGCGCCGACTTTTTTCAACAGTTTTAAGTGAGTTTCCGAAGAAGCTTTGGCTATTACGTGAGCTACCCCGCCTTCCTTAAGATTTAAGGTTGTGGTAATGCTTTCTCCTAGATAATTGCCGATCGCAACAATTACTGTTTCAAATTCAAATATACCGGCTTCCGCAAGAGCGCTAGGCTCAGTAGAATCTAACTGCAAAACGTGAGCCGCAATGCGATCGTTCAAAGCTTGAGTTACTTTTTTTTCATCGGTGTCAATTCCCAGGACTTCGTAACCCAAACCGTGCAGAGTAGAACACACAGCTTTGCCGAAGCGTCCCAAACCAATAACGGCAAACTGCTTGTTGTCGGCGCGCAAAGTGCGAAAAAAATTTAAAGATGACAGGTTCACTGAATATCCAGCGCTGAGCGTCTTGCTGTTTAAATGTTAGCAGAGACAGCGCCGCCTCCTTTTGATTTTTGGGTAAGTAGTAAAAGTTGATTTGGGTTGTCACCCATTGTTTAGATTATCAGCAACGAGGCAGGATTTTTTATCCCACTAACAAACTTTCCTCAGCATACTTAAAAGACCTGGGTTTTGGATCGCCGAAGGCAGCACTCATCAGCAGCAACACGCCAACCCGACCTATGTACATTGTAGCAATCAAAACCAGCTTACCGATCGCTGAAATCTTGGCTGTAATCCCTGTGGAAAGACCGACCGTGGCAAAAGCTGAAACTGCTTCATACAGCGCTGCGATAAATTCTACTTCGGGATTGGTCAACTCAATTAAGATTGCAGATGTGAACGCGACCAACATGGAACCGAAGACTACACTAATAGTTTTTAGAATCATTGCTGGCGGGATTTGACGCTGATAGCACTCCACATCTTCCTGGCCTTCGAGAACTGCTGTGGTACAGCAAAACAATATTCTAAAAGTTGTGGTTTTGATTCCGCCGCCGGTGCTGCCAGGACTGGCGCCGATAAACATCAGCGCGATAGTCAGAAATAGCGAGGCTTCGCTCATTTTGCCAATGTCAATTGTATTGAATCCCGCCGTGCGGGGAGTAAGAGATTGAAACCAAGCTGCCATCACTTTTTGAGGAAAATTTAGAGAGCCGAAAGTGTCAGGGTTGTCGTATTCCAGCACCAAAAAGGCTAGCATTCCTAAAATCAAAAGGACAGCCGTTGTAGTGGTAACAACTTTGAAGTTCAGGGAAAAAACTGTGCAGATAGGGCTTTTCTTCAAGCGATCGCGCAGCCACAGGTACATTTCCATAATTACTTCATAGCCGATTCCGCCAAATATGATTAAACCACCGACAGTGAAGTTAACCATAGGCGAATTGATGTAGCCGATCAAATTATCTGAATAGATGCTAAAACCCGCGTTGTTAAACGAATTAACGCTGTGAAATATAGCAGACCACACACCCTCTTTAAATCCGTATTGGGGGACGAAAACCGTCATCAGCAAAAACACTCCTGTTAATTCAAACAAAAGTGTTGTTGCTAGAATTGACTGCACCAGTTGTACTACGCCGGCTAGCCCGGATTTGTCGAGAGATTGTTGCAGGGCAATTTTGTCTTTCAAGCCAAAGCGGCGGCCCAATAACAGCAGCAAGAAAGTCGTGGCTGTCATGTAGCCCAAGCCTCCTATCTGCACCAGTAAAACTAGGCACAGTTGCCCCCAAAAAGAGTAATATTTTCCGACATCCACAACCGACAAGCCCGTGACGCAGACAGCGGAAGTAGAGGTAAACAGTGCTGTTATTGGATCGCTCCAAGTTCCATCAATTGTGGAAAAGGGCATCATCAGCAATAGAGTACCTGCGAGGATGACAGCGAGAAAGCCCAAAGCAATGGTTCGCGAGACAGTCATTCGATTTTAGATTTTAGATTTTAGATTTTAGATTTGGGATTTGAGATTTGAGATTTTGGATTTGGGATTTGAGAGGGAACCCACAAATATATCGTCGGGCTTGAAATCAGGACATCTCTATCTGGCGAAGGCCGGAGACCGATCGAACTCAATCGCCAATTTCTATGACAACAGCGGGAAAATAACGGTAGAATTCCTTTAATAACTTGCGATCCGGCGATGACATCAACACTTTACCAGCAAATTCAGCAACTTTACGACGCTTCTAGCGGTTTGTGGGAGCAGGTGTGGGGCGAACATATGCACCACGGTTACTACGGCCCGGATGGCAATTTGAAAAAAGAGCGCCGACAGGCTCAGATAGATTTGATAGAAGAACTGCTGGCTTGGGCTGGAGTCCCGTCAGAGAAGGCACTGGGTGAATCTTACCGCATTCTCGATGTCGGTTGCGGGATCGGCGGCAGCACGCTGTATTTGACGGAAAAGTTTAGTTCGTTAGCGCAGCCCTCGAAGAGGATCGCTCAAAATAATTTAAAGTTGGATGGCGGGGTCGATCGAGATTTTAGCCGATCGCCCGAACTCAACAAAACGGGCGCTAGCGTTACAGCTACCGGGATTACTCTGAGTCCGGTACAGGCCAACAGAGCGACCGAACGCGCTAAAATTGCTGGGCTTGAAAGCAATGTGAATTTTTTGGTGGCCGATGCTTTGAATATGCCTTTTCCTGATGAGTCATTCGACTTGGTTTGGTCGCTCGAAAGTGGCGAACATATGCCAGACAAAATTAAGTTTTTGCAGGAATGCTGCCGCGTACTCAAGCCGGGAGGAACTTTGATATTGGCAACTTGGTGTCACCGCCCGCTGGGAGAAACGGCGGGTGAATTAACTGATGAAGAGAGAAAGCAATTGGCAGAAATTTACCGGGTTTATGCTTTGCCTTATGTGATTTCTTTGCCGGAATATGAGGAAATTGTCCGCAGTTTGCCTTTGACAAGTATTCGCACGGCTGATTGGTCAAAATCTGTTGCTCCTTTTTGGGATGTGGTGATCGATTCTGCTTTGACTCCGAGCGCGATTTGGGGTTTGCTAACTAGCGGTTGGACGACTATTCAAGCAGCACTTGCTCTCGGATTGATGAGCCGTGGATATCAGAGCGGGTTGATTCGTTTTGGCATGATTTGTGCTGTAAAATAACAGGCATATATCAGAGAATTTTTGAGTTTTGAGTTAATGAGTAAGGTGCGTATTACGCACCCTACAGAATATTATTTTTTTGGCGTGGGTGTGAGATTTATGGGCAATGATTCGATTGGCAAGTCTTGGATTGATAAGAATGGCTCGGCTCCGCAAAGCTGGGTGAGCGCATTTTGGGAGTTTTCTCGGCCGCACACAATTGTGGGTACTAGCTTGAGTGTATTGGCTTTGTACGCGATCGCCCAAAGTTCGCGGCTATTTGTTAATCCTGTACTTTTGCCCCTAGCTTTTGCCTGGTTGGCTTGCATTTGCGGCAATATTTATATTGTGGGATTGAACCAGTTAGAAGATGTTGAAATTGATAAAATTAATAAGCCGTATTTGCCGATCGCGTCGGGAGCGTTTTCTAGGAAAACCGGGGAATTAATTGTAATTGCAACGGGAATTATAGCAATTTTGACTGCTGTTTTACAAGGCCCGTTTTTGCTGGCTACTGTTGGTGTTAGTTTGGCGATCGGGACTGCTTATTCTCTGCCGCCAATTCGGCTGAAGCGGTTTCCTTTGTGGGCGGCGCTGTGCATTTTTACGGTGCGGGGCGCGATCGTAAATTTAGGGTTATTTTTGCACTTTAATTGGGTGTTGGGTTTGGGAGGGGCGAAAAGCGCTTTTTCTGGCTGGAGTTTGGAGAGTGTGTCTTTTGAGATTCCTGCGGAAGTTTGGGTGCTGACGGTTTTTGTTGTGGTGTTTACGTTTGCGATCGCCATTTTTAAAGATATCCCCGACATGGAAGGGGACAAGCAATATAATATTACTACGTTTACGATTGAGCTGGGCAAGCCGGCTGTCTTTAATTTATCTCGCTGGGTGTTGACGGTTTGTTATTTGGGCGCGACTTTTGCGGGAGCGATCGTATTGTCTAATGTTAATTTAGTGTTTCTGGCAGTTTCTCATTTGGCGGCTTTGGGTTTGATGTGGTTTTGGAGCGCGAAAGTTGATTTGGACGATAAAATAGAAATTGCGGCATTTTATCAGTTTATCTGGAAGTTGTTTTTCTTAGAATATCTGATTTTCCCCGCAGCTTGTTTGTTGGGGTAGAAGTTCGGCAACTGATTGTGTAACGGATGTAACGGATGTAACGGATGTAACGGATGTCACTCCGATGGAAGGGGGAAGAAGCAAGAAGGAAGTCGGAAGTTCGGCAACGGATTATGTAACGGATGTAAAGGATAGAAGGAAGAAGGAAGAAGGAAGAAGGAAGAAGGAAGAAGGAAGAAGGAAGAAGGAAGGAAGAGTTAACACATTAGAAGAAGTTGGCAATTACCAGTTAGCGAACTCCCAAACAACTAAGACAACTATGGCTTCTCAAAAAAAATTGCGGAAATCTGCCTGTACACTGGGTGCCGAAGACTCTTTGAAATTAGCTTGGGAACATCACCAAGCGGGACGTTTGTTAGAAGCTGAGAATTTGTATCGGCAAATAATAGAAGTGCAGCCGGAATCAGCAAACGTGCTGTGTTTGTTGGGAATAGCGGCGAGACAGCAGGGAAAGATTGCAGAGGCGATCGACTTTTACGAAAAGGCGATCGCCCAAAACCGCGATTTTGTAGAAGCACATTTAAATAAGGCTAATCTTTTGCTCGATGTAGGCGAGTATCAAAGGGCGATCGCCAGTTACGAACAAGTCATCAAAATCCAGCCCAACTCCGCACTCGCCTACAATAATTTGGGCTGGTCAAAACAGCAATTAGGCGAAATAGATGCAGCTATTTTATATTACCAAGCAGCGCTGCGAATTGACCCCAATCTGCACGAAACAGCGCACAATTTAGGACATATATTTAAACAGAAGAATTACTTAAATGAGGCAATTGCCTGTTACCAGCACGCTTTAAAAATCAATCCAAATTTGACATATTCCCTGATGGGTTTGGGAACAGTTTGGCAGCAGCAAGGTAAATTAGCAGAAGCTCTCAACTGCTACCAGCAAGCGGTAAAACTAGACCCCAACAATCCCGAAGCTCACAACAATGTAGGAGCATTTTTTCACGAACAAGGCAATGCAAAAGCAGCAATATCCCACTACCGACAAGCCCTAAATTTAAAGCCAGATTTCGTGGAGGCTATTAATAATCTCGGACACGCTTTGGTCGATTTAGGAGAATTTCAAGAAGCTTTTTCTTGTCACAGTCGAGCCTTGGAATTGCAGCCAGAAAACGCGATCGCCCACCTGGAATTCGCCTTAACTTTGCTATTGTTCGGAGATTTTCAGCGCGGTTTTGCTGAATATGAGTGGCGGTGGCGCACTCCGCAACTACAACCGAGGCAATTTAAACAGCCGGTTTGGGATGGTTCGGATTTGCAGGGAAAAACTATTTTACTCCACGTCGAGCAAGGCTTTGGCGATTCTATTCAGTTTATTCGCTACGCGCCGATTCTTCGCAGCCGAGGGGCTAAAGTTATGGTGGCTTGCTATCCAGAACTGATGCGGTTGTTTGCGACAGTTGCCGGCATTGAATATTTATCAGTTCGTTTGGAAGGTTTACCAGAATTTGATGTTCACGCGCCGCTGATGAGTTTGCCGCGAATTGTGGGGACAACTCTGGAAACAATACCAGCAAATGTTCCTTATTTATATCCGCCTGCTGAGTGCAAATTTGCGCTTTCTTCTGATGCCAAGTTGAAGGTAGGGATTGTTTGGGCGGGAAGTCCGAAGCGCCGGAAAGACAATCAGCGTTCTTGCAGCTTGAGCGATTTTATTCGATTTTTGGATGTTCCGGGAATTGCTTTTTATAGTTTACAAAAAAACTTGTCCGAGAGCGATCGCACTTTGTTACACCAACACTTAGTGCCGGATTTAACTCCGCATTTGAACGACTTTGCTGATACCGCTTCGGCTATATCTCAACTGGATTTAGTCATTAGTGTCGATACGGCTGTGGCGCACTTAGCTGGTGCTTTAGGAAAACCGGTTTGGGTGCTGCTTTCTTTTGCTCCTGACTGGCGTTGGCTGCTGGATCGCGAAGACAATCCTTGGTATCCAACTGCGAGGCTTTTTCGCCAAAGTCAGCCGGAAAGTTGGCAAGAATTGTTTGAGGAAGTACAGGCGGCTTTGAGTTTATTTGCGATCGCCAATACTGCTAGTTATTCCGAGGAGTCTGCCAAAGATTCGCTTGACTTCGTTTCACTCGCAATGACGGCTAATCATAAGCCTGACCTCGATTATGTAGCTGTCAAAATGACAGGTGCAAGCGTAGTTCAAGAGAGTAAACAAATATTTGCGATTGCGAGCGAAGGGTTAGCAGAAGGCTCTGCAGCTAAGCAATCGCAGGGGATTGAGACATCGATTGCGATCGGAAACAGCGGGGAGAATTTGGTTGTTTTAGAGGATTTATTGCGGCAAGCAGAGCATTTAATGGAAACAGGCGATCGGGAAGAGGCGATCGCCCTTTACGAACAGATTATATCTCTTGAGCCAAATTGCGTTCAAGCGCGGATTAATTTTGGTTTTCTCAAGCAAGAAAAGGGCGAATTAGAAGCCGCTATCCCGCACTACCGAGAAGCTTTAGCCATCGCTCCAAATATTCCTCAAACAGCTTACAACTTGGCCAAGATTTTTGAGGAACAAGGTCAAGCGGAAGAGGCGATCGCACATTACGAGCAAGCTCTTGTAGCTCAACCGGATTTCGTACCTGCACTGATTAATTTAGCCGTGGCGCTGCAAGAAAAAGGCGAACTTTTCAGGGCGATCGAGCTGTACCGGCGAGCGCTGGAAATTAATCCGCATAGCTGGGAAGCTTACAACAATCTGGCAACAGTGTTGCAAGAACAGGGCAATTTAGAAGATGCGCTGGAGTATTATCACAAAGCTCTAGAATTGCTGCCGGATTTTGTGGAAGCTATCAACAATTTAGGCAGGACATTTCTGGAAAAAGGCGCGGTAGAAGATGCGATATCCTGCTACAGACGAGCGATTCATTTAAGTCCAAATCACGCTAGCGCTCACCTGAATTTATCCTTGGCTTTGCTGTTGGTAGGAGATTTGGAAAATGGTCTGGCTGAATACGAGTGGCGCTGGCAAATTAAAGAATTTCACACTGGTCATTCCTGTTTTTTGACGGGGCCGGATAATACTGTTTCGGCGAGAGAATACCGGCCGCTATGGGACGGTTCTGATTTGGTGGGAAAGACTATTTTGCTGCACGCAGAACAAGGTTTAGGCGATTCGCTTCAGTTTATTCGCTACGCTGCGATCGTCAAAAATAAAGGCGGTAGGGTCATTGTGGGCTGTTACCCGCAATTGCACCGTTTATTTGCAACGGTTGACGGCATTGATTTGCTAATAGTTAAAGGCGATCCACTGCCGGAATTTGACGTGCAAGCGCCGATGTTGAGTTTGCCCTATATTATCGGTACAAAGCTGGAAACAATACCGGCAAATACTGGTTATTTATCTCCGCCTGCGGGAGCTGAATTTACGCTTCTGCCCGATCGCACTTTGAAAGTTGGCATTGTCTGGGCGGGGAATCCAAAACACCGCAAAAACAAGCAGCGTTCGTGCAATTTAAGCCAGTTTCTGCCGCTTTTGGACGTTTCGGGGGTAAGTTTTTACAGCTTGCAGAAAGAGGTTTCCGAGGCCGATCGCGCGCTGTTGAATCAAAGGTCGATCGTAGATTTGAGCCCGCATTTTGGCGATTTGGCCGATACTGCTGCTGCGATCGCCAAACTGGATTTAGTCATTAGCGTCGATACCGCTGTCGCCCATTTGGCGGGGGCTTTGGGCAAACCAGTGTGGATTTTGCTGGCGTTTTCGCCGGATTGGCGGTGGCTGTTGCAGCGCGAAGATAGTCCTTGGTATCCGACGGCGCGGCTGTTTCGCCAGCATCAGCGGGGCGACTGGGAGGACGTTTTCGATCGGGTGGCGGAAGCTCTAGGCGCGGTTGCTGCTGCATTTGTCCCGTCGGATGGGGCGGATGCAGAGTTTCGGTTGGGCGTGGATTTGCAGCAGCAAGCCGATTGGGGCGGTGCGATCTCTTGTTACGAGCGAGCGATCGCGATCGATCCTAATTACGCAGCCGCGCACAGCAATTTAGGCGTTGTTAAACAGCATACCGGCCAGCTAACAGAGGCGATCGCGCACTACCGACAAGCCCTCTTCATCGACGGTAATTTGGCGGAAACTGCGAGCAATTTGGGCAGCGCGCTCGCGGAAGCAGGGGAGACTGAAGAGGCGATCGCAGAATATCAGCGGGCGCTTTCTTTGAACCCGAATTGCGCGGAAGCGCTGATTAATTTGGGCCTGTTGCGGGAAGAGCAAGGGGATGTGGCGGAGGCTATAAGCTGCTACGAGCAAGCGATTCAAGTCAATCCTAATTGCGCGGCGGCTTATTTGAATTTGGGAATTGCTTTGGAGGCACAAGGGGAGGATGCGATCGCGAATTACGAACGGGCGATCGCGAATTACGAACAGGCGATCGCGCTCGCTCCCAATGATGTGGAGGCTTTGCAGCATTTAGCATACGCCTCGATCCGACAGGGCAAAATTTCCGATGCGATCGCATACTACGATCGAGCTCTGGCGCTGCAACCGGATTGGGCAGAAACTGATCTCGCTTATCTGAGTTCACTGTCTAGCCCAGATAAGTTGGATGAGGATTTAGCTGTTTGCCAGCAAGCGATTCAGGCATCGCCAGCCAGTGCACAGGCTCACGGCAATCTGGGAATTGTCCTGCACAAACAGGGCAAAATTGAAGATGCGATCGCCTGCTACCAGCAAGCTTTGAGGCTGAAACCCGACTTTCCACAAGCTTTGAACAATCTCGGCAAAGCTTTTGAGGAAGCGGGAAATATGGCAGAGGCGATCGATTGTTACCGTCGGGCGATCGTACTCAAACCCGGTTATATCAATCCCCTCACCAGTTTGGGAAGTGCTTTGCACGATCGCGGACAATTTGCGGATGCTCTCACCTACTACAGCCAAGCAGTTAAATTTAATGTCGCTAGCCCCGAATCTCACCTAAATTTAGGTTTAGCTTTGCTGCTGGCGGGAGATTTTCAGCGTGGTTTTTGCGAGTACGAATGGCGACTCCTAGTTAAAGAAAAACAGTTCCGGCGCCACAACTTTATTCAGCCGGTTTGGGATGGTAAAAATTTGGAGGGAAAAACTATTTTGCTTTGCCCGGAACAGGGTTTAGGCGATGCAATTCAGTTTATCCGCTATGCAGATTTAGTCAAACAAAAAGGCGGTAGGGTAATTGTTTGGTGTTTGCCGCACTTGCAGCGCTTGTTTGCAGAAGTTTCTGGAATCGATGCGTTAATAGTTAATCCAGAGGATGCGCCGGATTTTCAAGTGCGCGCGCAGCTCATGAGTTTGCCTCATCTTCTGGGAACAACTTTAGAAACTATACCCGCCAAAGTTCCTTATTTAGCTCCGCCGCCCGGTTGGGAATTTACTCTCAATCCAACTACTAATTTGAAAGTGGGAATTGTATGGTCAGGAAATCCTAAAAATTCCCAAAATAAGGTGCGATCGTTACCGCTAAAATTGTTGACAAAACTGTTAGATATTCCGGGAGCAGATTTTTACAGCTTGCAACAGGAAATGACAGCAGACGATCGCGCTTTGTTAGAGCAAATAGCCGTAACAGATTTAAGCTCTTATTTGCACGAATTGGCGGATACTGCGGCGGCAATCTCGGCTCTGGATTTAGTGATTTCTGTAGATACTTGTGTGGCACACTTGGCTGGTGCTTTGGGCAAACCCGTGTGGATTTTGCTGTGTTTTGTGCCGGATTGGCGGTGGATGTTGCAACGCGAAGATAGTCCTTGGTATCCCACGGCGCGGCTGTTTCGCCAGTCTACAGCGGGAGATTGGGAAGGAGTTTTAGAACAAGCTGCTTTGGCGCTGAGAGAAAGAATTGTCCAGCATAAACCAGCTATACCGCCCAGAGAAAGTCTAACCAATATTGAATTATATCAAAGACAGTTTAATCAGGGAAATATTCTCAAGGCGCAAGGAAGATTTGCCGAGGCGATCGCTTATTTTAAAAATGCTTTGGTTTTGCAGCCAAATTCGATAGAGACCGCCACGAATTTGGCAGTGACGCTGCACCAAACAGGCGATTTAGCCGAAGCTGCCACCTATTATCAGCGCGCGAGCGAAATTGACCCTAACTGCGCTCAATCTCACAATAACTTGGGTATTTTGCTGCAAGATCAAGGCAATATAATGGCTGCTATATCTTGCTTTCAAAAGGCGATCGCCCTGAATCCGGTTTACGTCAAAGCTCTCAACAATCTCGGCGCGATACTCCAGCAGCAGGGCGAGTTGCCAAGTGCGATCGCGTGTTTTCATCAAGCACTTTCTGTCAATTCCAATTACGTGCCGGCGCTGGTAAATTTGGGTGCGGCGATGCAAACACAATCTCAGCTAGACGAGGCTCAACGGCTTTACGAGCGGGCAATTGAAGCAGAACCTAACAATCCTGCAGGACACTATCACCTGGGAACGTTACGCTTGGGGGCGGGAAAAATAGAACAGGCAATTTCTAGCTTGGAACGAGCCATATCTTTGAACCCTAATTATCTAGAAGCTCTTACTAATTTAGGCAGTGCTGTTGAACAATTAGGAGACGTAAATCGAGCAATTTTGTGTTACAGTAAAGCTCTCGAACTTGATGCAAATTGTGTTAAAAGTCACTTCAATTTAAGCTTAGTTTTGCTGTTAACTGGGGACTTGCCGCGCGGTTTAGCAGAATACGAGTGGCGGTGGCAAACAGAACAGGCGAAAAAATTGCCACGGTTGAATTTTAATCGACCAGTTTGGGATGGTTCAGATTTGAATGGGCAAACTATTTTGCTCCGATCCGAACAAGGTTTGGGCGATGCTATTCAATTTGTGCGATACGCAGCCATTGTGCAGCGAAAAGGCGGCAAAGTAATCCTTTCTTGCTATCAAGAACTGAAGCGTTTATTTAAGCAGATTCCTGGCATCGAACAAGTGGCGGTTCGGATGGATGAATTGCCCGATTTCCAAGTGCAAGCACCGCTGATGAGTTTGCCTCATATTCTGGGAACAAATTTAGAAAATATACCCGCAAATGTTCCTTATTTAGCTGCGCCGCCGCATTGGCAATTTTCTCTAAATTCCGATGGCAATTTCAAAGTTGGGATTGCGTGGGCGGGAAGTTCGGAACATTTGAAGGATTTTCAGCGATCGAGCGATTTAAGCTATTTCCTGCAATTGTTAGATGTTCCCGGTGTAAGTTTTTACAGTCTTCAGAAAGACTTATCGCCTGAAAATCGTACTTTGTTAACTCAAATTCCCGTGATAGATTTGAGCGACAATTTGAACGATTTTGCCGATACTGCGGCGGTGATATCGCAACTAGATTTAGTAATTTGCGTGGATACTGCGATCGCGCACTTAGCCGGTGCTTTGGGTAAACCCGTATGGATTTTGCTGTGTTTTATGCCGGATTGGCGGTGGATGTTGGAACGCGAAGATAGCCCTTGGTATCCGACAGCGCGGCTGTTTCGGCAGCAAACACCGGGCGATTGGGAGGAAGTATTCGATCGCGTAAAAACAGCCTTGCTAGAGAGCATAAAAACAGCCTTGCTAGAGAGGGCGGGCACGGGGGCACCGCCCCTACAATCTACTCGTTTCCAGGCTGTGCCTGGTAACGGAGATACCGAAGCTTCGCCTCGATTTGCCTTATCGCCGCCACAGGTACAATTTTACATAGCAAAGGCCTTAGAAAAACAAGGTAAAAAAGCAGAGGCAGCCGCTCGTTATGAACAAGTAATTGCCGCCTCACCCAGCCACGCAGAAGCCCACAGTTGTTTAGGTTATCTCAAACAGGAAAACGGGCAAATAATCGAGGCAATTTCGCATTACAAACAAGCGCTAGAAACCGATCCCAATCTGAGCGAAACAAACTTATATTTGGGTTCCGCCCTCGAAGAACAAGGAAAAGTCGCAGAGGCGATCGACTTCTACAATAAAGCAATTCAACTACGTCCCAACTCGCCAAATTGGCGCTTGAGACTAGCCTTAGCTTTGCTCTTAACTGGAAATTTTGAGCGTGGTTTTGCGGAGTACGAATCGCGCTGGCAAACTCAACAATTGGATTCGCGCTCTTTTGAGAAACCGCTTTGGGACGGCTCTAATTTGCAGGGAAAAACAATTTTATTGCACCCTGAACAAGGTTTTGGTGATACGATACAATTTATCCGCTACGCAGCTTTAGTTAAGCAAAAAGGCGGCAAAGTTATTGTGGCTTGTCATGTCTTGCTGAAGCGTTTATTTGAAGGAATTGCCGGAGTCGATCGAATTGGAGTCAAGCCGAGCGATTTGATTGATTTTCAAGTGCAAGCCCCGCTGCTAAGTTTGCCCAGAATTCTGGGAACTACTTGGGAAAATATACCGGCGAATATTCCTTATTTAGCACCGCCACAGGATTTTAAATTTTATTTAAAGCCGAACAATAAACTCAAAGTAGGTATCGTGTGGGCGGGCGGCCCGCTGCACCGCAACAACCATCGGCGATCGTGTAAATTGAGCGATTTTGTGAAGTTTGTAGATGTTCCTGGAGTGAATTTTTACAGTCTTCAGAAAGATTTGTCAGGGGGCGATATTACTTTATTAAAGCAACACAAAATTGAAGATTTGAGCGAAAATTGCGTCGATTTTGCCGACACAGCAGCAATTATTTCGCAACTCGATTTAGTAATTTGTGTAGATACTTCTGTCGCGCATTTGGCTGGTGCTTTGGGCAAACCAGTCTGGATTTTGCTGTCTTTTGTGCCCGATTGGCGCTGGATGCTGGAACGCGAAGATAGCCCTTGGTATCCCACTGTGCGTCTGTTTAGGCAACAAAAAGCCGGTGATTGGGATGGAGTGTGCGATCGTATAAAAGCAGCCTTGCTAGAGAGGGCGGGCACGGGGGCACCGCCCCTACAATCTACTCGTTACCAAGCTCTGCCTGGTAACGCATATTCAGAGGCTCCGCCTCGGCTTCAACCCCCAGAAACTCCCCCACAAATTACCGGAATGGGCGTCAGTTGGCCGATCAGCATCACCAGCGGCTGGGGAATTTACGCCCTGAATTTAACACTACAACTGCGGCAAAATCCTGCCTGGGAAGTTGCACTTTTAACACCGCCATCAATCACCTCAGAATCGATGAATCCGCTGCATAAATCGCTGTTGTTACCTGTCATTGAAAAGCACAAAAGTTTTCAGGAATTAGTAGCAACCAATTCCGACAAACAAATCAGTTGTAATTTTCCCGTACTTTACGCTTTAGGGAATAATTTAGCATCCTCTGGAGTTGACAATCAAATTACCAGCGATTGTCAAATAGGAGTCATATTTTTTGAAGACACGCGAATCACAGCAGAAGCACTAGAAACAGCCAAAAAATATAGCGTGATTGTCGCCGGTTCCAACTGGAATGCCGATGTTTTGAGAAGCCACGGCTTGACTAATGTGGCGATGGTACATCAAGGAATTGACCCAACAATTTTCCATCCTGCACCCAAATCTAATCTATTTGGCGATCGCTTCGTCATTTTCTCCGGCGGCAAACTGGAATATCGCAAAGGTCAAGATATTGTAATTGCCGCTTTCAAACGATTTCGCGCCAAACATCCAGAGGCTTTGTTACTAACAACATGGCACAACTTCTGGCCTCAGTATATGTTAGGAATCGAACAAACCGGAAACGTTGCGGGACTTCCCAATATCAACCGCGACGGAAGTTTAGGAATTTCTCAATGGTTAGTGGCTAACGGTTTGCCAGTTGACTCTTTTATCGACATAGGCTTAATTCCCAATCACCTCACCGGACAAATTTTGCGAGAAGCCGACTGCGCTGTTTTCACCAACCGCTGTGAAGGCGGTACTAATTTAGTCGCGATGGAAAGTATGGCCTGCGGAATTCCGACTATTTTATCAGCAAATACTGGTCATTTAGACTTGATTTACAGCCACATTTGCTATCCTTTATGGAGTCAAGGACGAGTTAAACTAACTCCTCCTTTTTCCGGTGTAGAAGGTTGGGGAGAGTCTGATGTGGCAGAAGTTGTCGAGGCTTTGGAGCAAGTTTATACTAATCGGGAACAAGCTAAAAGTCGCGGTTTAGCAGCGGCTAATTTCATGCTGGATTGGACTTGGGAAAAACAGGTTAAGCGTTTTTTGGATGTTATATCAAATTCGATTTAACAATCATCTTTTTACGGCGAATAGAATTCGATCCTCCACAAACAAAGTTTGTTTTTGTGGACTCAATAATAAAGAATCATATCATGTCCGATCGATCGCCCATAATACAATTGCCGGGGCGGGTTTGTGAGATTGTCCGTTTTTGGCAAATATTATTGGTGAACCCGCCCCTACAGGAATCAGGGTAATCCACCGGACATGATATCAAGATTAACTTGCGATTAGTTCCAATAGCTTTTCAGCATTATTCACGCTTTCCATATCGTAAAGTTCCCGGTTGTAACAAACAATTTGTGCTACTAATTTGTGATGATATTGTTGAGCTTTTTCATTTCTAGAACCATGAACCTGACGATAATTAAGAACTATTTCTCTCGTTCCAAAAAAAGGAATGCTATGTTTGTGACAATTAACCCAAAATTCCCAATCCTCATAACCTTCTTTCATCTCTGCTTTGTAACCGTTGACCAAATTCCAAACTGATTTGTGATACAATGAAGACGTGCAAATCATATTAGATTGTTTGATATTTTTGGGTGAATA
Organism: Microcoleus sp. D3_18_C2; assembly: GCF_036702395.1. Classification (NCBI taxonomy): domain Bacteria; kingdom Bacillati; phylum Cyanobacteriota; class Cyanophyceae; order Oscillatoriales; family Microcoleaceae; genus Microcoleus; species Microcoleus sp. D3_18_C2. The sequence continues at coordinate 222,861 of NZ_JAUBTG010000004.1, read as the reverse complement.
TAAATCATAACTGGGTATTGTGTGATTTTCATTGCCGCCAAAAAGTTGATAAGAACCAAATGCTATGCAAGGTACTTTGGATTTTAGACATATTTCTAAAAGACAAATCAAGGCATTGGGATCTAAAATATCATCGGCATCTAAGGGAATTATGTATTCGCCGTTTGCTGCCGATATGCCAGTATTTCTAGCCCTTGATATCCCTTGATTAGCTTGTTCTATTAGCCTAATTTGATGCTGGGGATTTGTTGCTATCAAATTTTTGGCGGCTGTGCTAGTAGTATCTAAGCTGCCATCATTAACAATGATTATTTCCCAATTTTTGTAAGTTTGATTGATAACGCTAGTTACTGCTTGCGACAAAAAATGAGCTTGATTGTAACAGGGAATAATCACAGATATTAAAGGTCGATCTGCCAATTGTGGCGATGCTGAAACTTGTTTGACACTTTCTGATTGTAAATTCTGTGCCGAATTTCTAGCAGCTTGCAAGCTGTAAAAATAAATCTTGGGATGGACGATCGCTAATTGATTCAGCTCGGTATTTTGATACTCATTTACTAACCTCGGATATCCCGGCAAGTATTCTTGTTTAACAAAAATCAAGATATTCTGAGCGTACCAAGGCTCGACTTTTTCATTGTTCCATATTTTTTTTCTCAAGCAGTCAATAACTGCATAGCCGTTTTGCTGAAAGTAATAAACCCAATATTGTGGCCACTGTTCGTTAACGTGTTCGACGCCTCCTTGAAATGGTATCGCAGCAGAAAACAGAATCACTGGTGCTAGTTGAGTGAGAGAATTAACAAAGTTTTCGGCACAGGTAGCCGGTAAATGTTCGGCAACTTCCAGAGAAATTGCTAAGTCAAACTTTCTGTTTATTTGCAGCGGTTGCTTTAAATCGGCGGATTGGAACTGATTTAAAGGAATTTGTAAAATAGTGCGATCGACATAATCGCCATCTATTCCCAAACAATCAGAAATTCCCAACTTGTGAAACGCAGCTAACCAGCTTCCCGTACCGCAGCCCACATCCACCACACTTTTAGGTAAAATGGGTTGCAGCAAGTCTAACAGCAGGGGAATAATTTCTCTAGCAGAAGTGCGAGTTCCTTCTCCGATTAATTGGTAAAAATCTCTTGTATAAAATGACTGTTGGTTTTGATTAGTTTGGCTGGCTGTTTGAGAATTAGTTGTCTCTAAACTGCTAATCTTGTACCCGTGCAAATGTGCTGGCAACTGCCAGGAAATCTTGGGATCGGGTTGATGTTTTACTGGCTCGACTTTGCCCCGCCAAGCAGCACCCATAATTTGCATTGTTTGATAAATTACAGTATTCCATCCCCTTTCTTTCAAGTAGTCTAAACCTTTAGCAACATCGGGAGCGGTTAAATCGTGAAATAAAATTATTGCATCTTCCTCAGCCAATTTTTCACACGCAATGGCATCATTTAACGGCCCATCACCTCCGTGTTCTCCGTCAATAAAAATTAACGACCATTTGCGGTTGAATTGAGCGGAATATTCTTCTACTCGTTGGGGGCTATAGCCTGGTATTAGCTCGACTGATGTTTGAACGCCCGACGCATTTAGAGCACCTTGAATTGAATCGATGACGCTTTGTCTGATGTCTTCTCTTTCTAACAGCGGATCGACAACATCTAATTCAACTCCGGCGAGTGCTAAGTGACAGGCAGACCAACCCAGCCAGCAACCTATTTCTAATGCTTTTTTACCTTTGAATTGCAGAGCCGTATTGTAAAGAATATGTGCTTCGTCGCGGCTGAGAAATCCGACTGAGTTAGCACGGCGATCGACATACCAATTGTGCTTGATTTCCCGGCGCAAATAAGGCCACGAACAAGTCTGAGTATCCCCAACAATCATGTTGGGGAAGTACGCATCGGGGAGAATAACTTTCAATCCGGGCGAGACGTAATCTCCGGCGGGCAGCCAAGTATTGTTTGTGATTTCCAATAACGGCAGTAATGTCATTTGTTCTGGTGTTAAATTAGGATAGTTTTGCTTGTTTATCGGTTGGTAGCGGAGACTAATTTCTATTTGATTTCTGTCCGTCGTTGCTAATTTTACTAAGTCGTGTTTGTATCCAGTCAGGTGCAGGATACCGATTTTTTCTTGTGGCAAATACGGCTCGACAAAACAGGCTTGGTGCTTGTCCCAAACAGGCAAACCAAAGTTGCAACTCCAGTTGCACCGAGCCGGGAGCATCTCTGTTTTGTCAAACATTTCAGTGCCGTAAATTAACCGATTTAAAGCTATTTGGTCGGTCATTAAAGAAACGTGTCGCTGCAATCCCTCTGCCAGATATTCTGCCCACATTTCCCAATGAGGTGCGTCTTTTTGCAGCGCGAAAATACCTGCATTTATGGTTGGATAGCTGTGCAACTGTTGGGCTACTTCTTCGCCAAAAGCTGCCTGATAATCCCGGTAAACAAATTGCCAGTACCAAGGCAGTTTGCCGTAAGCTAAATAATAACCCCGGTCGAGTTCTGCAACAACTGCTAAACCGCGTTTAGCCGCGCCTTTAACTAACAGTTCAACAGCTTGCCAATCTTGCACCCAAGCATCGGCATCTATCCAAAGGTAGATGTCAAAACTAGGAAAATATCGACGGAGAAACGGACGCGCTAAAAGTCCTTTGAGATAGTGAGGAGCTTCATTTCTACCAGAAAAGTCAAAGTCCCAATCAGGCTTTTGAATGATATTAACTTGTGTTTTTAACCAATGCAACTGTTCGGGAGTGCAGCCGAGATCGAAAAAGCCGATCGCCACATTCTCACCCTCTGGTTTTTCCCGCACCGATAAAATAGTACCTTGCACCAATTCAAAGTAATTTGCATCGGCGGCCGTGATGATGATAATCTGCATAAATAGTAACGGGTGCATCTCGTTGGGTGGGGGCGGGTTTATGTAACCTGTTTGCACCGTTGAGGAGAAGGGGTGAACCTCCCCCTACAGGCTGCTTGAAAAGTCTGATTAAATTATAGGATAGGGTAGGGTGCGCCCAAGCACCGCAATATTCATAAAACTATACTATCGAGACGATCGAGGAGGAATTGTGAAAAACCACAAAGGGAAAGTTTATTTAGTCGGTGCGGGGCCCGGAGATTGTAACTTGATGACAGTGCGATCGCACAAACTGCTATCCCAAGCCGAAGTCTTAATCTACGATGCTCTTATCGACATCCCGCAACTCGAATTAATCCCAGCAAATTGTCGAAAAATCGAAGTCGGTAAACGCGGCGGCAAACCTTCCACCCAGCAGGAAGAAATTAACCGTTTGCTGGTAGAACATTGCCAACTAGGAAAACAAGTAATCCGCTTAAAAAGTGGTGATCCGTTTATTTTTGGTCGTTCTAGTTCCGAAATTCAAGCATTAATCACAGCGGGCTGCGACTTTGAAGTAATACCCGGAATATCCTCCGCCTTAGCCGCACCTTTACTAGCAGGAATTCCCCTCACAGATCCGGTAATGAGTCGCTGTTTTGCAGTGATGAGCGCCCACGAACCGGATGCTTTGGAATGGGAAGCATTAGTGCAGATAGAAACTTTGGTAATATTGATGGGAGGGCGCAATTTAAGCGAGATAATTTGGCAATTGCAAAAGCACGGACGATCGCCCGAAACTCCGATCGCCATTATCCGAAATTGCGGCCGCCCCGAACAGCAAATTTGGCTAGGCACTCTCTTCAACATTGTACAGCAAACAGCAGGTCAATCTCTGTCGCCTTGCGTAATCGTAATTGGGGAAGTAGTTAGATTGCGCGAATATTTAATCCAGCCAGAAAGCACAAATATGATCGATACACCAGTCACCATTAATAACAGCCAATTGCCGCTAGCAGGAAAAACCATTTTAGTCACGCGATCGGTTTCTCAGTCTGCTGAATTTAGCGATCGACTCCAGCAACAAGGAGCCCGCGCGATCGAAATGCCCGCCTTGGTAATTGGGCCCCCGTCCACTTGGGAACCATTAGACAGTGCGATCGCACAATTGTCAAGCTTTCACTGGTTAATTCTCACTTCCCACAACGCTGTAGACTGCTTTTTTCAAAGATTACAAGCAAAAGGCAAAGACGCCCGCAGCTTGTTTGGTATTAAAATCGCAGTTGTCGGGAAAAAAACAGCAGAAAGTTTGCGATCGCACTCTCTACAACCCGACTTTATTCCCCCCAACTTTGTCGCCGATTCCCTAGTCGAGAACTTCCCCTGGCAGGGCGGGCACGGGGGCACCGCCCCTACAAACTGCAAAATCCTATTTCCGAGAGTAGAAAGCGGCGGCAGAGAAGTTTTAGTTAAAGAATTCACCGCCAAAGGAGCGCAAGTAATAGAAGTGCCAGCTTACCAATCTTGCTGTCCCGAAACTATCGATCCGATCGCCCTATCCGCACTCCAAAACCAAGCCGTAAATATCATAACCTTTGCCAGTTCCAAAACCGTGCATAACTTTTGCAATCTCCTCGAAAAAAGCCCAGAATTATCCCTGTCTAAGGATTGGTTGGAAAACGTTTGCATCGCATCCATCGGGCCGGAAACTTCCAAAAGCTGTCAGAATTTATTGGGTAAGTTAGATGTGGAAGCCAAAGAATATACCTTAGACGGATTGACTGAGGCGATCGTCCAATGGGCACAAGCGAGGTTGTAAAATAGTTGTACGATCATTAGGAGGAAAGAAACATGACCGCAAAAGACCAACTTCTTCAAGAACTAGACCAAGTACCAGAACCCGTGCTGCTGAAAGTGCTTGAATTTGTCCGTTCCTTAAAGACTGAAGAAGAACAACAAAAACTAGAAGCCAAAGCATGGCAGGCATATCTAAATTCCGAACACGAAAGAAAGGAGGTTTACCGTCGCCTTGCCAACTCCTAATTTTGTCAGCAAAAGTATGGTTTTAAGTATCCACGCCAGACAGATAGAGAGGTTTGGCGGCACTCCCGGCGTTAGAGATGAAGGTTTGTTAGAGTCGGCTTTGGCTCAACCGCAAGCAACTTTTGGCGGTCAATTTTTGCATTCAACGATTAGCGAACAAGCTGCCGCCTATCTCTATCACATAGCGATGAATCATCCCTTTATTGACGGCAATAAACGATCGGCTTTTGCAGTGACAGATACCTTTTTGCGTTTGAATGGTGGCGCTTTGAATTTGACCGACGATGAAGTATATGATTTAGTCATGCGAGTCGCGCGGGGAACGATGACTAAGGAAGAACTAACCACCGAGTTGGAGTCATGTATTGTTGAGGTTTAATAAGTAAGTTTGGCAGTGCGCTACATTGAGATTAAGTAAGATGCGCCGATAAGCGCCCTACAGTGAAATAGCGAATCGCGGAACAAAAAAGCGAGTAAAGTTATCACTAAAGAACAAAGCCGAGATCCCTTGCGTCAAGCCAGTAATAAAACTAAACAGAAAATAGCACCAACCGCCGATCGCCCTTCCTCCACCAAATCCCGCTACCCAGCTACTAATTAGCAATAGCCATGAATATAAATTTTTCTCGTTACGACACCTTAACCACCCTGCTAGCAGGAACTACCGCAGCCTTAACCATAGTCATCAGTCAGCCCGCGATCGCCAAAACCCCCCAAGAAGTCGCCAGCATTGCCGGGCCGCTGACAGTACAAATTAACAGTGCTCTCGGAGACGGTTCTGGGGTAATTATTGCCAAAACAGGCAAAACTTACACAGTTTTAACAGTCAACCACGTCGTAGAAAAAGCAGACGTGAAATACACCGTTCGCACGTCTAAAGGCAAAAACTATCAAGCAACCTCCGTCACCCGTTTGCAAACCGCCGAAACTGACCCGGATTTAGCCGTAGTCAAATTTGAAAGCCCCGAAGAATATCCAGTCGCGACGATCGCAGATTCCGATCAAGCCGTCATCGGCACTCAAATCTTCGTTTACGGCTATCCCGCTACCGGCGGACTTTTCGGCGCTGAACGAGAACCCGAACTCTCTCCCGGACTCGTTACCAGCCGCCCCAGCAACCGCCCGGAAGGTTACACTTTGCGGTATCAGGCCGTAACTTGGAGTGGCATGAGTGGCGGCCCAGTTTTTGACTCCGAAGGCCGAGTCATCGGTTTACACGGACAAGGGGAATTCGGTTTTGCTCAAACCAGTTCCGGCGAAGTCGCCCCAATTAAAACCGGATTTAACGCAGCAGTTCCCATCAATACATTTATCGCCAAGCTAGTGGCGGCGGGAATAAACAAATCCGAGTTGAAAGTAGACAATACTCCCGCAACGATCGGCCCGGTATCCACCGCCAATCCCCAAGACGCCCAAGCCTATTATTTTCGAGGACTTTCGCTGTTAGATCAAGGAGATGCTTGGGAGGCGATCGCGGATTTCAACAGAGCACTCGCTTTCAAGCCCAAATATACCCCTGAATTGTATTTTAATATCGGTAATGCCCGCACTTTCATCACCGCCGGCTTAGCCCAACTCGAACCCACACGCGGTTCCAATGCTATTCAAGCATACACCCTGGCGATCGAAGCCAATCCCGGTTTTGCCGACGCTTACTACAACCGAGCTTTAGCTTACCTGGACAACAAAGACCAACCGAAAGCAATTGCCGACTTCCAAAAAGCAGCAGAACTTTACAAGCAAGGCGGCAGAACCAGCGCCTATCAAGACGCGCTCAACAGAATCAAGCAATTGCAGTAGACTTACAAGTTAAGAATTAAGAATTAAAAATGGGATTATTCATTTTTAATTCTTAATCACGTTCATACAAACAGCAGGTAAATAACCATGACTGCTATCACCTTAAACCTCAACTCCCTGATTAAACTAACTTCAGAACAGTTTTATCAACTGTGCGAAGAAAACCCTGACTTGAAACTCGAACGCAACGCCAACGGAGAATTAATCGCCATGCCGCCAACCGGAGGAGAAACAGGGAAACGCAATGTCAAATTGACTACACAATTGGATGTGTGGAACGAACAAACCGAACTCGGCGAAGTGTTTGATTCCTCCACAGGATTTACTCTGCCCAACAAAGCCGATCGATCTCCTGATGTCTCCTGGGTAGAAAAATCCCGCTGGTCAGCTTTGACGCCCGAACAAAGAGAAAAATTCATCCCGCTTTGTCCCGATTTTGTCATTGAATTAGTCTCGCCCAGCGACAGTTTGAAAAAAAGTCAGGAAAAAATGCAAGAATATATGGAAAATGGCTGCCGTTTGGGTTGGCTAATTAACCGCAAAAAACGGGAAGTTGAAATTTATCGCCCCGGTCAAGATGTGGAAGTTTTACAATCTCCTCTCATTCTTTCTGGGGAAAATGTTTTGCCGGGATTTGTTCTCAATTTGCAAAAAATTTGGAATTAGCAGAATTTAATTTTGACTTATATCATCTTCTGTAAAATAACCTTTACCATTTCTTAGGGAGGAATGCCAGTCCGAGCGATTTGGATTAGGACTCTCAGTCCTCATTACAAACCAATTTTGTTATAATCTTTCGAGGGGACATAATATTAGCTGGAAATTGATAAAATTGTAATTACTCATAAAATTAACTGGCTCGAATTATGGTTCAAACAATTCAAGCTAAAAATGTCACATTAGAAGAATTAAAAACAGTTTTTGACCTTCAACTTGTCACAGACGACCAATTTTTCCGAGAATGGCAAGATGAGTTACCAGAAATTACCGACTTTCAAAAACGACAGCTAGATCAGATGAAAGCGGGTTACTTCAACTTGTTAGAGTATCCGCCGATGCTGGAAAAAACCATTAGTTTGTCAATTGTCTCTCCGCTGTTATTTGCAGGCGAGTTTTATCTGCATCCTTTCTACATTAAACCAGAAAAATCCGTCGAATTTTCCGAAGAAGATGAAGGGGTTATCATCAAAGGCAGCATCGACACTTTAGTTTTAAAAGAGCAGTTGTGGCTGATGGTAATAGAATCGAAACTCGTTTCGTTTTCGATCGAAGCGGGATTGGCGCAAATTTTAGCTTATATGCTGGCAAATCCCAACCCGGACAAACCTAGTTACGGCATGATTGCTACAGGCGGCAGTTTCATCTTTGTCAAATTAGTTAACGGAGAATCACCTCGATATAGCACATCTAAGGGGTATCTCACCCGGAACCCCGGCAACGAACTTTATGACGTGCTCCGCATCCTCAAACGGCTGACTCAATTAGTGATTAGTCAGTAGTTATTGGCAATTGGGAATTGGCCCGCGCAGGGAATTAGGCATTAATCTTCCTTCTTCCCTCTTCCTTCTTCCTTCTTCCTTCTTCCTTCTATCTTCAGAATTACCACGGCGAACCGATCATTGTAAAAGCGGCCCAATAATAAGGATGCGACAAATTTCGATCGCCCCTGGCGGCCAACTCCGACGGCAAAGGCAGAGCTTGATTGTTGCCCGATCGTACCAAATAACCATCTTGCAACCGCACTTCACCCCGCAACATCGCCAACTGCGCTTGCCGCAAAGCCTCAGCCTTAATCGGCGCTGTACGCAACTGCTGGTAAAACTCAGTCATCAGCCCCAAAGTACCGACATCGCTGACATACCACAAACTCGCCAAAGCCGATTTTACCCCCGCGTGCACCGCCAACCCCGCAAACCCCAACTCAGCTTGTTCGTCTCCCACCGCCGTAGTACACGCACTCAAAACCAATAACTCCACCTGCGGGTTAGATAACTTCAACTGATCCAACTGATTCAACCGCAACTTAGTATCCCAAAACTGAATGTAAGAATTTTGGGCCCCCCCAGGCTGAAAATCGCCGTGAGTAGCTAAATGAATAATTTTGTATTGCGATTGATTGCGCTTCTGCTTCAAATTTGCCAAAGTAAAAGCTTCATTAAGAAAAGACGAACCAGGCCAAATCTTGCCCACAATTGTCGATATTTCCAACGGCACCGCAGGCAAAGGATTTTGATCGTATTTGGCGGGAAAATTCGACGCACCCATCGCTAAAACTTCAGAACCCTTAACATCGGCATAGCGAGTATCAGTTAAACTCAAACTCGGAATCAGCCCCAAACTGTACTTTTCTACCAAAAACTGCTTGCCGTCGTAAAGAGCAGCTAAAGGCAAAGTTCGCAAACCGGCATCCATCGAAAACACCAAAGTGTCAATCTTGTTAGCCTCCAATTCCGGTTGCAGCGGTGCAATTAACCACTGGTAAAGTTCCTCGGCAGGTTGCTTGTAATCAACAGCATTCAATCTCCTGGGACTTCTGATAGCATTAGTAAATTCTTTAGCAACTTTGAGCACTGTCTCGCGGCTTGCCGGCACACTTTTAAAAACATTTTTGCCGTCTGGCAACAACAACACAAGTTCTAAATGTTTGTCTTTTGCCCATACGTAAAGGATGGCGGGTTTAACCCCAGTCAATTGATTGACACTGCTGAGAGTATCTCGAATACTTTGCTGTGTGACTGACTTTTCAGTCACAGTGCCCCCAAAGTAACGTTCAAAGTCCCGCCCCTGAGTTCTATCCCTTTGCTGCACTGCGTCGATCGGATTTATTTGCGCGATCGAGTTCGATCGAGAAATCTCAGGAACCCTCACATTCCCGATACCTTCTGACGTTACCGCACTCCCCGGCTTCTGTGGAGTTTTTGCCACGCTGGCGTTTTCTGTCACCGCAGGCGCGGGCAAATTGTCTTTTAACACCGACGGCGATCGCACTACCGGGCCGGCAGCAGTCTGGTTAGACTGCGCCTCAACAGACGCAACAGCAGGTTCTGGCGAGACATTTGCGTTACTGAGCTTTGGCGCAGACACTGGGGGGCCGAGACTCACCTGAGTCACAATTTGTTGAGAATTCTCTGTAGTTTGCAGTTCCACAGTGGTAGTTGGTGCCGGAGTCGGCACGATCGCCAGCGGCCCGATCGCAGTTGAGGAAGTGGCAGTATTCGACTTCGAGTTTCCAGTCCCAACAGTCGCCGCCGTGCAGGTTCCCGACGGGCAAGAGCTTTGCAGCAGCGTCTGTGAACCCGATTGAGCCAGCCCTTCTGTAGAAATGCTGACCTGGGCGGGTTCAGCAGCCGTTCCTGTTCCCGGTGGCCGAAATGCTCCCCCAGCCTCGATCGCCACATCGCCGCCGGTATTGCCGCGAGCTTTGATCGAAACAACTTCAACATCTTTCTGGCCAGTAATTTGGCTCGAACCGGCACTTCCCGATTGCGAACTCGAGTTAATCACCCCTGTAACGATCCGGCCCGGCGCAGCAATCGAAATATCTCCCCCGCTTCTGGCACCAAAAGCATCGATATTGCCGGTTTCTACCGCACCGGCGCTGCGAATATTGATAGGGCCCGCCACCCCGGAAGTTGAGCGAGATGAAACCGTACCAGCAGTCAAATTGCCTTGGGTGCTAGTGATATTAATCCCCGCAATCGAGGTAACGTCTCCGACGGCTACAGTACCGCCCATCAGAGAGATCGTGGCGTTATCAGTACCGACGATCGCACCCGTTCCCACGATCGCGCCGGTATCCAACGGCGAGCGAATCGTCATCGGATCTTGAAATGTCACCGCCACTGGCGTGGAATTTGGCGTTGAATTTGGCGTTGGAGAACCAATCGAGATCGCACCGCTACCGTCAGCGCGCCCGATCGTCATCGAAGCAAACCCATTCCGAAAAGTGTTCAATTCAGCAGCAGTCAAGTTCAGAGCTTCTGTATCGCCAGAACCTTGAATTATAATATTTTGACTGGGATCGGCAGGTTGCAGCACCAGATTGCCGTTGCTGGCGATCGAATTTTTGTCACCCGTCAAGTCAATTTCGTTGCCAGTTAAAGTAATATTTCCCGGTGTTTGCGAGCCGCCAGCTTCGATCGCCCCTGCAGTGACTCCATTGCGCCCCGTTAGCGTCACATTCCCCGCGCGATCGCCCCTCGTGTCGATCGCCCCAGCAGTCACCGTACCCTGTGCAGTAACACTCACATCTCCCGCCGAATTGCCTATATCTTCGGGAGGATTGACAGAAGTGTTGATGGTGCGGGCAGTTCCAGTAAGTAGCTGACCGGTTGTGACATTGCCTGCGGTGCTGACGATGCGAATTTCCTGATTGTTGGTAGTGATATTTCCGGTTCTGATATTGCCGTCAGCTTTGAGAGTAATTGAGGCCTTGTCTGCCCCTGTCAGGGAACTTGTAGTAGTGATTGTCCCCAAACCCGCTGGCGATTGAATAATTAGCGGATCGTAAAATGTGAAATCGTTAGCAATCAGAATTGAACCGATACCGTTGCTGCGCCCGATCGTAATTCCAGCAAACCCATTTTCCAAACTTCCGAGGTCGTTTGCGGTCAGATTCAAATAAATATTAGTACCGACATCTCCAGAACCGCCGATCGCAATATTTTGACCAGGACTCCAAGGTTGCAGTACCAAAAAGCCAGTACCGCTGACTGAATTTTTGTCACCTTTAAAATTAATTTCATTACCAGTCAAAGTAATGTTTCCCGAACCCCCTGCGATCGAGCTCACTCCCAGAACATTTCGAGCCGTCACAGTGACATTTCCCGTCGCTTCCGGGCCGCTGGCATCAAGTTTTTGCGCCGTTACATTCAGGCCTTCGAGCAAAATATTTCCGCTGCTGCCAGTGCTGGGATTGGATGAAGAAATCTTGTTGGCAACAGTCGAACCCGGACTAATCAAACTAATATTTCCGCCGTTACTTGACAAATTGCCCGCTGTAATTTGACTTCCCGAAATGGTTATAGCACCGCCAGCCGTGCTAATTGTATCGGCCGCATTCATCGAAAAAGCACCCGCACCATTGCCATCCGCATCTGCTCTAAATGTTACCGAACCAGTAGTTGCTTGAAAGCTCAACTGATTGTCCGCCAAATCAGCAATTGTAATATCATTGAGCGCTTCGAGAACCACATTTGCAGTCGCCGACATACTTTCCAAAGCTCTAGCCGAAATTGTCAGCGAAGGCTCAGAATTGTTTTCCTGTCCTGGTAGCGTTCCTGTTGCCAAAATATTATTGTTAGCAATTATTTCCGCATCGCCCGCAGCTTCTGGGGAATCTGTAATGAAAATATTTTCAGGATCTAACAGCAAAGTCCCCAAACCGTTTGTCCCAGAGGTATCAACAGTACCGTTAAAAATCAATCTTTGCTTACCCGAAACTTCCACAAACCCCCCAACACCTGCGGTTCCCGTTGCAGAAACGCCATTGGCGCTGATGCTGCCCAAAAATGCTGTTGTGTTGTCAGCCCAGACAACAACTCTGCCGCCGTTGCCTGATTCAGTTGCGTTGGCTGCGATCGAACTTTTGCCATCCACGTAAGTCATCCCGGCAGTCGGCACAGTTCCCTCGCCTCGGTAATCTCCCCCGATCCGCACCGTTCCGCCACCGTCCGGGCCCGAAGCCTCAATCTTCGCTCCCAATAGCCCTACCTTGTCACCCAACACGTTGACGCTTCCTCCGACGCCCCCCCTGGCAGACACGTCTGCAGCACCCCCTACCAGAGCATTTCCAGCCCCTGCAGGCACTGTTTGGCCGCCTGTGAGCACCACTTCACCTTGAGCGTTCGTAGTTATACCCGTAGCGTGAGCCACGCCGGGGCCAGAGAGCAGCCGAGGTAAACTCAGCCCAGAGAAGGGAACAGCTTCCGAACCCGACACTGCTGCTGCCGGAGAAACTTCTAAACTCAGCAAAAGTCCGTTTTGACTCAACCGCACCAGATTTTCGCCCGGAACAGCCGCCACAGTAATTTGACCGCCTGGGGCTGAAAGTTGTCCTGTACTGATGACCGTACCGCCCAGCAAAGTCAAATTTTGCCCGGTGCCGACAGCCAAGTTACCGGCATTGACAATACTCCCCGGCTGTGGGCCAAAAGCAAAAGCATTGGGCGTTCCGACGAGGGCCGCGAAGTCGTTCGCCCCAGTACCGTTGAACCAACCGTCGTCAAAACCGATACCGCTAGCGGTGGTAGCCAAAAAAGACCCGGACACGTCGAGTCGGGCATTTGTTCCGAAGATAATGCCTGCGGGATTCATCAGCAACAAATTAGAATTGCCGCCACTAACTTGAATTAGACCATTAATTAAGGAAGCATCGCCCCCGACAACACGGCCGAGGATATTTTTAACGCTTGGGTTGGAGATGAAATTGGCAGTTTCGCCCGAATTCAGATTGAACCGAGTAAAACTGTGGAACAAATTTGCTCCGTCTCTGGAGGTAGTGCCGCCCTGAATGTCGTAGCGAGGAGGCGACGCTGTACGTGGGGCGGTGACATTGGTTCCGGTGCCGTCTGGGGCTGGAGTAATAGATTGTGCCGCAGCAATTTGAGATTGGGGATAAATTGCCACGAGTACCCATCCGTTGCTGTTTTCTTTGAGGAAAACCAGGTTGGGGAAAAAATCTAATATCAAAAATCCAGCAATGGGAATTGCTGCCAAAATCGACCGCACAGCACGTTGAGCATTCATAAGTTTGCCTCGGTCTAGACCTTAATTCGAGTTTAAAATTGAGATTTTAGGTAAAAAAGAGTCGATCGCACCCAATGCTGACACTTCCTAACGCGAACTCTCGATCGCAAATCTTAAAATTTAAGTCTAAATTTGATTGTGTCACCAACATAGCAAAGACTGACAGTAAGTGTCGAAACACAGTTCCGTTTAAACGCCTGAAAATTATGAGCGATCGAATTGTCCGTCTGATCGGTTTAACTGGGGGCATCGCCACCGGTAAAACCGCTATATCTAATTATCTGGCCGATGCCTGTGGATTTCCGATTTTAGATGCCGATATTTTTGCCCGCGAAGCTGTGAGCCCCGGTTCGCCAATACTTGACTCTATTGTAAAACGATACGGCGCGGGTATTTTGCTCCCGGACGGCAATTTAAATCGGCCAGAGTTGGGAAGTATTATTTTTTGTAACGCAGACGAGCGGCAGTGGTTGGAACAACAGATTCACCCTTACGTGCGCCGCCGATTAGTTGAGGAAACTCAAAGCTACATTGCTGCATCGAGTTTGGTATCCCAAGACACACAGGATTTAGGTACAAAGACTCAAGAAACCGGCTTGTTTCACCAAAAGCTAGAACGAAGTATTGTTGAAAAAAAACCCGGTTTCTGTGCCAAGGCTGACACGTTGACTTTGGTTTTGGTAGTGCCGCTGCTGTTTGAAGCTAACATGACTGACTTGTGTACCGAAATTTGGGTAGTGTACTGTTCACCCGAAGTGCAGTTAGAACGACTAATGCAGCGAGATGGCTTAAGTTACGATCGAGCTAATGCCCGCATTAACGCCCAGTTGCCGCTAGCTCAAAAGTGTCAACAAGCTGATGTTGTTTTGGACAACTCGTCAACCCTCGACTCGCTATTCCAGCAGGTAGATGTGCAACTCAGTCGCTGTGAGATTTGATATTTGAGATTGACTCGGCGATATGAGTTTTAAAACCAGGTTTTTTTAATTTCTGCGCGGCAGTTAGTCCATTTTAGATGTGAGATTTGAGATTGAATCCACGATTTTGCGAAGGGGCTTTTTTCCCTCAACCGCTTTCGACTCCTCCTTGAGAATGGCGCGTCACCGCTCTTGTCACAAAGCCAGATCAGAAAAGATCCGAAAAAATCAAAGATGCACAATTTATTTAAAAATACAAGAGCAACCATTTATGAAGTTAATGTGAAAATTAGGCATTGCCTCCTTTAAGGAATCTCATTCACCAAGATATTTATATGTAATACCAATTCTCCCAACTCTTGCAACAATTATGAGTTTTTGGTTTGTTTACGCTCACGCTTCAGGTAAGGTTCGTCGCTTGGAGATTGTCGCTCTTTTTTAGGATTGGCAGGTGGCGACGCACCCGGAGCGCTACTGTTGCATGAGTTTTGAGAATTAGTATAACGTCCTGATGGCGCGCCTGGGTACTCTCTTGTTGTGTCTGTAATCCCCGGTTGCCACTTCAACTCAATAAATTATCAAGTTAATCATAAAAGTAGTAAAACTTTACAATTGGCGCTTTTTGTTTCTTTCTTGGAAGACTGTTTCAAAAGGATTCCAGGGGCGATACCCTTTTAAATTTTATATTTTAGATTTTAGATTGGGGAATGATTTATAACTACGAGGGCTGGGAATACGGGCCTAGAAGAGTAGCATTTTTTTTGTGAACATGGTCTTGAATTCTGCTGGTTGCCCGCAACTAGCAGAGAACTAGAAATTACCAGCGAAAAAGCGAGCTAGATGAGGGATTTAACCCGCTTTTAACCAAAATTCAAAAAAATTGCAGGTGCCGTCACTTACTAATTGATGATTTCACCACAATTATTTTTTTTATCCTGATAGCAGAGTACAGACTGCGTATCAAGAAGGGAAAATACACCCACCAAAATTTATGATGCGCGTTTACTCTTCCATCCTGATGTCAAGCCTGTTACTGAGTGCTGGCGCAGTTAATGCTCAAAGCTTAGAAACTCGATCGACCTTTTTTGCTCAAGACAACTCTGCTCCCGAAATTTTAACCGCCATAGCCGACTCTCAGACCTTTTACGATAAGGAGCCAGATAATAAGCCGCCACAACGAGGAAGCGGGAGATAAAGCCGAAAAAAGCGATAATTGCAGGGAATTAGGGGGAGAATGGGAGAAAAGAAAATTGGGATAAGAAGAGAAAAATTGAATATTTCGAGCCATTAATTGCGGACTTACGTACTGCGTAGCAAAAAACCGATTTTTCAGCAGTATTTGACGAGTCAAGGCATAATTGTTCGCTATTTCGATTTTTTGGCCAAGCGTCCTCAAGATATCAGACACCACCAACGGGCGGGAAATGTTGCACTCAAAAAAAAAGAAAGGTAAAGCGCGAGTAGGAATCTTACGCTTTACCTTTTTTTTTAAACTTTTGCAGATTTAATCTTCTTCCGCAGCTTCGCCACCAACAACGACATCGCGAATCCGCAAACTCGGGCCGCCGCAGCCCACGGGCAAACCGCTTTGCCCTGCCTTGCCGCAGCCCCCGGATTCATCCCAGTAGAAATCGTCGCCGATCGCCTCAATATCGGCTAAAGTGCTGAAAACATTACCCGAAAGAGTAACATCCCGCACCGGATTGTCTAATTTTCCGTCGCGGATCATCCAAGCTTCGCCGGCACTGAAAGTAAACATTTCGCCGTTAGTCATGCCGCCTTGCCAATTGCGCGCATAAACTCCTTCTTTGATACCAGAAAATAAGTCAGCAACTGGCGTGTCACCCCGTTCGATCCAAGTATTCGTCATGCGGACGATCGGCGGATAATGATAATTCAAACAGCGAGCATTGCCTGTAGGCGTTTCTCCCAACTTGCCCGCCGTTTCCCGCGAGTGCAGTCGCCCGACTAAAGCGCCGTCTTTAATTAACTGAGTAGTAGTCGCGGGAGTGCCTTCGTCGTCGTAGAAATAGCTGCCCCGGTGTCCCTCTGGCGATGCACCGTCGAAAATTTGCAAGTTTTCTGGGCCGAACTGGCGGCCGAGGGTCATAATTTCCAAAATGTCGGGATTTTCGTAGGCCATGTCGGCTTCGGAAAGGTGTCCGAAGGCTTCATGGACAAACAATCCGGTCAAAATCGGGTCGATGACGACGGTGTAGGTGTTGCCTTGGACGGGGGGTAAGGCTAGGGAATCTACGGCTCTCTGGGCGGCGCTGCGAACTTGAATATCGAGATCCGTTAAGTCTTCGTAAGCTTTGCGGGAACCGGTGGTTTCGCGGCCGGTTTGTACGGTTTCCCCGCTGCGGGCTGTGGCGGCAAAGCGCATTTCCATGTCTGCCCAACCTTGTTCGAGCATGGTGCCTTCGGAGGTGGCGAGGATGATCCGCTGGGTGCTGTCGCCGTAGCGCACGGAGATTGTGGCGATGCGCGGGTCAATGCTGCGGAGGATGGCCGCGTAACGATCGCACAATTGCTTTTTGTCAATTAGGGGAACCAGACGGGGGTCTGTTCCTGTCAGCGGCAGCAAGCAAATGTCTTGTACTGGGGTGACAGGCGCTAGGATCGTTTCTTCTTCGCCGATCAGTTTGGCCGCGGCGATGGCTTCTTCGATTCTTTCGGCGAGGGTGGAAAGTCGGTTAAAACTGGCAAAGCCCCAGCCGCCTTTGTGACAAGCTCTGACTTGGCCGCCAATTGAGACTCCTTCGCTGAGGGTTTCAATTTTTTCGCCCCGCAGCAGGATGTCGGTGCCTTCGGCTTCTTCCAGTCGAATTGCCAGATAATCGACTTGGTGGCGGTAGCGTGCCATTAAGTCTGACAGCAGATTTTTCGAGTCGGCGATCGAGGTGGGCATAAGGAAAGCACGGTGTTTAACTTACTTCATTTTGCACTGTTGTCAGGGCGATCGTACAAAATATCGCCCCAAGCGCGGAGATTGCGACTTATTGGTACGGTTCTGCCAATATCGTTAGTTGACAAATGTGGATATCCTGTGAGTTAGGAGGAAGGCGCAAGAAATTATGCGGGATTTTTCGATCGTGCTGGTGCTTGACCCGGCCCAAAAACGGATACCGTGCCACGTACTTAAGTCGTGGAAAGATAAAAATTTTAGACCCTAGTTCAATCTCCCAGATTTATCTGTGGGGTAAATCTAAAATCTAAAATCTAAAATCTAAAATCGACTGACTCCTAACTCCTGAACTTTCCTATACATAAATACTTCACCCTTCATGCCTCCGAAGGTGGGTTTATAACTACTATGAATACTTACTTTTTACCGACAATAAGCGAAATTTTAGCCTCCGAAGGCCAAGAAAATGACCTGAGTCTCTTTGATGCTAAGTTGGCGGGAGGAAACAACCGCCATCGGTGTCCTGTAAGCCGTGGGGCTTCTCGGCCCAAAGCCCAACAGGAATGGTATGGGGCGATCGCAGCTTTGAATCAAATGCTCGATCGGCAAAAAGCAGGACAAAAAACAGATGCCGATCGAGCAAATGGTCGATCGACAATCTCCAATTCCTGTCAGGGATTGGTGTTGTCGGGCCCGTCTTCGGTTTTGACTCACCCCGCTTTGGCCAACGGCTTTGCCAATTGGATTTTTACCAGTATTCCCGACAACGATGCAGCTTTGTGGTCTTTTCGGGCTAGACAAACTTTAGCTTTAATGCCGGCGGCTGATGTGCAAATATCAGTGCCTGCGGCGGCCCCGGCTTTGGCTTTGGCAAGTGGCGATCCCTTAGCCAACGAGCAGTTTTGTTTGGTTTTAACTGCTAGTTTTAGCCTGGTGATGGTTTTGGGTGAAAATTCTGCAGGAATTCCGGCTTTTCTATTTTCTTTCGATCCGCAAGTAGTCGCCAAAGCTTGGGAGGTTTTGCGGCGCAGGGTGACTGAAAGCGAATGTTTGCTTGCCAATTCTGACGGTAGCTTCAATTTACCAGTTAGCCAATTAACTAATAATTCTACTAAATTAGACGCGCTGTTCCAGCAGTTTTTGCCTGTGGAGCCAAATTATCAAACAGTGATGCAGTTCAGCCGCTTGCTGTTGCATAATTTGCCGGTTGGGAAAGAGGAAGCAGGCAGGATAAAGGATGAAAGAAGTGATGATGGTTTGAACCATAGACATCACAAGTTATCGGCTACAGATATCAACTGCCAATCTCCAATTCCTCTCGCTACGAAAGAGGTGGAATTGCTACAGGCGATCGCCCACGAAGTCCGCACTCCTTTGGCTACTATTCGCACGCTGACTCGATTGTTGCTGAAACGTCCCAAACTTGAGCCAGTGGTGGTCAAGCGTTTGGAAATGATTGATGCTGAGTGTACCGCTCAGATCGATCGCTTCGGTTTAATTTTCCGCGCCGTGGAATTGGAAATGTCGCAAGCTAAAAATTCGGGCGTGCAGCTAACAGCAATGTCCCTCGGTGAAGTGCTACAAAATAGCATTCCCCGCTGGCAAAAACAGGCGACTGTGCGAAACCACACTTTGGAAGTTATTGTGCCGAAAAAGTTGCCGGCGGTAGTCAGCGATCCGACGATGCTGGATCAGGTTTTAACTAATTTGATTGAGAATTTTACTCGAACTTTGCCTTCCGGGAGTCGCATTCAGGTGGAGGTGACATTGGCGGGCAATCAGTTAAAGTTGCAGTTGGAATCGGAACACTTACCTGAAGGTAATGTCGCATCGACTTTTGCAGAAGCGGCGAATGCTCCTTTGCGATCGATCGGGCCTTTGTTGATGGTGCAGCCGGAGACTGGAAGTTTGAGTTTAAATTTGAGCGTGACTAAGAATTTATTTCGGGCTGCTGGCGGGAAGTTGGTAATTCGCCAGCGACCCCAAAAGGGCGAGGTGATGACGGTATTTTTGCCGCTGCAATAGTGCTTAGTCATTAGTCATTAGTCATTAGTCATTAGTTTTAATCAATGAAAATCTCAATGACAAACTCCGTTCCTTCTCCCAGTGCAGAAATACAACAGTCAATGAGTTTGAGTTGTTTAGTCTCAGGATTAATCAGATATAATCTAGTGCCAATCAGATTCTATCGTCCTATCAATACTTAAAAATACAACAAATTTCACAGCCCACGAACAGCTAACAGTTAACAGTTAACAGTTAACTGTTAACTGTTAACCGAATTCATTTAACCGAATTCATTCTGGCTTTCAAGGCATCTCGCGCTTGTTCTCGATCGTCAAAATGGACTTTTTCGGTGCCCAAAATTTGATAATCTTCGTGTCCTTTCCCTGCAATCAGCACGCCATCTCCCGGTTTAGCGTCCATAATAGCAGTGCGAATTGCAGCGGCGCGATCGCACATCACAATCGGCTTTACTGCGGCGGGAATTCCTGCTAAAACATCCTCCAAAATGCGATCGGGATTTTCCGTGCGCGGATTGTCGGAAGTAACAACAGCTAAATCGGCTAATTCTGCCACAATTTTACCCATGATCGGCCGCTTAGTGCGATCGCGATCGCCACCGCAGCCAAACACGCAAATCATCTTACCCGGAATAAACGGCCGCGACGCCTTCAACAAGTTCTCCAAACTGTCTGGAGTGTGTGCGTAATCAACAATAACGCTAATATCTTGGTCGGGACTAATTTGCACCCGTTCCATCCGTCCCGGAACTCCCGAAAACTGAGATAATTTCTCCACAATTGCGGACAAATCTAAACCCAATTCTAAAACAGCACCAACAGCAGCCAACATATTTGATAAATTGAACTGACCGACTAAAGGCAAAGAAAAAGCTGTTTCACCCTTGGGAGTGTGCAGCATTCCCGTAACTCCATTAGGCTGATACTGCAAATCTGAAGCATACAAATCTGCCGTTTTGTCGCTAGTGCTGTAACTCCAAACTAGGTCAGATTTGAGGGTTTCAACTATCCGCTGCCCGTAGGTATCGTCAATATTAATCACAGCGCGATTTGCGAGGTAATCCGAACCAAACAAAAGCGATTTAGCCTCAAAATAATCTTCCATATCCCGGTGATAATCGAGATGATCTTGAGTCAAATTTGTAAAGACAGCAACTTCAAAACTACACCCCAAAACTCGCTGTTGCGCTAAAGCGTGGGAACTGACTTCCATTACCCCGTGTTTGCATCCGGCGACTACAGCTTCTGCTAATTGCTTTTGTAGGTCAACTGCAAAAGGTGTGGTGTAAAGTGCAGTTTGTTGGAATCCCGGCCAGCGAGTATAAAGCGTACCAAAAATTGCCGTCGGCAACTGCATTTCATTGAGCAAAAATTCGATTAAATGAGTGGTTGTAGTTTTGCCGTTAGTCCCGGTAACGCCGACAAGTTTTAATTTGCTAGCTGGATTGCCGTAAAAAGCAGTGGCTATTTGACCGCAAACTTGAGCCATATCGGCTGCTGCGATGACGCAGGGAACCTCTTCTAGCCCCTTGCTAAGGGGGGAAGGAACCTCTTCTAGCCCCCCCTTGCTAAGGGGGGGTTGGGGGGGTGTCTTCTCGGCTGCTTGGGTGGAAATTATGGCGGCAACTGCACCAGATTCGATCGCACTTTGCCAAAAATCTCCGCCATCTACCCGAGTTCCCGGCATTCCCAAAAACAAATCGCCCGCCTGACAAGCGTGGGAATTAGTGGATAAACCCTTGACTTCGACATCGAGGGCGGGATGTTGGGCGTCAAAGGAAATGCTGGGAACTGCTGCTAATAATTCTCTCAATTTCATCTGAAAAACTCCTCACTTGGATGTCTTGAATATGACTGGCGGAACACATTGTTTGAGCCACTCTCTACAGGTTTTTGCTGTGGGCGGTGCAAAGCCTAAGTTTTTTTGGTGCGCGGTGTAAAAGCTCTCGCCCTAGAGTAAGCTGCACACCGAGCACCCCGAAGTCAGGATTAAAACCTGAGTTTTTGGGTAAATTGTATTATTGTGACAGATCGATTTGCAAATATTTCTGTAACATTTGCTCCAATTGGGCGACACTACAGCGGGGAGAAGGACGGGGTAAAAGTTCTTCAGGGGAGAATGCAGCCTCGCCAGCAGAATTTGTTGGTTGGGGCTGCGCTTTAAACAAAACTGGAACTTCGTACTGATAAGCTTGAAACCAGTCATCGCGTTCGGTAATATCTCGGACTTCGAGTTGAAACTTCAGGCTTTCAATCTGTTCGAGTTTTTCTTGCAACCCTTCGCACAAGTGGCATCCGGGTTTGGTGTACAAAATCAATCGCATCATAAGAGTACAATTAAACTCGATCTTAAATTATCAAACCTGCGATCGCCATTGGGCTAACTCAACGCGAGTAAGACACAACTCACGGCTTTATTGGTCGCAATGCGCGATCCGATGTTATCTTAGCATTGACGGCAAACCGATTACGGTAATTTGCCATCTCAATGTAAATACAGGTCGATCTATCCATACACTCGGTCAGTAAAAAATGCAAATTACGCCTGAAATTTCTGGGAAAATTAAATTATTACGTCTCCCCCTAATTATTGGGATTGTTACTATTCACTCGTCTATAAATTCTGTGGGATATGCTGACAATTTTTTCCAGACTTTTATTGCGAGCACTTGGGGTGGTTCCTGCGTTTCTTTTTTGTTTGTTATTTCAGGATTTCTTTTTTTCAAAAGTTTTAACTTATCGCTAAATTCTTACCAAGAAAAGCTCAAGTCTCGGTTTTGGACTCTCCTGGTTCCCTATTTATTTTGGAACTTAGCTTTATTGGCAATGGTCTTAATTGTCTTGAACATACCGGCAACAACTTCTATTATTCAAGGTCATTACAAAAAATACATTGAAGACTACAGCTTCGCCAATTTTATAGATTGTTTGACGGGGTACAGAAACGGTTATCCGATCGCATTTCATTTCTGGTATGTCCGGGACTTAATCGCGATGGTGATTCTATCTCCGGTATTTTTACTGGTAGCTAGAAAGATACCCTATCTAGGTTTGGCTTTGTTTGCCGCGCCTTGGTTGCTGAAATTACAACTTGGTTTTATTAAAATCCAGTGGTTGGGGCCACTGTTCTTTTATTTGGGATGTCTGATTGCTGTTCAAAAATTGGATTTAACTTGGATCAATCGACGAAAAAGTTTGATCGTAAGCATATACTTAGCGATGGCTGTTGTGCTGGCAATAATGAAAACATCCGAAATAGAAACTTTCCAACACCTGTTTGAATGCTGCACCAGAGTAGTAGGTACGATGGCGATTTGGTGCGCTGCCGATTTGGTAGGTGGGAAGCTGCAAAAGGTGTGTTTAAATCTTTCGGGTTTGGCATTTTTTGTTTATGCTTCTCACGAACCGACGGTAACAGTTTTGAAGGAAGTTTTTGAGAAATTGTCAAAAACGCCAAATTCGATAACTGTCATGATACACTATTTGTTGATATTGACAATTTCCACTTTACTAACGCTGGCTGCGGGTAGTCTTTTACAAAGGTACACGCCTAAATTTTTCCAAGTGATAACAGGTGCCAGGGGATAATCATACAATTTTATATTTTAGATTTTAGATTTTAGATTTTAGATTAGGGAGGGATGATTATCATCGTTTCGCTCTTGCCTACAGTAGCATTTTTTGGGGCTACCTAATATCAATTTTAGATTGGGGATTAGAGAGTTTAGATTACTCTCTTTCTGCTCTTCCTCTGTGCCCTCTGCGCCTCTG
The DNA here is from genome assembly GCF_036702395.1 of Microcoleus sp. D3_18_C2. Lineage (NCBI taxonomy): Bacteria > Bacillati > Cyanobacteriota > Cyanophyceae > Oscillatoriales > Microcoleaceae > Microcoleus > Microcoleus sp. D3_18_C2. The sequence continues at coordinate 199,804 of NZ_JAUBTG010000004.1, read as the reverse complement.
CGGTAAAAAAATAAATCTAGTTCACCAATGAAAAAGTTAAATTTATTCACACCAACTAATTTTCCAATTAGGATTGACTAATAAATCAAGCTTTAGTATAGTATAGAAATAGCCCTACATAAAGGAGGCAGTATGGACTGCACCGAATACGCAGAAGCCAAGCGAAAAGCAGCCAAAAAAATTAGCGGCGACATTCGAGAACGCTGGAACAATCGCATTGTTCAGCGAGAATTGCACTTGATGGGAGAAGCGGGGGCAGTGCAGTATTTAGCTGATTACGGGCGCGGCATCGGTACGGCAAAAGTTATTGGTTTTGCACTGTGCGCGGAGTCGGAAGGATACCCGGAAATGGCGATCGGCTTTTGGAAAAGAGCGTTTGAATTGGAAACAGGAGAAAAGCCGATCGCCCTCAATACTCCAAACAAATCTAGCACCAATCTTGCTCCTGCTGCCAAATCAACTACCGCTGCCAGAATAGAGACTGTTAATGACCCCGTAGTTCCCGAATTGCCACCGCATTTGCAGCCGGGAAGGATTGTCACCATGCAGCCGGTGGACGCGCCGAGCGAACGTTCTTATTACATCGAAAATCCCGATTATTGGGGACAGCCAAAGCGCGACGGCAATCGAGTAGTGGTCATCGCGACGCCAGATAAAGCATACTACCAATCGCGATCGACTAACCTGCGGCAACAAGCATCGATTGAAATTGAACAGGCATTAATCGACACAGCCGCTAAAATTGGCACCTTTATTTTAGACGGCGAACTGTATTACAAAAGCTGTACCGGCAGCGAACACCGCACCGGCGCGCAAGCTGCTACAGTTAATATTGAAAGCGGTTTTCCCACAATCCAGCCCAGCGCAATTTATGCCATTTTTAAAAGTTTGTTTTTCAAAGGCAATGATTTAACTACCGTGCCTGAATCCGAACGAATTGCAGCGGGAGTTGAAGTTGGCGAAATTCTGGCAAATATATCCCCAGCCTTTGAAGTTGTACCGACATTTCGCACCACCGCCGAAAAACTCGTCCTGGCAAATCAGCAGGAATCTGAAAATAGAGAAGGCGAAGTTTGGGTGTTGCACAACTGCCAGTATGTCGGCGGCAAAGATGTTAAGAAATATCCGATGGTGAGGACTAAATACTGTCAAGAACACGATTTATTTATTGTGGGTTTGACGGCCACAAAAGTTGCGGGGCGGCCGTTTAGCGCCGTCAAAGTAGCGCAAGAAATTGATGGCAAATTAGTCCCAGTAGGAACCGTGGGAACCGGGTTTAGCGCGGAGGAAATGCAGGAAATTGCCCGACTCTACGAGGCTAACCCCAAAAATGTCAAAATTAAAGTGCGATCGCAGGGTTTGACGGAAAGCGGCAAACTGTGGCACGCCCGATTTCTGGAGTTTTGTTAAATTTGTAGGGAAACTGCAGTGACGTTTCCCAGCCTGGTGTGCGATTATTAACCAATAGTGGTAAATAAAAAGGTTGGAGGAAACATCAATGTTTGTTAGCAAAAATAATTTTTACATCTCCCCAGAAGAGTACCTAGAAGGCGAGCGAGTAAGCCCCATCAAACACGAATACAGACGCGGACACGTTTATGCAATGACGGGGGCAAAAAAACCTCATATTGTTATTTCAGTAAATTTAGCAAGTTTGCTTAACAATCATCTCCGCGAGAGTTCCTGCTTAGTTCTTTCATCAGATATAAAAGTCCGACTGGAAGATGCAAATTGCTATTACTATCCTGATGTAGCGGTGACTTGCGACGAAAGAGATACAAGTTCCACCGAAGACTTCATTCTCTATCCATCTCTAATTATTGAGGTGCTATCTCCCTCAACTGCATCTTTTGACAGGGGCAATAAATTTGTCGATTACCAAACTTCTCTGAGTTTGCAAGAATACGTACTCATCACTCAATCTGAAATTAAAATAGAGTGTTTTCGGCTTAACGAGTCAGGAAATTGGGTTTATCAAACTTACGGACAAGGAGATAGAGTAGAATTTGTTAGTGCGAATTTTAGTTGTGAAATTAGCGAAATCTATGAAAAAGTCCCCGGCATCATATTGTGATGTATGAAAAACAACTTTCTTGGGTTCGCAGTCAGGAATGCAAGTCATGCTTCTGAGGACTTCACTCCTCACTCCGAACCAAACGATAACTAACAAATAGAAAAAACAATGATTAAAATCTTACACCTTTCAGACATTCACATGGGCAGTGGCTTTTCCCACGGCCGGATTAATCCCGAAACTGGTTTAAATACGCGGCTGGAAGACTTCGCGGCGACGCTGAGCAAATGTATGGATAGAGCAATTTCTGAACCCGTAGATTTAGTCCTATTCGGCGGCGATGCTTTCCCGGATTCGACGCCTCCACCGTTTGTAAAAGAGGCTTTTGCTCGCCAATTCAGCCGCTTGGTGGAGGCGCAAATTCCGACGGTTTTGCTAGTAGGAAATCATGACCAACATTCCCAGGGACAAGGCGGCGCGAGTTTGGGGATTTATCGGACTTTGGGGATACCTAAGTTTATTGTAGGCGATCGCCTGGACACTCACCTGATTCAAACCCGCAGCGGGCCCGTACAGGTGGTAACATTGCCTTGGTTGACTCGATCGACCTTAATGACACGTTCCGAGACTGAAAGCCTGTCTATGGGCGATGTTAACCAATTATTAACCGAAAAACTGACGATCGCAATGGAAGGCGAAATCCGCCGCCTCAACCCCGACATACCAACCGTACTTTTAGCGCATTTAATGGCCGATAAAGCAAGCTTGGGTGCCGAGCGTTTTTTAGCAGTTGGTAAAGGTTTTAACATACCCGTTTCCATGCTAACTCGCCCTTGTTTTGATTACGTTGCTCTCGGCCACGTACACAAACACCAAAATCTCAATGCTGACAACAATCCGCCCGTAATTTACCCCGGAAGCATCGAACGAGTTGATTTTAGCGAAGAGAAAGAAGATAAAGGTTTTGTGTTAGTTAATTTGGAACGGGGAAAAGCTGAGTGGGAATTTTGCGCTTTGCCAGTGCGGGTGTTTCAGACGATTAAAGTGAATGTTTCCGAATCGGAAAATCCGCAAGCAGAGTTAGTTAAAGCTATTGGCAAGAAAGAAATCCAAGACGCGGTTGTGAGATTAATTTACCAATTGCGATCCGAACAATTGGATTTAATCGACAGCGCAGAATTGCACGCACTTTTGGGCGAAGCGCACAGCTACACAATTCAACCGGAATTAGTCAGTCAGCTAGCGAGGCCGCGGTTGCCAGAATTGAATGCTAATAATAGTATAGAACCCTTAGAAGCTTTGAAAACTTATCTGGCAAGTCGCGAAGATTTGAAAGATGTTGCGGAGAGTATGTTAGAGGCGGCGCAGGGTTTGTTGGGTGGTACGGAGGAAGTTTTAGTTGAATTTTAGGTAGAATTTTAGGTAAGATCGGGTATGTAAATTTTCCCTACCACACAATCTCAGAAACCGGGTTTTTTCCTATATTTTTCCTACTCAACCCAAATGATTCGCAGAAACCCGGTTTCTCCCTACCACTCATTTACTTAGGATCGCGAATTAAAGAACTTACAATTTTAATTGTTATTGTGGGATGGGCGTCCCGCCCGTCTTTTTTGGACGGGCGGGACGCCCATCCCACAAACTTGTGGAAGTTATTTAATTCTCATTCCTTAACTTCAACCATCCCAAAAACTTCCCCTACAACCAACCGAGTTCCGTTGGCAAAATCCACTCCCGACTGCACCTTTTTCCCCGCTAACTGCACCTCCCGCAACAATAATAAACCATCACCGGTTTGGACGATCGCCCCCAAGCCCTTCACAACCTTCACAACTTCCCCATTTGCGCCCGACAACTGGGCTAAAACAGGCCATTCGCGTTCCAAAACTCTCAAATCTGCTGGCATTTGCAGCCAATATTCCGGCCCGACGGGCACAGTAGCTATCACCTTCAGAGAATTGCCGCGAAAAGTCGTCGTGCAATCCGGGAAAAAGCCCCTAACTTGATTGTGAAGGGCGATCGCACTTTTCGACCAATCCAGCACATAATCGGCACTCTTAATCATCGGCGCATAAGTCGCCTCAGCATCATCTTGAACAACAGCTTCAATTTTGTCGTCCCTCAATTTCACCAACGTTTCTATCAACAAATCCGCCCCAACTTCCGCCAACCTATCCGCCAAAGAATCAGCATTATCCAACAGCGAAATCCCAGCAAAAGCCTTCAACAGCATCGCCCCAGTATCCATCCCAGCATCCATCAGCATAGTAGTAATTCCTGTTGTCTTTTCCCCGTCAAAAAGACAGCGCTGAATCGGCGCCGCACCGCGATACTTCGGCAAAATTGAACCGTGAACATTAACGCAAGCCAAATTAGGAATATCGAGTATTTCTTGAGAAAGAATCTGGCCGTAAGCTACCACCACAAACACATCCGCCTGCGCTTCTCGCAATTTGGCAATGGTTTCAGCATCTTTCTTGATTCGTTGCGGCTGCAAAACCGGGATACTGTGATTTAAAGCCACATCTTTTACAGGTGAAGGCATCAATTGATTGCCTCTTCCCCGGCGTTTGTCCGGCTGAGTCACTACACCCACAACCTCAAATTCTGGGTGGCTTAACAAACTGGATAAAGTAGGGACAGCAAAGTCGGGAGTGCCAAAAAAAACAATTTTCATAGATTCTTCGTTATTAGTAAGTAGTCCTCAGTCATTACTCATTAGTCGTCAATTAGGTAATGGCAAAAAACCATAGTATATTATACAGACTATTCAGCGCGTAGCAGCTATGATACAAGCGAGTTTATGAGTATTTTCACTCACCGGACTCGTGTAATATTTATCGATCGGCTAAAACAATAATAGTTTGCTTCTAGATTATACACTTCTATAATTGTTCCGAGTTGTGCGATCGGCAAAAAAAATCTCGATTGATACTCAGGTGCAGCCCAACTCGATCGCTCAAAACCAATGAGTTTTATATACGCAACAACATTTGCATCTATGCTTCCCAAGTTAACTAGAACTGTTTTAGTAAAAATTTTCATATAATCTACATTTTTTACTGCTAATTTCAATTTTAGCATATCTACTAGAACAGGAAAATAATTGTCGAATTTTCTGCTAAAACTCAGCCGCAGCTTATTTGCCTACACCGCCGAACAAGAAAAGTTTATTCACGCCGTCACTAATCCCCAAGCTTTTAATTCTGCTATTTTGTGGCTGCAACCACAACCAACATAAAACCCATTTAATCTCGAAATTCCAGTTTCTTGGCAACCCCAATTTGTAGATAGACTAGCCTTAGAATCCCAGCCGGGAAAACATTCCTTACATCAAGCAGAACATTACTACTGTCTCGACTTTTTCTCAATCTTCGCCGCCTCTATCTTATTAACAATACCGCAGCCAATCAAAGTAATATTAGATATGTGCGCCGCCCCCGGAGGAAAAAGTATATTTGCCTGGAAAACATTAAACCCAGAATTGCTGTTGTGCAACGAAGCCATAGGCAAACGCATGGGAATGTCGATCTCTAATTTAAGACGCTGCCAAATTCAACCATCAGCCGCCGCCAACGTCGATTCAAAAATACTTGCCGAAAAAATACCACAAACGGCTAATTTAGTAATAGTAGATGCTCCTTGTATTGGTAAATCACTCTTAGCAAAAAGAGACAAGCACCCGGCTGCTTTCATACAGCACTTTCCAGGTAAGTGAAGTACAGAGAAACCGGGTTTCTTGAATAAAACCGGTTTCTGGCGAGAAATCCAGAAGAAACCCGGTTTCTGGGGTGTACTTTATAAACCTGGAATCCGCTGTAATGTCACCATCAACAGCAATGCCAATCGCCAAAAAATAATTTTAGCCAATTCTGCTAAAATTGTAGAGCCCCAAAGTTATCTTGCATACATGAGCTGCACTTATTCAACTGCATAAAATGAACAAGTCAGCGAAGGGCAGTTAAGCAAATTCCCCGAATTGGGGCCAGTCACTGTTCCTCATTTAGAAAAATATCGATCGCACCTGACAGAAATTCCTTGCTATCGGATGTGGCCGCAAGATAGACTAGGAGCAGGAGCTTTCACTGTTTTGTTTCAAAACACCTCCGATGGAGAGAGAAATCAGCTACCAGCAGATTTTCGAGATTTAGCTCGTTTTACCAACCTCTAACTATCCGCGTCCATCCCCGTTCATCTGCAGTTAAAAAAGTCTGCTTCCCTGAATCTAAATAAAAAATGATATTCTCCAAATTATCCAAAGCAATTAAAAGACCACTAAAACTAGCGATCTGCATTTTAATTACCTTAAATTTGCTAATATTAAGCGGCTGTCAAAACCGCACAACCCCCGCATCGAAAAACGGCGAACCGATCGAACTCACACTGTGGCACGGCATCAATCCCCCCCCCAATCGCGACGTATTTCAAGCCCTCACAGACAAATTCAACAAAACACATCCCAACATCCAGATCAAACCAATTTACATCGGTCAGCCCGACCAACAACTGCCAAAAATTCTAACAGCAATAGTTGGAAATGCACCGCCGGATTTGCTGTGGAATAGTCCTACAAGTGCCGGAAAACTAGCAGAACTAAACGCAATTGTGCCGTTAGAAAACTGGATCGACAAATCGCCCCGGAAAGCCGAAATCTACCCGGCACTCTTCGAGTCAATGGAACTCGGCGGACACATTTGGTCAGTTCCCCTAGGCACAAACAACGTCGCCATATTTTACCGTCCCAGCTTATTTGCAGCAGCAGGAATCAAAAAAGTGCCCCAGAATTGGGCGCAATTAAAGCAAACAGCCCGATCGCTCACGCGAGACACCAACGGAGACGGCCGCACAGACCAACACGGCATAGTGCTCCCCCTAGGCAAAGGAGAATGGACAGTATTTACCTGGCTGCCATTCATGTTCAGTGCAGGGGGCGAACTCAAAGGCGAAATACCTCAAAATCCTGTACCCCAAATAGATAATCCCGGTTCTCACGCCGCCTTAGAATTGTGGAGCGACTTGTTAAAAGAAGGTTCAGCAATATTGTCAGCACCCGAACGCGGTTACGAACTCGACAATTTCATCGCCGGGAAAGTCGCCATGCAAATCACCGGGCCGTGGACGCTAGCACAGTTGCAGCAAAGCGCGATCGACTACGGAGCAATGCCTTTACCCATCCTCAAACGCCCCGCAGCCGTCGTAGGGGGTGAAAACCTATTTTTAATGAAAACCTCGCCAGAACGAGAGCGAGCAGCCCTAGTATTCTTAGAATACGTTATAGGTGAAGAATTCCAAACAGCATGGGCATTGGGAACAGGTTATTTACCCATTAACTTAAAATCGAGACAGAGCCAAGCTTATCAAAGCTTTGTGGAAAAAAACCCTGTTTTGCAAGTATTTTTAGAACAAATGAACTCAGCTAGAGCGCGACCCATTATATCAGGTTACTCCCGCCTATCAGAAAACCTCGGTCGCGCCATAGAGGCAACCCTTCTCGGCCGCAACCCCCAAGACGCCCTTAAAGAATCTCAAGAGCGTTTGACACTAACCTTAGATATTGCAACAGCCAAAGAGAAATAGACAAAAAATTTTTTTTTGCTGTAATATATCCGCTTTCACTGTATCCAAGCGCAAGACTTGAAGCCTTGATTGATTGGTTAAAAATCTAGTGAAAATAACTACCGCCTGCTGTTCTAATCAGAAACCGTGTTTATTGACCCAAACATACCTAAAAGCAGAGATTTTACGTCTCTGTTATTGGTATTTTAGGTATTTTAGGTATTATCGATCGGGGTGCAAGATGTTAGGGTGCATTGAGTTACGATCGCCCGACACAAAAAGACACCCGCTGTCGCTCGGTAATAAATTTTTAACAAAAACCAAAATTTACAAACCAATTGCTTAGCCATTAGAGATATATTTACAAAAAAGCGATACTCCCGAAATTCATGGGCAGATTTGATCGAACAAAAAAACCGCTCCCTCAACGGCACCACAAAAAGTTAGCTCAAAAGCTTCTCCCAGTACCTACCACCCATGACCTACCATCACCTAATAGAAACATTTTCTCTACCCTGTGCCTGTCCCGTGCCACATACTGAGACCCCAACAACCGTCCACCTTTTCCCCAAACGACCATGCAGACAAAGTTCCTTAACGCAATCAAAGGACATTCCTGGCGGTACTTCCTCGCAGTAGGCGCGATCGCCCTGGTCTACTATTGGGCGTCGCAATTCGCCATTTCCACCCTCACCCTCAGTTCAGAAATTTACCCGATGTGGCCAGCAGCAGGAATTGCCCAAGTCGCCCTGCTGCTGTTTGGGCGGCAACTGTGGCCGGGAATCGCGATCGGAGGCTTCCTGTTCAGCATGAGCGTACCGTCGGCCAACATCGCCACGGCATTGATATCGGCAGGCGCCAGAAGCCTGCAAGCGTGGACGGGAACTTATCTACTCCAAGGCCTTAACTTTAGCGCCGGGCTCGATCGGCTCAAAGACGTTTTAGGAATAGTCGGACTAGCAGCCTTGGGATCTACCCTGATCAGCTCCACCATCGGCAGCATCCTCGTATGCCTGAGTGGTATATCTAGCTGGAGCGATTTTGGCACGATTTGGGGGACTTGGTGGGTCGGAGACGCCATGGGAATTGTGCTCGTCGCCCCGCTGCTACTGACGTGGCAACAATTGCCCAAAGTCCCCACCCATCGCAAACAGATAGCTGAACGAGCGATTTGGCTGCTGCTGCTACTAGCAGTCGGCTGGCTCGTCTTTTGCTCCCGCACCCGCGCCGCCTACGCCCGCTATCCCCTCGAATACCTACCATTTCCCCTAGTAGTTTGGGCTGCCTTTCGATTCGGTCAGCGCTACACCGCCCTCTCCAACTTCATCCTCTGCGGCTTCGCCATCTGGGGTATCGCCCGAGGCAGCGGCCCCTTCCTCAAACACGCCAGCAGTATCCCCCAAGCACTGTTATCCCTGCAAGCCTTCATCGCCGTCATCGCCGTCACCGGCTTAGTCTTAGCTGCCACCGTCGCCGAACGCCACCAAGCAGAAGTCTCCCTGCGCGCCAGCGAAGCCAGCCTCGCTAACGCCCAACGCATCGCCCAGCTAGGCAACTGGGACTTAGACCGCAACGCCCAGCAATTGCGATGGTCAGAGGAAATTTACCGCATCCTGGGACAGGAACCCGGAACTTTTGAACCCAGCCTGGAAGCCTTCTTGGAATACGTGCACCCGGAAGACAGAGAATTAGTCAGAACCTCGATCGAAGCCGCTTTATTTCAGCAACAGCCTTACAGCATCGACTACAGGCTCATACTTCCCGACGGTAGCAACCGCACCGTCTACGAACAAGCCGCCGTCACCTCCCTCTACATCACCAGCACCGTCCAAGACATCACAGACAGAAAGCAAGCCGAAGCCGCCCTGCGTTCTTCAGAAGAAAGATTTTCCAAAGCCTTTCACGCCTCCCCAGTCGGGATCAGCATCTGCACCCTCACAGACGGATGCTTCCTCGATGCCAACGAAAGCTTTTTGCGCTCATTAGGCTGGCTGCGGCACGAATTTCTCGGCCGCACTCCCAGCGACTTAGGAATATTTGTCAATTCAGAAGACGGGGGGCGGCTCGCCCAGATTTTGCAATCACAAAATTCGATCAGCAACCAAGAAATCAAAATTCGCACCAAAGCCGGCGAAGTGCGCGACTGGCTGCTGTCAGTGGAACTCATCCACCTCGGCAGCACTCAGTGCGTTTTAATCATGACCACCGACATCACCGAACGCTTGCGTTCCGAAGAATTCCGCCGCGCCGCATTAGCCGCCGAAGCTGCAAATAGATCCAAAAGCATTTTTCTCGCCAACATGAGTCACGAACTCAGAACCCCCCTCAACGCCATCATCGGCTACAGCGAGATCCTGCAAGAAGACGCCCGAGACCTAGGTGCCGAAGAGTTCATCGACGACCTCCAGAGAATTAACACGGCCGGCCAGCACCTACTCGCGCTGATTAAAGATATTCTCGACTTGACCAAAATTGAAGCAGGTCGCATCGACTTCGACCTCGAAACCTTCACCATTTCAACTCTGGTTGAGGAAGTAGTTGCCACGATCGCGCCGATGGCAGACAAAAATAGCAATATTGTAGAAATACAATGCCCCGATGATATTGGCTCAATGCAGACCGACTTGACTAAACTCCGGCAGTCTCTGCTCAACATCCTCAGCAATGCCGCGAAATTTACTTGCTCCGGCGCGATTACCTTTGCCGTTACCCGATCCGTCGAACCCCCTGCCGACTCTGCAAAGAAAGGCAAAACACTTGGAGCGTATAGAGGAGGTGGCCAAAATGAAAATAGCTTGTCTCTATTATCTTCCGCTCAAGATTGGATCATTTTTACGGTCAAAGATACCGGCATTGGCATGAGTCCCGAACAGTTAGCCAGAATCTTTGAGCCTTTCACCCAAGCAGATTCCTCAACTACTAAAAAGTACGGCGGCACTGGTTTGGGGCTGACGATTACTAAGAAATTCTGCGAAATGATGGGCGGAGACATTACCGCATTCAGCGAGGTGGACAAAGGTTCTACCTTTACTATTCGGCTGCCAGCTATTTTCACCGACCTTTCAATCTCAACCGAAAAGTCTGACAAATAATAATTTATTGACATTTCTTTTCGAGCGTTGTCGGTTTTATTAGCCTCCGCAATTTGCTGATTATTTCGCTATCACGTATCAAAAAATTCCACATATAGCCAAATCAATAAAGCCATTAGGATATAAATATAATTAGCGCAGTTTGAAAGATTTTGGAGAGCAGAGATGATCCCTCGGCTTCTCAAGAAAACCTGTGATAGACTTCGATCGCGTAGTTTTCCCCTAACCGTATACCTACGTATATATACTATTAATTAAAAAGATATACTGTAGAAAGTTGCCTACAAAGTGCCAGAAAATATGCACCCCCACCTCCAGCGCCAACTCGAACAGCTCGGTTTAGTCGGCGAGTCTCCTCCTCCCACTGCTGAGCAGTGGCAGCTTTTATTAGAGCAGGTAAGTTGTAGCTATGACGGAGTTCAGAATCAGCAAGAACTTCAGCAGCAGGATTGCTTGAACAACGAGACAGTGGCGTTAAAGGATTTAACAGACTCCCCCCAGTCCCCTCAAGACTCTCCAACAGCTTCAGAATTCGATCGACTGCGGGCGAGTGTCAACAGTTGGGGAGCGGGATTGTGTATCCTTGACGCGAAGGGCTGTGTAATCTCGGTAAATCCAGAGGCAGAACGCTTGCTGGGATGGCGAGAATCGGAACTTGCAGGCTTTTCTCTGCTAGAGTGCATCGGGAAGCAAAAGAAAGGTAACAAATCCCAAGTTTTGACGGCTACGAAACAGTCGCCCAGCAATACTGAAGATGGGACGATCGCACCTACACTAGATTTACAACAGGCGATCGCTTCCAGTCAACCTTGCAACAATTGGGACGACGAGTTTTTGTGTCGCGACGGCAAGATTTTACCAGTTTCCTATTTTTTCCATCCCGCCGTTGAGGGCAGCGAAATATCAGTCTTGGTGTTTTTTGACATTTTTGACATTAGAGAACACAAGCAATCGCTCTCGATACTGCAAGCAGTTCTAAAATCTACAGATGCAGGAATTTTGGCGGTTGACAGAAACGGCAATATATGTAATTATAATCAGAATTTTCTAGAGATGTGGGGTTTGTCCGCCAGCCAAGGAAAGTTGAGCCGATCGACCTTCGGCACAGTCAAAAACACGATCGAAACAGGATTACCCAACGCCCGGGAACAATTACAAGACCCGCAAATATTTCTCGAAAACGCGATTAAAGTGTCGGCAGATTCAGATACTCAAATCAGCGAATTATTAGAATTTAAAGACGGAAAAATTTTTGAATTAAATTCGTTGCCATCAAAAGTCGGATCGAAAACAGTCGGTAGAGTCTGGATCTTTCGAGACGTTACCGAACTCAAAAAAGAAGAACAATCTTTGCAGTATCGAAGAGAATTCGCTCAATTGATTGCCCGTTTGTCAACCCATTTCATCAGCCAGCCCTTATCAGAAATAGACAAAGGCATCGATCAAACCCTAGAAGCGATCGCCACCTTGAGCGGGTTTGACCGCAGTTACATCTACCTGTTATCATTCGACAAAACCCGCGCCGACAAAACCTACGAGTGGTGCGGCGAAAGCATTCCGGCAGTCAAAAACAGCACCGACAAACCAATAGACATCGCACAAATCCCTTGGATTGCAGAAAAGCTCGATCGCGCCGAATGCCTCTATATTCCAGAAATTGGCGAAATCCCGCCCTCAGCAATCGCCGAAATTGCCTATTTTATCGGTAAAAATCCAGCCCAATTCCAGACAGACTCCCCATCCCAAACAGTCAATGAAACAGCAACCGCCTCAATACCTGCAATGGGCGCTTCCATCAATAAATTAGAATCACAAAAACACCTAAAAAATATCCAATCGCTGATAATTATTCCCCTAATTAGTTGTAGTAAAAACCTAGTAGGATTTCTCGGATTCGAGGGCTTAAAGCAAACAGCAGGTCGAGGAACCGAAATATCCACAATATCCACACAGCTAAAAATGGTAGGAGAAATGCTCGCCAATGCCCTAGAGCGCAAGCGAGCAGAAGCAGCCTTGAGACAATCCGAAACAAAATACCGCAGCATCTTTGAAAACGCAGTCGAAGGCATATTCCAGACAACGCCTTCCGGGTACTACCTCAGCGGCAATAGCGCACTAGCTCGAATTTACGGCTACGAATCCAGTACCCAAATGCTTGCCGAACTCACCGATATCAACCATCAATTTTACGTGAACCCCAATCGGCGCGCCGAGTTTATGGCCCAATTGGGCGCGCGCGGCCAAGTGTCAAAATTTGAATCCCAAATATACCGCCGAGACGGTAGCACAATCTGGATTTCCGAAAACGCGCGCAGCATCTGCGACGAAAACGGCAGGGTTTTGTACTACGAAGGCACAGTCCAAGACATCACCGATCGCAAACAAGCAGAATCCGCCATGCAGTTGGCCCTAGAAGCAGCAGAATCAGCCAACCGGGCAAAAAGCACATTTCTCGCCAACATGAGCCACGAACTTCGCACACCCCTCAATGCCATAATCGGCTACAGCGAAATGCTCCAAGAAGAAGCCGAAGAATTGGGCAGTTGCGAATCCGTCCCTGACCTCGAAAAAATCTGCTGCGCCGGCAAACACCTGCTGTCCCTGATTGACGACATCCTAGATATTTCTAAAATTGAAGCAGGCCGAATGGATCTCTACTTAGAAACCTTCGACATTCATAGCTTAATTGAAAGTGCTGTTGCCACGGCCAGGCCGCTGGTCGAGAAAAACGGTAATACCCTAGAAGTTTACTGTCCAGACAACCTCGACACCATGCACGCGGACATGACCAAAGTGCGGCAAGTGCTGCTTAACTTGCTCAGCAACGCTGCTAAGTTCACACAAAACGGGAGAATTGCGATCGGAGTGGAAAGAATTAAAAATGAACAATTAAAAATGAAAAATCAAGAGGAATCTTCCCAAATTTTAATTTCCAACTCCGAATTTTTAAGTTTCCGCGTCGCCGACACCGGCATCGGCATGACAAAAGAGCAATTGCAGCGAGTTTTCCAACCTTTCACCCAAGCTGATGCCTCGACTACTCGCAAGTACGGCGGCACCGGTTTGGGACTAGCAATCAGCCAGCGCTTCTGTCAAATGATGGGCGGCAGCATAGAAGTCAGCAGCACCTTGGGCTCCGGCACCACTTTCACCGTGCTCTTGCCCAAAGCCATCAAACATCCGGAAATCCCCAACAAAGTTCACGACAGCACAAACCCTCCCGACGCCCCCGCTATCGGCACGGTGCTGGTAGTTGACGACGACCCGATCTCGCGGGATTTAATCCAGCGCGCCCTCAGTCGCCAAGGACTGCACGTAGAAGTCGCCGGCGGCGGCGAGCAAGCTCTCCGGCTGGCTAAGCAACTACGGCCAGACGCCATTACCCTGGATGTGATTATGCCCGGAATGGACGGCTGGGCGGTACTCTCAGCGCTGAAGGCAGATCCTGACCTTGCCGAAATTCCCGTAATCCTGCTATCCTTTGTGGGCAACAAAAGCCTCGGCTTTGCATTGGGTGCCTCGGACTACCTCACCAAACCAGTGGACGGCAAACGGCTGGCTGCCTTGTTGAACAAGTACCGACGCGACCAAGACGGCGTTGCAAGTAACAATTTGACCTGTCAGATTCTAATTGTGGAAGACGACGTTGCCACGCGCGAAATACTGCGATGCGTACTAGAAACACAAGGCTGGGCAGTAACGGAAGCTGATAGCGGACGCGCTGCTCTCGATCGGCTAAAAGTTGCTCGCCCGCACCTGATATTACTGGATTTGATGTTGCCAGAAATGGATGGTTTTGAGTTGATCGGGGAAATTCGTAAATCCCATTCGGGAGATCCTATACCGATTGTTGTGATCACGGGGAAAAATTTGACACCGACCGAAAGCCAGCAGCTAAACGGCTACGTCGAGCGGGTGCTACAAAAGGGAGTCTACAGTTGCGATACTTTGTTGCGCGATGTTCGCTCTATAGTCAATGACAGGTTCGATCGCAGGTACGACTCGAAAGGCAAGGAGAACACCAATGGCTAAAATCCTGTTGGTCGAAGATAACGAAATGAATAGGGATATGCTTTCCAGGCGTCTGGCCCGCAAGGGACATGAGGTCTTTATTGCTGTTGACGGTGCTGAGGGAGTGTCGATGGCGCTCGCGAAAGTACCGGATTTGATTCTGATGGATATGAGTCTGCCGGTTCTCGACGGGTGGCAAGCAACGCAGCAAATTAAGGCGGCTCCTGAAACTAGCAGGATTCCGGTGATTGCGCTGACGGCTCACGCAATGGCGGGCGATCGTGAAAAGTGTCTTGCTGCAGGCTGCAATGACTATGACACTAAACCGGTCGAGTTTCCCCGACTTTTGGGTAAAATTGAAACTCTTCTCAAAGAGGCCCTGACATGAAAGGTGACGAGGGCAGCGTGCTGGTTGTTGACGACAATGAGGTAAACCGCGATTTGCTGGCCCGCCGACTTCAGCGTCAAGGCCATGTGGTGACTGTTGCTGAAGATGGTCTCCAAGCTCTGGAAATGTTGCGAAACCATCCTTTTGATTTGGTTCTCCTAGACATTATGATGCCGCAAATGAACGGCTATCAGGTGCTCGAAAGTCTGAAGGCGGACGAAAAGTTGCGCTACATCCCGGTGATTATGATTTCGGCGGTGGACGATATCGACAGTATCGTTCGGTGTATAGAGTTGGGGGCGGAGGATTATCTTTCTAAACCGTTCAATCCGGTATTGCTCAAGGCTCGGATTAGCGCTTGTCTGGAAAAGAAGCGCCTGCGGGATAAGGAACAGGCGTATTTACGGGAGTTGGCGGAGGAAAAGGAAAAGTCCGAGCGTTTGCTGTTAAATATTTTACCGAAGGCGATCGCGCAGCGCCTCAAACACGGGGAAAGTACGATCGCCGACAGTTTCGCTGAGGTGACAGTGATGTTTGCCGATTTGGTCGGTTTTACTAAGCTTTCGGCTCATTTATCGCCGGCCCAATTGGTGGAGTTGCTCAACGAGATTTTTTCAGCTTTTGACGAGTTGGCCGAGCGTTACGGACTTGAGAAAATTAAGACGATCGGCGATGCTTATATGGTGGTTGGCGGTTTGCCGACGCCCAGCGACGACCACGCCGAGTCGATCGCGGAAATGGCCCTGGAAATTCAAGCAGCAATGACTAAGATCCGTACCAAGGGAGGTCAGCCGCTCAGCATCCGCATCGGCATCCACACAGGCCCCGTGGAAGCTGGGGTAATCGGTACTAAAAAATTTACTTACGATTTGTGGGGAGATACGGTAAATACAGCTTCCCGGATGGAATCTCAAGGCGTCCCCGGCAGCATTCAGGTGACAGTTGCTACCTACGAACGCCTGCGGGGTAAGTACGTTTTTGAGGAGCGCGGCGTGATTCCAGTGAAGGGGAAAGGCGATATGATGACTTATCTGCTTGTGGCCCGAAACGCTTAATTAATCATTGGGCATTGGGCATCGGGTATCGGTAACTAATATCAACAGTCAACAGTCAACAGTCAACAGTCAACAAATCATCAAATGAACGTAAATTCTAACCTTTTAATGTACGCCCAATGGGCGGGAATTCTGACAGGAGCTTTAGCTATTCTAACAGTTATAGCATTTATCTTCAAATGGGGTTTTCGCTTCCGATTGGTGGGAGTGACCAGCTTTATGGGAGTAATTGCTGCGAGTATATTTGGTCTGGGTTTGGGACTGTTTTCCCGTACAGAAATTCCGGGTGCGGTGCGCTATTCTTTAGTTTACGATACTGGCGGCGCTCAAACAGTAGTTACTGTGCCACCTACGATCACGGAATCTGAATTAGAAGCAACGATGCGGCAAGCGGCTGCGGACTTGTACTCTCCAGGGCGCTCTGGGCGTGGCAGAGACTACATGACCATCCGGGTTCGTACAGTGGTACATCCTGAACCTGGGCTGTCGCAGCCGCTGTTTTTGGGCGAGGTGAGACGATCGCTCGCGACTCGTTATGATGACAAAATGGCGATCGAAATCTTCCCGGAAAAAGTTGCTATTCTGAAAAAGTATCAAGCTTAAAAATAGGGTGCGGCAGCATTCTTAGGACTTACGCATGGGAGAGCAGAAACCGGGTTTTTTACAAAAATACTTCGTTGTAACGCGCAGATTCGGTAAAAAACCCGGTTTCTTTAGTCGTAGTGCGTAAGTGATGAAAAAATAATTTGGAATCGCTACTACACAAACAAAGTCCGCGCAACCCGAGACTAAGAAACTAATCGTTTCCAAGCAAAGCCTGGTAACGCAGAACCGGAGGATATGGCTGCAACTTTAGGGATTATTTAAACAATGATTGCAACCACCAAACAAAAATTAAAATTTAACGAATTTATTGCTATTTGCCCGGAAGATGGTATTTATGAATTGGTGAACGGAGAGATTGTCAAAATGGCAACTACCAGAAATCCCGATGACGTGGCTGAATTTACAGACAGACAGTTTTATCGAGAGTGCGATCGCCTGAAACTCAACTATGTAGTCAAGCGAGGTATCACTATTAAAACTACCACAAAAGAAGGTATAGAACAAGGACGAGTTCCTGATGTCAGCGTAGTCGATCGCACTTTGTGGCGTGGTGAACGCAAAGCTTATGCCGCACTGGAATCGCCAATTCAGTTAGCTGTCGAGGTAGTATCAACTAATTGGGAAGATGATTATGTTGATAAGCTAGATGAACATGAACGCTTGGGCATTGCTGAATACTGGATTATTGATTATTTAGCAATTGGCAAAAGAGAGTATTTG
The DNA here is from genome assembly GCF_036702395.1 of Microcoleus sp. D3_18_C2. NCBI lineage: Bacteria > Bacillati > Cyanobacteriota > Cyanophyceae > Oscillatoriales > Microcoleaceae > Microcoleus > Microcoleus sp. D3_18_C2. The sequence continues at coordinate 182,362 of NZ_JAUBTG010000004.1, read as the reverse complement.
GGGAACCCGAAAATTCCTACAGTATTTGTTTTTTCGCTAAAGGCTGAAGGGAAATATCAGCTTACTCAGTTTAGAGATAATGAACAAATTGTTTCGCCCACTTTCCCCGAATTAGTGCTGACGGCGGCTCAGGTATTGTCAGCTTAGTTGTGTTGTGTTAGTCTGGATCAACATTGAACTTGCAAAAAATACTTTAAGATTATTTAATATTTTCCTCGGCTGATTAAAGGAATTAAGCAATTTCAAGAGAGTCTGGCACAATTTGAGCCATGAGGTGAGAAATTATGGATTGGAATGAACTGTATAATTTAGGCTTAGGCTTGTTTGAACAAGCAAGCGCCTTTTTTGACGAAGCTTTAGAAATCAAGCCCGATCCCGAAGCCTTTTACAATCAGGGCGTTGCACTGGGTAATTCAGGAAGATTTGAAGAAGAGCTCGCCTGCTATGACAAAGCCTTAGAAATCAAACCAAATTATCACGAAGCCTGGGACAATCGGGGGGGTGCACTGGGTAATTTAGGAAGATTTGAAGCAGCGCTTGCCTCCTTCGATAAAGCCTTAGAAATTAAACCAGATTATCACGCTGCCTGGTACAATCGGGGTACTGCACTGCTTTATTTAGGAAGAGTTGAAGCAGCGATAACATCCTTCGACAAAGCCTTAGAATTCAAAGCAGATAATTACTCAGCCTGGTATAATCGGGGAGTTGCACTGTATGATTTAGGCTTATTTGAAGCAGCGGTCGCTTCCTATAACAAAGCCTTAAAAATCAAACCAGATTTTCAGGAAGCCTGGAGCAATAGGGGCAATGCAATGAATAATTTAGGCTTGTTTGAACTAGGGCTCGCCTCCTGCGACAAAGCCTTAAAAATCAAACCAGATTATCACGAAGCCTGGTATAATAGGGGAGTTGCGCTGGGTAATTTAGGAAGATTTGAAGAAGCGCTCGCCTCCTACGCCAAAGCCTTAAAAATCAAACCAGATTATCACGAAGCCTGGTCGAGTCGGGGTTATGCAATGTATAATTTAGGAAGATTTGAAGGAGCGCTCGCCTCCTGCGACAAAGCCTTAAAAATCAAACCAGATTATCACGGAGCCTGGTTCAATCGGGGTACTGCACTGCTTTATTTAAGAAGATGGGAAGAAGCGATAGCCGACTACGACAAAGCCTTAGAAATCAAACCAGATGATCACGAAGCCTGGTTGAATCGGGGATTTGCACTGGGTAATTTAGGAAGATTTGAAGAAGCGCTCGCCTCCTACGCCAAAGCCTTAAAAATCAAACCAGATAAAGACGAAGCCTGGTCTGGTCGGGGTTATGCAATGTATAATTTAGGAAGATTTGAAGAAGCGATAGCCGACTACGACAAAGCCTTAGAAATCAAACCAGATAAAGACGAAGCCTGGTTGAATCGGGGCTCTGCAATGATTAATTTAGGAAGATGGGAAGAAGCGCTCGCCTCCTACGACAAAGCCTTAGAAATCAAAGCAGATTTTCACACATCCTGGTTGAATCGGGGCTCTGCAATGATTAATTTAGGAAGATGGGAAGAAGCGATCGCCTCCTTCGACAAAGCTTTAGAATTTAAACCTGATTATCACGAAGCCTGGTACAATCGGGGCTCTGCAATGATTAATTTAGGAAGATGGGAAGAAGCGATCGCCTCCTGCGACAAAGCCTTAGAAATCAAACCAGATTATGACGCAGCATTTTATAATAAAGCTTGCTGCTATGCGTTACAGAGTCAGATTGACCAAGCGATTCAGAATTTGCAGCAAGCCATCAATCTCACCCCTGACAAATACCGAGAAATGGCAAAAACTGACTCGGATTTTGACAGCCTGCGATCGGATAGTCGGTTTCAAGCCTTGATTCAAGAATAGGGATTTGCCATTGGGCGGGGCGGGTTTATGAGATTGTCGGTTTGAGGCAATAATTCTTTGTAAAACCCGCCGCTACAGCATCAAAAACACTTTTAAACGAAGCTAGTTGACACGATAAAATAGAAGAATTAGTAGCGAGGTAAAACATGACTCAACTAAATGTAACCGTAACCAATGACAAATTTCCCGAACTCATCGCCCGTGTTGAGGATACTGGAGAACGAATTGTCATAGAACAGGAAGGAAGGGCGATCGCTGCTATCATTACTTATGCAGACCTGAAGCGACTGGAAGCACTAGAAGCTGCCCTAATTCACAAAGCAAAACTAGAAGAATATGAATGGCTAAAAGCTGCGATCGCAAATCCAGCATTTGATTCTCTGAGAGACTCAGCAGAAGATATCTACACTTTAGCTGATGGCGTGCCATTCCACGACTCAGAATGGATTAAAACAGTAGCGATAGAGCCTAATTTTGGTTCGATACTCGACCCAGAAGAAGACATTTATACTATAGCTGACGGTAAACCATTTAATGACCAAGGGTAAGATTTTCCTAGTACCGTTTCCCTATGATGATTTATCGGCTAACAAATTGCGTCCAGCAGCTTGTTTGACTAACCCTTTGGGAGCGCGACGCCATGTTATTCTTGCTTATATTACAAGTCGCTTCCCCACAAATCTACTGGAAACAGATATCGTATTAGAAGCTTCTCATCCAAACTTTCAGGCTTCGGGGCTGCGGGTGCCATCTACTATCAGGCTGCATCAACTGGTGACTGTTTCTACAGTGGTTGTTCAACGTGAGTTGGGTGAATTATCATCAAATACACAGGCTCACATTGCTGAAAAGCTCTGCAATTTGCTAAGTCAGTGATCGCCGATAGGTGAAAATTATATCAGGACTTACGGAACTTTTAAAGTTTTACACTACCCGTAGTAACAAGGGCCACAAATAGGGTGGATGTGTAAGTCCTGTTATATCTTGGATGAGGTTTGTCACACCTCAGTACGATCGCCCTTTCCTCTTTTCTACGCAGTCCTATAAAAAATTAGTATTAATCTATACTTACAAATGCCCGGTCTAAAATTATAATGAAAAAATTTGAAAAAGTCCCCAAATTCCTGTAAAATTGCCATAAATAACCAAACAGTCGCGATCAAAAGCACTCAAAGGCGAAAAAGATCGCATATAAAAAAGAAAAGAATCAATTAGACAGAAAATAAAGAGGTGAAACCCCTTGCAAAAATTAGCCAGCATAGAAAAGCCGATCGACTCAGGGGAAAAATCCATAGCAGTCAACACCCAAAAGGCTCAAACCTTGTACGAACGCGGCAACGCCCTAGAAGCAATGGGACGATTCCAAGCTGCGATCGAATCTTGGGAAGAAGCGATCGAACTTGAACCAAAATTTTATGAAGCCTGGTACAACCAAGGCGTAGCCCTCAAAAAATTGGGCCAGCTAGAAGAAGCGATCGCAGCCTACAACCAATCCCTAAAAATCAAACCAAACAATCCCGAAGCGTGGTATAATCGGGCCAACGTTTTGCGGAAGCTCAACAGACTCTCAGAAGCGATCGCATCCTACGAAAAGGCGATCCAACTCAATCCCAGCTACCCCGAAGCTTGGACGAACCGCGGCAACACCCTCGTCAGCTTAGAAAAATTGTCAGAAGCGATCGCCTCCTACGAGAAAGCTATAGCCATCAAACCAGACTACTGCGAAGCTTGGTACAACAAAGCATTTGCCCTGAGAAAATCAGACCAAAATACAGCCGCGATCACTTCCTACGACAAAGCGATCGAACTCAAACCAGACTTGCATCAAGCCTGGTACAACCGCGGCTTAGCCCTAGCCGATGAAAAACTCTACCCGGAAGCCGTCGCCTCCTACGACAAAACCCTGCAACTGCGGCCGAATTCCGCCGAAGCCTGGAACAAACGCGGCACGGCGATCGCACAAATGGGACAATTTGAAGAAGCGATCGCATCCTGGGACAAAGCCCTCGCACTCAACCCAAACGACAGCGAAACCTTTTACAACCGCGGCTTAGCCTTCGCCAACTTACAACGCTTGGAAGAAGCAGTCGCTTCTTGGGACAAAACCGTAGAGTTGCAGCCAGACAACACCGAAGCCTGGTACAACCGCGCCGTCGCCCTCAAAAAAATCAAACGATTTACCGAAGCCATCGCCTCCTACGATAAAATCATCGCACTCACACCCGACGATCCCAACCTGTACTATCAAAAAGCTTGCGTGTACGCCCTGGAAAAACAAGCAGGCGAACTCACAAACAGCCAGGAACTTGTAGCTACCAGCATCCGGCTGGCGATCGAAAACTTATCCAAGGCGATCGAACTCAATCCGCAGAAATACCGGAAATTGTGCAAAAATGACTCTAAATTGCTTACAATACGGGAAGAAGTGCGGTTTTTAGCTTGATTTCAGGGTAGCTATGATTGATGGAGACGGATGCCGCACTGCAACCTTTGTAGGCAAAACAGCACCATAAACCCCAATCATGCAAACCCTAGACAAAACTCAAGCAAAATTCGCTCAACTGGCAGCCCACCTCAGAGAAGTTAACGACATCGAATCAGCCTCGTCGCTGCTGCATTGGGATCAATCAACTTATATGCCCCCCAAAGGTGCAAGTGCCAGAGGCCGCCAGTTGGCTACTCTCAAACAAATATCCCACGAAAAATTTACAGATCCAAAAATAGGTGAACTCCTAGAAGACTTGCGTTTCTACGAACAAACCCTGCCCTACGACTCCACCGCAGCCAGCCTGATCCGCATCGCCCGCAGAGACTACGATCGCGCCTCCAGAGTCCCCGCAACCTTCATGTCCGCACTCTGCCGCCACCAAGCCGACTGCTACGAAGCTTGGGCCGCGGCCAGGGCAGCCAACAACTTCGCAGCCGTTGAGCCGTATCTCGAAAAAACCCTAGAATTAAGCAGGCAATACGCCGATTTTTTTCCCGGCTACGAACACATTGCCGATCCTTTGATCGATCGTAGCGACTACGGCATGAAAGTATCGCTGTTGCGCCCGCTTTTCGCCAAACTGCGTCAAGAATTAGTGCCGATAGTCGAAGCCATCACCTCGCAACCTCCCGCCGACGACTCCTGCTTGCACCAAGACTTCCCAGAATCCCAGCAACTAGAATTCACTCGTAAAGTCGTAGAACGCATGGGGTACGACTTCCAACGGGGACGGCAAGACACCACCCTGCACCCGTTCATGACCAACTTCTCCATAGACGACGTGCGAATTACCACCCGCGTCTATGAAGACCACTTGGATCAAGCTTTGTTCAGCAGCATCCACGAAGCCGGACACGCCCTCTACGAACTCGGAAATTCCCCGGAATTTGAAGGTACCCTTCTGGCAGGTGGCATTTCCTCCGGCGTCCACGAAAGTCAATCGCGACTTTGGGAAAATATGGTCGGGCGCAGCCGCGGTTTTTGGGAATGTTTCTACCCGCAACTCCAAGGCATATTTTTGCGACAGTTGGGACACGTATCCACTGACGCATTTTACCGGGCCATTAACAAAGTCTCGCGATCGCTCATCCGCACCGATGCCGACGAAGTAACCTACAACCTCCACGTCGCCATCCGCTTTGACCTAGAATTGGCAATGGTAGAGGGAAAACTAGCAGTCCGAGACCTCCCTGAAGCCTGGAACGAACGCTATAGAACCGACATCGGCGTTGTCCCCGCCACAGACAGCGAAGGCGCGATGCAAGATGTTCACTGGTATGTTGGTACGATCGGCGGAATGTTCCAAGGTTACACCCTCGGCAACTTGATGAGCGCCCAATTCTACGAAACAGCAGTAAAACTCAATCCTGAAATTCCCGTAGAAATAGAACGGGGCAATTTTAGCGTACTCCACAACTGGCTAAAACAAAACATCTACCAGCACGGCCGTAAATACACCGCTGTCGAATTGATCGATCGCGTTACCGGTTCACCTTTAACTATCGATCCCTTTATCCGCTACATTCGCCACAAATACGGGGAATTTTATGTCATTTGAGGGATAGCAATGTAAAATTGCAGGCTTTTAAATTACCTAAAAAAAACAGGCGATACTAACTTGTATCGCCCCCCCTTAGAGCGAATCTCAAAGAAGATATAAAATTAAGCGGCTACCTATATCAGAACTGTTTCAGGCTGTTATGGCCAGCGACAAAAAATCCGACTTGCCTCAGTTTGCCAGCAATTGACGCGCTTTGGGCAACAAATATTTGCTGCGAAACGATATAGTTAACACTTTTGTTGCCTACTGCACCAAATAGGAAAAGCCCGAACAGTTTTATCAATCTTCCCTAAATTCAACGTAGTGCCGCCGGGAGTCAACGAAAGTGTCTACTTTCCCTACACGCGGATAGAAGACCGGGTGCAAGGCGATCGCGATCGGCCGGGCGAACTGCTGTTTACTCTAGAATACCCGGAACAGGTCTTTGGAAAACTCGATGACCCGCAAAAGCGCCCTTTATTTTCGATGGCCCGGCTCGATCGCATTAAAAACCTGACCGGCTTAGCAGAATTGTTCGGAAAAAGCCAGGAATTGCAAGAAAAATGCAACTTAATTCTAGTAGCTGGCAAACTGCGGGTCGAAGAAACCGAAGACTACGAAGAAGCAGAAGAAATTAAAAAACTCTACGCAATTATCGACCAATACAACCTTCACGGTAAAATTCGCTGGCTGGGAGTGAGGCTTTCCAAAAGCCTGTCCGGCGAAATCTACCGGGTAATCGCCGACACCCAAGGTATATTTGTTCAGCCAGCATTATTTGAAGCTTTCGGCTTGACAATTCTCGAAGCAATGATTACCGGGATTCCCACTTTCGGGACGCAGTTTGGCGGCCCGCTGGAAATCATTCAAGATGGCGTAAATGGGTTTTATATCAACCCGACCAACCACCAGGAGACTGCCCAAAAAATTCTCGACTTTTTATCGAAATGCGAACACAATCCCAACTATTGGTATAAAATTTCAACGCGAGGAATTGACCGAGTTTACAGCACCTATACCTGGAAAATTCACACTACCAAGCTGCTGACGCTGGCGCGGACTTACGGTTTCTGGAACTACTCGTCCAAGGAAAACCGCGAAGATATGCTCCGTTACATAGAATCGCTGTTTTATCTCATTTACAAGCCGAAAGCGAAGGCTTTATTGGCAGAACACGCTAACCGATAAGTCGCGAGTTTTGCTTTTTATATCAAATCCGTTGGTATCGGAATTATTCCTCTCTCTCTTCCCTTTCTCTGTATCCTCTGCGTCAAGAGGGGTTTAATAATTCCGATACAACTGAGATGTTGTACTATTCTCAAAAACAGGCTTTTCGGCCTGTTCCACAAGAGATGAATTTTATTGTGGAACAGGCCGAAAAGCCTGTTCCTAAGCAAGTAATTGAGAATGGTGCAACATCTCAGATACAACCGAAATTGATATTACGGGGAGATTAAAGGAAAAAACTTCGCCTTTCATAGATCAACTTTGTACAAAATACGCCTGTCAAGATTTGTGAATGACTGCCGACTTTGTACCATAAGACTGAGGCTAAAAGATGTGGTTTATACGAAAATATGGGCTTTGGTAACGAAACATCTCGGAATCAATCGGCTTTATTAGGAATAGTGCGAACCGGCTCCTACTTCTAACAGGTAACTTCCAACTCGCAACTTCTGAATGGTGGTTTCCCCATTGCCGAAATTCTAGAGACCGGGGCAGATATAGCAACCGCGCCAGACGCTTAGAACTTTCTTAATGGCCTAAACCAATGCGGTCTATTACCCCTTCCCTCGGACTTCTTGTTACCCGATCGCGAAGTCGAAAGTCATTCTTCCTTCTTGCTTCTGCTATATGTCTCAGAAAGCTGTCCGGGTAATACAATTAGATTTAGAAACATGAAAACAGGGAAACCTTGTCAAACCTTACCAACAGGATGAAATTTATGCGTGTGACTACTGTTACGATTTTCAGCTTGATTGCTCTGCTCGCTCCCGGCTTAACCCGAAAGGCAATTGCTGCTTTTGACTCCGAACCCTTGGTGCAGGAAGAGTACCGCAGAGACTTTACGGCTCCCGCCGAGCCGGGTTCGTCAGCATCGCCGGAGGGAAAGTCCAAAGCAGATATGTTTAACAAGCCTTTTTACGCGGGCGAGCAGGCGCCAGTCAGAAAGGAAAAAACTATCTCGGCGGGTGCTGACGGGCCAGAAGTTGCAGCCATACAGCAGCGCTTGCAGGTGCACAGTTTCAAGGTGGGGACGATCGACGGTACCTATGGCTCTCGCACTACATCGGCGGTTCGTGCTTTTCAGCAGTCTAAGGGTTTGAACGCAGATGGCATTGTGGATAAAGAAACTTGGACAGCTTTAGCAGCAGATCCGGCATCAGCTTCTGAAACTGTGCAGAGCAATGCTCCAACTCTGAGCAATGCTGCTGTTGCCGGCAATCCTCCAACTCTTCTGAATAAAGGCGCTGTCGGTTCCAAGGTGAAGACGCTACAGGTGCGTTTGGAAATGCAGGGTTACGATCCGGGCCCGATCGACGGCATTTTTGGCGCTCGCACTGCTACGGCTGTCAAGAGCTTTCAGGAGAATAAGGGTTTGACCGCTAGCGGCATGGTGGACGACACAACCTGGAAGGCGCTGGGCCAAAAGTAAGCGACGAGTGAAAAATACGGAAAATTGCTGTGGCGATAACTCATGATTGAACCCGGTGTCCCAAAATGACCGGGTTTCTCGATGTTGAGCGATCGAGCAATTTGGTCATCAGCCTGCGGATTTATCAGTGGGTCGCTTTCTTCAATCTAAAATCTAAAATCTAAAATCTAAAATCGATGTTGGGCGATCGAGCTATGGGGTCATCAGCCTGCGGATTTATCAGTAGGTCGCCGTATTCAATCTAAAATCCAAAATCTAAAATCTAAAATCGCTTGACCGATCGCTCTGTTGTGTGCTATAGTATTTAAATGTCAAAATGCGGATATGGCGGAATTGGCAGACGCGCCAGATTTAGGTTCTGGTTCCGAGAGGAGTGAAGGTTCAAGTCCTTTTATCCGCATACTATCTAATACTTTATAAATCAAGGGTTGGAGGTTCATGGAACCAAGAATCCCGTTTTTTGCTCATGTTTCGCTGACTCTTGCGAGTAAGGCGGTCGATTCAAACACTCTGTGCGATCATCGCAATGTTCGAGCATTTGCGTACCCTTGACTGTGATGTTTTAACTTCTGATGATGCCGATCGGGCGAATCAAGGGATTCCCGATCACGAGTAGAATAGTAGATGGCTAAAACAGGAAGTTTAGATATGGGACTTAATGAGTATTTTGATTTCTTAGCACCGGATGATATTCGTATTAAAGGACATCGCATCGGGATTGAGACGGTACTGTATGAGTATATTTATCGGGAACGCACCCCAGAAGAAATTCAGCAACTCTATCCCTCTCTCAGTTTAGCAGAAGTTTATACGACTATTTTGTATTATTTACAAAATCAAGAATCAGTAAGTAGATATTTGCAAGATTGGTTGGAGTGGTCGCATCAGCAGCGAAAAATGCAAGCAGCAAATCCCCATCCTGCAGCAGAAAGATTGCGAAAATTGAAAGCTGAACGGGAAAGGCAAACCGCGATCCAGGGTGCTTGAGGAATGGCACTTAAATATTTGATGGATGAGAATGTTACGCCCATTTATGCTACACAGCTTCGCCGGAAACGCCCCGATTTAGTAGTTTGGGCAGTGGGTGAAATTGGTACACCCCCAAAAAGCACCCTCGATCCGGAGATTTTGGTGTGGTGTGAGGAGCATAGCTTTATTTTGGTGACAAATAATCGCAAGTCAATGCCCGTGCATTTGGTAGATCATCTGGCTAAAGGTTGTCATATTCCAGGGATTTTCGTTTTGAATCAGGATTTAAGTATTGGGCAAAATATTGAGGAATTGATTTTGATTGTTGATGGTTCGTTTGATAACGAATACCAAGACCGAATCATTCATCTCCCCTTAACATAAATCCACACTCCGATCGCGATCTAGAGAATGCTTGGCGTTAAGCTGTTCGGCATTTAAAGGGCTTGCGTAAGGTGCGTCAGCATCTAAGGTTTTCCGTTTCAGCGTAAGGGTTCTAGCTGACGCACCCTACTAGCCTCGTTACTGGTTTAAATGCTCCACAGCTTATTACGATCGCCACCACCAAGAAATCGATCGCCTCATTGTTGCTCATCAAACCGATGATTGAAAGCGTGAGGCTGTATTAAGAGTGAAATTTTGCGATCGCAATCAGATGATGCGCGGGTGGCCAGAAACCGGGTTTTTGCCCAGAAGACGCCATGCAGCCGTAGAAACCGGAAAAACCCGGTTTCTTGGGTTTTTCTCCGTAACTCCTATTTGTGGAGAAGCAATTTCCCTCGCCGATTTTTATCTTAACTTTTTGAGTTTCTTCAAGTGCGATCGCCTCAAATTTTCCACCAACTGCCGCAACTGGTTCAAATTACCCGCTTCGCCGCCATACTTCCAGCGCACGTAAGCTTGCGAAACTTCATCAATCACCTCAGCTTCATCAGTTGCATGATTACCGCGCATAGCCTCAGCATACTCCAAAGGCGTTTGAGCTTTCTGCTTGGCAAAACCCCTACTCGCCAAATCCTTCAACATTTCCTGATAAACCCCCTCCACCGGCGGCAACTTCGCCAGCCAGCGGCGGTGGCGCCACTTGCGCCACAGTTGCCAAATTAACCAGCCAATAAAGCCAAAGGCGATCGCAGCAATCAAACCAGTAAATAACCCCACCCAACCCCTAGCAAACTGTCCCAGAAACCAGCCCACAATCAAAGTTATCCAGCCAATTAGAAAACCTATAACTGAATCCAGCCCGCTTCTGAGAGGAGTCGGTAGCCAACCCGCGATCCACTTCCAAAACGATTCCAGCGCACTAAAAGTCTGGTTGTCTTCCACCGAAGCCGGAATCAGCGGATAACCGGGAATCGGATTAAAACCAAACCAGCCGTGATTGGGAAAATATACCTCCGTCATCAAAAAAGCGTCGGTATTTTTCACAACGTAGTAACCAGTAAACGGGTTAAATTCCCCCGTATCGAAGCCGCCCGCCAGTCGCGCCGGAATCCCGATCGATCTCAGCATAATTGTCAGTACCGTCGAAAAGTGGTCTGGATATCCCCCTGTAACTTTTTTGCCGCCCTGGGTGTTTTTGTAGCCAAACAGAAAAGCCTGGACTAAATCTTCACCTTCTTCTAAGTAAGGCAAAGCTTTTTCAATTTTGTAATTCGGATTTTGCTTTAAATATTGAGCCAAATACAAAGCTTTTTCGTAAGGAGAATCTATCGGTCTTTCCGACTGAGATACTCTAGTTCTTGCCGCCAAGATTTCTTCAGTTTTTTCGCGCACCTTTTGGGCAATTTCCGGGGGTACATCCAAATAAAACTTGCGAATATTTTTCGGGTAATCAGTACCAGTTTTACCTAACAAAGAGCGATCGCGAAAAGGCACATTAGAAATCACCGTATAAGTCACACCCTCTCCCAATGCCGCAGGCGCTCGCAAACCCCCCTCCGCATCAATCGCCACCTCTGGACTCGGAAAATAAAGCTCCTTCGGCTTGTTTAAAGCTGGAATCAAATTCGGCAACTGAGCGACAATAGTATAACTTTGAATCACCTCTTGAGTCCGAGGCGCATTGGGAAAAGGATTCAGATAAAATTGATAAGACCACCTAGGCCGAGTAAGCTTTTGAGCTTGTTCGTTGCGAGAAATTTCCCAACCCTGACCGGTGTATTTGTCAAAGCCTAATACTCGCCAAAAACCCGCAGCCTGCGATCGCACCCGCATCACCACTTCTGGTTTCATTTCCCCCCGCAAATTTTGATTAATGCGCTGGTTGAAACCGTAATAAAAAGTAGAGTCTACCTCTCCTGGCCCAGAGTCTGGGTTTCTCCCCGTTCCTCCGCCAGTTCCTTTTTCATTTCCCCCTCTAACATACCCTGGATTCAGAATGCTGCGCTCGTCAAACTCCCCCTGATATTCAATAGGAGCACTCACCGGAAAAGTCCGCAACTGATAGCCAGGGAGGCGTGGCAAAAACGCAAAAATAGTCAGCCCCAACCCGACAGTTATCAGTAGCAGCCAAGCAAAATACTTTGGGGATAAAGTAGCCGCAAATAGCGACAGGCTATCATTTTTCCCTTTACCTTGTGCTTTTTCGCCAATGGCTTCTGGCTTCAAAAATCCCAAGCGCGATCGATAATCCAAAACCAAAGTCGGAAGCGCTAAAGCCAAAAACACCAACAATAGCGGCGCAAAAGTCAAGGTTTGGCTGAGAGTCGCTGCTACCCCTAACAAAATTAGCCCGATTACCATCGAATAGCCCAAATCCTTGCGGCGGGGCAAATCGAAACTGTGCAGCACTTGAAGTTGGATTAACAGTTGCGCCAAAACTAACCGCGTATCATTCAATTCTCCCACCAAGCGGCTAAAAAAAGCGAACAGCGCCACCAGCATTCCAATAGCTATGCAGAACTTAGCAGCTACATTGCGATCGCGGCGGCGGTACCAACTCCAAGTTGCTCCCACAATACTAACAGGCACAGCCCACAGGTTCAGGGCTTCTTCAGCAGCAACGTCAGTAGCTACAATCCCCACAATTACCAACAACTGAACTAGGATTCGCAGCAGCAAAGAATCCTCAATCACCGGCGGAGGCATGGCCTCAATCTGCTCCCACAGCTTACCCAACACAGGTATATTTCGCAGGTTATCAGTTGTCATGTGCACCCATCCAACTATTTTAGATTTTAGATTTTAGATTTTAGATTGAATCCACAGATAAATCTGGATTTTACCTAATATCTAAACCTTATTTCTCGGTCAAACCATTTTAGATTTTAGATTTTAGATTGAACCCACAGATTAATCTGGGTTTTAACTAATATCTAAACCTTATTTCTCGGTCAAACCATTTTAGATTTTGGATTTTAGATTGAATCCACAGATTAATCTGGGTTTTAACTAATCTCCAAATCTTATTCCTCTGTCATTAGATTTTAGATTTACTCCACAGATGAATCTGAGGGCTTGAACTAATATCTAATTTTTTTTTGCTTTCTACGACCGAAGTCGAGGGATTGCATCTGTTTTGTGTGAGGTCAAACCACAGAGTAAAAAGCTAAATTCTTTACTCTAATTATACCTTTCTAGTTGCTATCTTGTCCTGTCCAAATTGGACGAATAGCAAACATCAAAGGTCTGGTATCGAAGTTTTGGAATCGAACTTCTAGAGCATAAGTCTTGTTAGGTTGCGGGTCAAACAACTCCACACTTAAATGCCCGGAATTCGGACGATGTGCAGTTGCTTCGGCATCTCCTCCCTTGAGTTCCAAACTTCCTGCCCCCGGAAATTGGCACTCAACTCTTAAACACGGCATTGGCTGTTCTCTGTTGCGGTTCGACAGATATTGAGCCTCCAGAGTCAGCGCACCCAAACCAGTCAGCCACTCCCGCGAAACCGGTGGCTGATTTACAGGACAATCGAGAGTTAGAGACTCAATGATTTCCTTGGCTGCCAACAGCGACAGCACCATTTGTTGATCGGTACTCGCTGCTTCGTAATTCGGGAAATCTTCTAAATCTAGAAGTCCCCGCAAAGAACCTCGGAGCACTAAACCAGCTAACTCGTTGAGTTCCTGAGACTGGCCCGGAAATAAGCCATCTACAGCGCGAACTAACTTCGATCCTTGCCGCAGCGACGACATTACCAATTCCTGACAAGGTTCTAGCAGTTGAGCAAAAACCCCTTGGGCGATCGGAATTGGCAGGCGGCCCCACCTGATATTTTGTAGTTGGGGAGTCCAGAGGTGTAGGGGGGGAACCCATTGCGGGGCTACATCGTCTGGGTAATCGTGGTCGTAGCTTTTGAATTCTGTTTCCCAGGGGAACAGCGGCGGGTTAGATTCAATTTCGGCTCTAAGCCTTTCTTTTAACAAGGTCTGAAAACGGTCTTGCACGGTCGGTATTTCTCCAATTGTCAGCGGTTGTGCGGGTGCATTGCTGTGCGCCCCCACTTGATAGTCCAGCGGGTCTGGTTCGTCCCATTCCCAGTATTCCACCCCGGAATTGTCTTCTGTGTCGCCCCACTCTTGTGAGCGAGGGGATGGATTGAGGTTTTCCTCATCTTCGCTAGAGGCATTCGCGATCGGCGCCTGCAATATCCAGTCTAAAAAATGGCGATCGAAAGCCTCTGCATCCCTGTTCGTTTCGTTATTCATCACTAGATGCCCCTTCTCCGGAATCTGAACGATTTCGCAATTCCCACGCAAGTTCCAGCAATTTAAACCACCGCTTCTGTACCTGGGCTACCGTGCTACCCAGGGTTTGGGCGATCGCTGACTCTGACAGACCCTGTTGTTTCAACTTTAGCAAACGCTGTCCCTCTGGGCCAATTTGCTCGCCAAACGCCTGCCACTGAGAAGGCAGCAAACCCAAATTGCGATCTAAGTCTGCTTCCAGCCACTGGTGAACGAGTTCCCAGCGGTGCGACATGGCGAACCTGAGCAAATGGTACTTGAAGCGCTGCTGTAAATAGTCTCTTTGGCGGGGAGTTATGCCCAGAAGCGACTCTATTTCATTAGTCGGCAAGTCTTGCAAGCGCAGCACGAAGTAATCGGCGCAGTCTTGTTGATTGCGCTCTTTTAAGTAACCCACTAATTCGTCAATCACGTTTTGCCGCAGAGATTCTGACTCGTCGCCTTGGGGGCGAATTGCCGCCGAACCCTGTCCGGCCATCGCTTCCCGCACTGAGTACACCGAGGTGTCGTTCCAAGTTTGGTCGGAATCTGAAGCCCCTCCCTCGGCGGCTTGTTCCATATCTACGGAGGTTTCTTTCGGCTGCTGCTGGGAAAAGGTTTGGGCCCGTAAAATAATTAGTTGCTGGCTGCGGTTCCGAGGTAAAGGAATGCGCCGCTTGCCGAAGCGCTCTACAAAGGCCATGTACTCTGCTAGTTCTAAGCGAGTGCGGGGACTGTAGGTGACGGGTAGTTGGGTTTCCCGCCGGAATGCCTTTAAAGCTTCCAGATAAAATCCTTGCAAAAAATCTTTGATCAGTTCTACTCGCGCCTGATAGCTAGACTGCACCTGCGGAGGGGTGATGTAGCGATAGACGATCGCGCTGAGGGTACTGTGCAATTCTACTCTACCGGGCCCGGAGCCTAAATTGTAATAGTGGAGGCATTGTTGCAAGCGGTGCTGAGCGAGGGTCTGGGCTGAACCTTCTATATCTCCAGAGGATTGAATCCGCTGGCTTTCAGTGCATATCCTGTTGACTTCTGCTGCGAGTCGCCCTGCTACATCTTGGCAGTTCTGCTCAGACGCGCGAGTGGACTTTTTGAGTTCGTCTAACAGCCGTTCAAATATGGTTTCCACGCTCTGGCAGATTTCCCGCATGATGGTTTACAGCTAACATTGACATCCACCCCGGCGTAAACGCACGGGGATTCCTAAGACTCACGACTTAGGTTTCTGCTTCCGTCCCTGACGGGGATTTCGCACCAGCCTTAACAGATTTACTCTGTTCTGGTCTTACGGTCGCTCCACAGACTGACACGGCAAGCCCTGCCGCCAAAATATTTTTTGCCGCATTAATATCTCGGTCATGGTGAGTGTCGCAATTAGGACAATCCCATTCCCGGATATTTAACGGCATCTTGTCAACGATGTGTCCGCAATTGCCACACCGTTTAGAACTCGGAAACCAGCGATCGATCTTAATTAAAGTACGGCTGTACCACTTACACTTGTATTCAAGTTGTCCGACTAATTCCCCCCAACTTGCATCACTTATAGCTAGGGCCAGTTTGGGATTTTTAACCATATTCTTCACAGCTAAGTCTTCTACGGCGATGGTTTGGTTTTCACACACCAACCGCGTTGTTAACTTGTGAAGACTATCTTTCCTTGCATCAGTGATTTCTTGATGCACTTTCGCTACTTTAAGCCGTGCTTTGTGACGGTTGTTTGACCCTTTTTGCTTGCGACTTAAAGATTTTTGCGCTTTTCTAAGTTGGCGATATTTTGCCTTGAATCCTTTGGGATTGGCAATCTTTTCGCCAGTGCTTAGAGTGAGCAAGCTTGTAACTCCCAGGTCGATACCAACTTGACTGCCTGACTGAGGTAATGCTTCAATTTCAACATTCACCAACAGAGAAACTGACCACCTACCTGATGGTGCAAGCTTCACGCTTAAGGTTGATGGTGTTGCACCATCAGGTAGTGTCCGGCTCCAGCGAATTGGTAACGCTTGTGTGCTTTTTGCTAGGTAGACTTGTCCATCTCTGAACTTAAATGCTGACTTGGTAAATTCTGCACTACCACCATTGCGTTTCTTTTTGAAGTTAGGATATTTGGCCCGCCCATCAAAAAAGTTGGTATAAGCCGTTTGTAAATGTCTCAAACATTGCTGCAATGGCACACAGCTAACTTCATTGAGAAAATTCAACTCTTCTGTTTTCTTCCATTCGGTTAACATTGAAGAAGTCTCAGCATAGCCTACCCGTTTCTGTTCTTCGTACCAAGCTTCAGTTCTTGTGGCTAAAGCACGGTTGTAGACCAAACGAACACAACCCAAAGTACGTCGCAACAAACTTTCTTGTTCCGGCGTTGGGTAGAATCGATAGCTGAAGGCTTTTAGTGTCATACTTATTTTAAGTACACCATTTCACATACTAGCACGTCTTGGGTGAAATGGTAGGTATTAACAAAAATTCATGTAAAGCCGTCCTAGAAGGACGGGGTTTCAAACCCAAATTTCTGATGAAAGTAGCACAGTTAGTAAAAGTATGGATCAATCTTTCCTACGGCTACTTTAGCCCGTATTCCCCACATAGGAAAAACTGTAATGCCCTCGATCTCCTCCTCGCTGCAAACGCTGAGGACTGCTTTTTTTTAATCTGTCCTGACACGCCATCCGCCAAAAACCAGGTTTCAACAATTGTCACTGCAACGATGGTTCATCAGAGGGTCTGGTTTGACAAAGCCTTCATGCACCTGCGGGCCCAAAACGCGGCACTGCGGTTGATACCTTCGGCTTAGTGGTGTGGTGGTCACAGCAGCAAGTGTTCCTGAAGGTGAAGCTAGCACACAACTTCTCCCGGCGTCTACTAGATGGGACAAAGGGTTTCACGGCTGTATTTGATCTGGGTCTTCCGCCACTTTTGCCATAAAGTTTCGACGGCGATCGCCCGTCTGTTTCTTGGCAGCATCCTTGAACGTGGATTGAAGGGTTTGAGTCAATATCATTTGTAGCATCCCAATCACACAGATCAGAACCGCTCATGTCCGAAAATCTGTTTCCTAGCCTTCTAGGATATAATGGGGTGATATTTAATTGCAAGTCCGTTATGCCGTCATTTAAACCCGCCCGCACAATTAAGTGTGTGTGATGTTCGTTACCTTCGGCATAAATTCCTTAATTTTTATTAACAATCAGAGTGCAGCCTTTTTATATAGCGGGATTGAGCGGGGACTCACCTGCCGCCCAATCGGTGTGATCGCCAAACAAAGGCGCTTCGGAACAATAAGTTTGAGTGCATCTATCTAAAGGTATCAATATTGCAATTACTTTAACCTGAAAAGCAGATATTTTACTAAAGTGCGATCGTCTTCGATCGTCCTCTGGGTTGATGTAAGTGACGGGCGAAATTTGTTCTAATAGTAAAGTTAGATTTGAAGGAACAATTTTCAATGCGTAAGTTAAACATAGGTCTATCTGACGAGCAACGTGCAGGCGTTATCGAACTATTGAATCACGACTTGGCAGATGCTTATCTGCTGTTAATCAAAACCAAAAAGTATCACTGGGATGTAGTGGGCCCGCAGTTTCGATCGCTCCACCAGTTGTGGGAAGAACACTATCAGGCGTTAACACTAAATATCGATGCTATGGCTGAACGGGTGAGAACTTTAGGTGGCTATCCAATTGGTACTGCTGAGGGTTTTCTGAAGTATGGCTCGATTAAAGAACATATCGGCGATTTGCCTTTGGCTACGGAAATGGTAGCGCGTTTAGTTGATGACCACGAACTGATTATTCGCAATCTCCGCAAACACGTAGAACAGTGCGGTGAAGAGTTTAAGGATGACGGAACCGCAGACTTTTTGACGGGTTTGATGGAACAGCACGAGCAAATGGCTTGGATGTTGCGCTCGTTTATTGAAGGGGAATCCCTTGCGCCAGATGGTAAGCAGCCGCAAGCTCAAACTGCTACAGCTTCTCACGCTTAGAGAGATTAAGTAGAAGGAAGAAGGAAGAAGTAAGAAGGAAGAATGGAAAATTTAGATTTTTTTATTTAACCCTCTTTCCTCATTCTTGATCGACCAACCAGGCAGAATTAAACGCCCTCTAGCTTCCTCAAAAACCCGGTTTCTTCAAAAAACCGGGTTTTTCAATTTTGGGTTTATGTAGATTTTCGATTTCCTAAACTATTGAATCGCATTCTTTCGTATACCTGCGATGGCAACATTCTGTGAGCTTTCGTTCGCGCCTCAGTCCTAGCAACTGTCCTCCCTTCACTCGATTCTGATGCTTTTTTTAACTCTAACCCAGCTTCAGTTGGCGCTGTAACTATTATTTTTAATATACTTTCTATTGACAGCAGATACAAATTATGGCGCAAAAGTGCCATTGATAAATCTTCTTTGAACGATCGATACAGCCAAGATAATGTACTCCGGTGATTGCCACTGCGGTTGCTTTTGACAGCTAAGGAATGAGAATTAAATAACTTCCACTCTTGAAAGTGGGACGGGCGGGACGCCCATCCCACAATAATAATTAAAATTGTAAGTTATTTAATTCGCGATCCTAAGTAAATGTAAAAGTTGCTGCTATAGCAGCGATAAATGCTGCTGGGAATTTCGGGATGTTGCTGCCGGATATCTGCCATAATTAAAGAGTGAGATTTTGCCATTGCTGCATAGGAGCGCAAATTAAATAATTTACACAATGAAAGTGGGTTGGGCGTCCCGCCCCCCTTTCTGGACGGGCTTTCAGGCCCATCCCACAAGAACCATCACGCATTCTAAGTTATTTAATTCTCATTCCTAAGCTGGTATGATGACTGAAACTAAGGGCTGATTTAAAGTGTTTTGGAAGGTTTTCATGTAATATAAAAACTTGTTTATGTAAAAGTTTTGGTTCAAAGGGAACTAGCTAAGAGTATATTAGCAAATTACCAAAGCTCGATCGTACAGTGTCGGAAATTTTAAGACGTATATTTAAATTATATTGCCAAAAGTCATAAAGTGTGCATTGAGTCCGCAGTCGCGATCGAGACTTGGGGCAGCAGTCACTCGCGGATGAGGTCTGTAAAAGAAATTGTACCGCGCAAGTCCTGACAGTTCGTGGGTATCCGTATAAACGATGTTGGATTTTATACGGTGTGCCTACTTATAAAATCAAAGTCTTGTGTATGGCAACACAGCCACACCAAAATGCTGCAGGGGCTTTTTCCGAAGTTTACACAAACAATGATATATTTAAAGATTTTGTAAAGGTGTTGTCTACATCAGGTCACTCTCAGCAAGAGATGGCGTAAAATAGAAGTAAGAATGGGGAAAATTAAATCGAGAATACCAGCAAAAAATATAGTTGAAGATCAACAAAAATCGAGTTATAAATAAAAAAGTAGAGCTGATTTTACCCTTTGTAAAGTAGCACCCATAAAATTCCAGCAAATTTTAGCCCCTGCAATTTAAACAATTTAGGTAATGATTTCTACCGCCGACCCCACTGTATCCGTTATTATCCCAGTCCACAACGGGGGCTCTTACTTCCGCACCTGTTTGTCAAAACTGGCTCAAACTGTGCCCAGGCCGATCGAGATTATTGTAGTAGCAGATGGTGAAAGCGACGGTTCTTGGCGTCTAGCCCAGGAATTCGGCGCCAAAGTGATCAGGATTCCCGAATGCGGAGGGCCAGCGCGGGCCAGGAATTTGGGTGCCCAGGCTGCAAAGGGAGATATTCTGTTTTTTGTGGATGCTGATGTCGCTGTTTGTCCAGAAGCTGTGGGCTATGCGATATCGGTGTTCAAAAATAATCCCTACTTAGCTGCTTTCATCGGCTCTTACGACGATGCTCCCGGAGATCCTGATTTTCTATCGCAGTACAGGAACTTGCTGCACCACTACGTGCACCAAACAGGTAACGAAGAAGCTTCGACTTTTTGGGGCGCTTGCGGAGTGATTCGTCGGGAAATTTTTTTGCAAATGGGTGGCTTTAATGAGAGTTACCGCCAAGCTTCGATCGAAGATATTGAGTTCGGCTACCGTTTGAAACAAGCAGGTTATAACATTCGGCTGTGCAAAACATTGCAGGTGAAGCATTTAAAGCGGTGGAAGCCTATGGGTATGGTGAAAGCTGACTTTTTCTACCGAGCGCTGCCTTGGACAGAACTGATTTGGCGCGATCGCAAATTGAATAACGACCTCAACTTGCAAGTTTCAAACCGCATCAGCGTGATTTTAACTTATGCAGTCCTGCTGGCAACTTTGGGAACCTGCTGGTCGGTGAGCTTTCTGCTACTGGCTGGTTTGCTGGCAATACCGCTGGTAGCAATTAATGCACCGCTTTACCGATTTTTTCACCGTAAACACGGTATCCTATTTGCCCTGAAAACTATTCCGTGGCACTGGCTTTTCTACTTTTACAGCGGACTGGCATTCGCGATCGGCACGGGTCGCTACTTATACCAAAAAAAGCCTGTGACTGGCAAAGTTAGCTTGCCAGTATCCGCTCAATAAATCAAGGCAAATTGTCCTTCAAAATCAGGTAGCTCAATAGGTTCTCAGGGTATTCACGGGTGCATCTGTAACTTGGACAAGTTATAAATAATTGTATGGTTCGATAAAAAAGCTGGAGGTAGGCTGAGTGAAACATTATCCGGTTGCGATCGTCGGTGCAGGCCCTGCGGGCTTGACTGCTGCCTACGAGCTAGTCAAGGAAGGCATCATCCCTGTTGTACTAGAAAAAGGTGATAAAGTTGGGGGAATAGCTCGCACAGAAACCTACAAAGGCTATCGTTTCGACATTGGCGGCCACCGCTTTTATACTAAAGTTGAAGCCGTGCAGCAGTTGTGGCAAGAGGTACTGGGAAATGAGTTTATTAAAGTGCCACGATTGTCGCGAATTTTTTATCGAGGTAAATTTTTCAACTATCCGATTAGTGCCTTCAATACTCTCTTTAATTTGGGCATAATTGAGAGTACGCTGATTATTTTGAGTTATCTGAAAGTGAGAATTTGGCCACTTACGGAAGAAAAAACTTTTGAACAATGGGTTATCAATCGTTTTGGGGAACGCTTGTATAAAACATTTTTTAAGACTTACACTGAAAAAGTTTGGGGCATTCCTTGTTCGGAAATTCAAGCAGATTGGGCGGCGCAGCGGATTAAAGGATTGTCGCTGACGACAGCAATTATTAATGCTTTGTTTGGCAGCAACGACACTAAAACATTAATCAAAGAGTTTGATTATCCGGCTTTGGGGCCGGGGATGATGTGGGAAAAGTTCGCGGAAGCTGTGGAGAATAAAGAGGGCAAAGTTTATCTCGATACTAAAGTGATTAGCTTTGAGCGTGAAGGTAATAAGATTAAAAGTATTACTGCGGAGCAAAACGGAGAATTAGTTCAATATTCGGCGGATAATTTCATTACAAGTATGCCGATATCGGCGCTGGTAGCAAGAATGAAACCGCAGCCCCCCGAAGAGGTGTTGCACGCCGCGCGATCGCTCAAATATCGAGATTTTTTGATTGTAGCGCTGATTGTCGATCGCAAGGATTTGTTTCCTGACAACTGGATTTACATTCACTCTCCCGAAGTCAAAGTTGGACGAATTCAAAACTTTAAGAATTGGAGCGCTGCTTTAGTTCCTGATGTCAGCAAAAGTTGTTTAGGAATGGAATATTTCTGTAGCGTAGGCGACGAGATTTGGGAAATGTCGGACGCGGAACTTGTCGAATTAGCAACTCGCGAGTTGGTTGGTTTGGGGTTAGCAACAACTGCTGAGGTGCAAGATGGAGTTGTCATACGGCAACTTAAAGCTTATCCAGTTTATGATGGGGAATATCGAGGACACTTGCAGGTACTTGAAAGTTTTTTGAAGGGATTTGAGAATTTGCAGACGATCGGGCGAAACGGTATGCACCGATACAACAACCAAGACCATTCCATGCTGACGGGGATGCTGGCTGTGAGAAATATTCTCGGCGAAAAGCACGATTTGTGGGATGTGAATACTGAGCGATCGTACTATGAAGATTTTAGTGTCGATCGCTCAAAAGAAAAAAAGGATTCGGATTTGATTTCGCAATCAAGCTGATTTGACGCTGGAGGGTTGAGAAAGGGAAAGGAAATCTGTATTTTCCTTTCCCTTTTAGTTTTTAACTGGTTGAACAGGTTTTAACTGGTTCCCCGGAAGCTCCTGGAAACCCATTGACCGAGGCTCTGCCTCATTTCCTGGGCTGGTACGCCTTCCCAGGAAGTTCACGGGAACGAGAGAAAAAGCTTGTTGCAGCGGTGTATCTTTAAGAGTTCACTTGACACTCCCCTGCCTGAAGGCGAGGGGATTCTTGGTTCTGCGACATACCTTAAAACTATCTATCCTTGCGGCAGTGTTTAAACCTGGTATCCGTTCAAAAGAACCAAATATCGAGCTTAATTTAGATAGCCTCGCGAGGGTTTGTCTCCCCAAGCTTTCGAGAATTGCTTCTCTTGTTTCTGTGTGCCCCACAGTACATTTTAGAAATAAAAAGTTTAGTCTCTGATTTTGGCTTACATTAGTTAGCCCAGCTATGTTTTTCGTGGTTTTCGCCACCCACTAACCATTATTGTTTTCCGACCTATCGTTTGAGCGTGGTGTCTCATGTGTATCGGCGGTTATTCTACCTGTAGTATAGTTATTCTACTCTACAATGAACACAATGCAAGAAAGTTCAAGAAAACAATTAACAAAAGTTGATAATTAATTAAAGCCGTCCTAGAAGGACGGGGCTTTAGACCCAATTTATTGGTAAAACTTGAAAATCTGTGCTAACTCTTGACTTACAGACTTAGAGAGTGGAAATATGCTAAGACGCAACCAACAAACGAACCAACCTATGAACTTTTCCCAGAAGTCAGGCGGCAAAAGTGCCACACCCCCAAAAATCAACTCAACACACAATCTCGGCGTCGTAGGATTGCGGAAATTACTTTTTGCCGCCGGAATAGCCTCTCTGTGCGCTAGCTGTCAAAATCCTGAAGCACCCACCGCCACAACTCCCGGAGGCAGCCCCGGAACCAGTCCCGCAGCCACTCCCGTCGCAGTCAGCAGCCCCGGAGACCCAAATACTGTCAAAATTGTCTCCATGCTGCCCATGACAGGCAGCGCCTTGGGTCAAGCTCAAACAATGGTCAACGGCATCCAACAAGCCCTCGCCGAAACCAACTCCAAAGCTTGCGACGGCAAAATCCAAATCCAATACGAAGTTTTCGATGACGCCACCGCCGCCGCCGGCAAATGGGACCCGGCCCAAGTAACCTCGAACTCCAACAAAGCCGTCGCTGACGCTTCGGTAGTTGCCGTCATCGGTCACTATAACTCCGGTGCCGCCAAACTTTCCATTCCCGTGCTCAACCAAGCTAACATCGTCATGATCAGTCCGGCCAACACTTATCCGGGACTGACTAAACCAGGAAAAGGCGAAGCCAAAGAACCTAACGTTTATTATCCCACAGGCACTCGTAATTTCACCCGCGTTGTCCCCGCTGACGACCTTCAAGGGGCTGTAGCTGGCAACTGGGCGAAATCTTTGGGCGTACAAAAAGTCTACATTCTCGACGACCAAGAACTCTACGGCAAAGGCATCGCTGATGTTTTTGAAGCCACTGCTAAAAAGTTGGGAATTCAAGTCCTCGGAAGAGAGGGAATTGATATTAAAGCTAGCGACTATAAGGCGTTAATGAATAAGATCAAAGCTTTAAATCCAGACCTGATTTACTTCGGTGGCACTACTCAAAGCAACGCCGGACAAATAATTAAAGACATGAGAAATGTTGGGATGGCGGCTGATGCAGTTAAATTCATGGGGCCCGACGGCATTAAAGAGCAAGCTTTAATTGACGCGGCGGGCAAAGATGCCGAAGGAGTTTACGCTACTTTTGGCGGCTTGCCTCCTCAAGAATTGACTGGTGCGGGCGCGAAGTGGTACGAAAGTTACAAGGCAAAATATAATGCTGAACCGGAAGCTTATGCAGCTTACGCCTATGAAGCTGCTAAAGTTGCGATCGGCGCAATTAATAAAGTTTGCAAAAATGACCGCGCTGCTATCCGCGAAGCTGTCTTGGCAACTAAAGATTTTAACGGGGTACTCGGCACTTGGAGTTTTGACACCAACGGCGACACGAGCTTGACTACAATGTCAGGAAATGTTGTTAAAGGTGGCAAGTGGGAGTTCGTGAATGCGCTCAAGACGGAATAATTAATCAGAAGGAAGAGGGAAGTTCGGCAACGGATTTTATAACGGATGTAACGGATATCGGAAAGAAGGAAGAAGGAAGAAGGGATCATAAAAAATTATGCCTTTTTCCTTCTCCCTCCAATGTCCCATGCCCAATTCCCAATTCCTAATTCCTAATTCCCAATTCTCGATTCCCAATTCCCAATTCCCAATTCCCAATTACTCAAAAACATGAAAAACTGGAAAAGTATTCTCTTATATCTAGGTGTAGTTTATATAGTTTTGCTATTAGGTCCTATCGCAGGATTTGATTTGCCAAAAATCGTTGGAGAAATAGTCAGCAATCCTGAAGTTTTTATCCAACAATTATTAGTTGGTCTGGTCAACGGCGCGCTGATTGCAATTATTGCTTTGGGTTACACTATGGTTTATGGCATTATTGAGTTAATCAATTTTGCTCATGGCGATTTGTATATGTTGGGCGCTTTTGCTTCCCTAACCGTGTTCGGGGCTTTTGGGATTCAAGATGGCGCACCTTTAGGTATTGCTATACCGGTGATGTTAGTTGCTTTAATTGTATGTTCGGTTTTTTGTGCTGGACTCAATATTGTTGTGGAAAAGTATGCTTATCGACCTTTGCGAAATGCTCCCCGTTTGGCTCCTTTAATTTCGGCAATTGGAGTTTCTTTTATTTTCCAAAATATGGGGCTGTTTTGGGGAGGATTGAAAGCTTTTATTCCAGTGATGGGTTCTAATTCTGCTGCGCCGAAAAGCTTTCCCGATTTGTTGCCGCGAGTTGATATTTTTAAAGCTTTGGGAATTCAAACGAGTATTGTATTTACTACCAAGGATTTAATTGTGTTGGTAGTGGCGGTGGTATTGATGGTTTTGCTTCATGTGTTTGTGCAATACACTCGTCTGGGAAAGGCGATGCGGGCAACTGCTCAAAGTCGCGATGCTGCTAAAATTATGGGGATTAATGTCGATCAGATTATTGCTCTGACTTTTTTGATTGGGGGAGCTTTGGCGGGTTCGGCTGGGATTCTGGTTGGTTTGTACAACAATACTATTGTGTTTACGATGGGGTTTACGGCTGGTTTGAGGGCTTTTACGGCGGCGGTTTTGGGGGGGATTGGCAATATTGTGGGGGCGATGTTAGGAGGCGTTTTGATTGGGTTGCTTTCGTCTTTGAGCGACCAGTATTTATCGAGCCGCTGGACTAATGCTTGGGTGTTTGGGGTTTTGGTGGTGATTTTGGCTTTTCGGCCTGGGGGTTTGTTGGGCGAAAATGTTCAGGAGAAGGTTTGAAATTTTGGGTTTAAATAATCGCAAGAGATATTTAAGTAGACATGAAAAAACAGCACAGGCAGCTCCCAGATTTTTCATATAAGTTGGGGAACTAAAAGCGAGATCGTTTTACGTTTTAGTTTTACCTTTTAAATATTCCCTGGTTTGAGCCAGCTAAAAACTTCGCCTAAAGTCAACTGCATTTCCGGCATGAATTTGGGAACCGGAAGTATATCTGTTGGTTCTTGCAAGGAAATAGGCTGCTGCCTTGCGGGATAAGCTAAAATGTTTTTTTCATCGGGATCGAGCAACCAACCCATCTGACAACCGGCATTCAAACAGTGCAAAATATTGTTTGTGACTTTGGTTTGGCTTTGGGCTGGGGACAAAATTTCTATTGTCCAGTCTGGGTGAGCATTAAATGTATTGGCAATTTCGCCGTCAGCGTCTAGGGGAATGCGATTCCAAACAAAAATGGCGACATCGGGCACAATAGAACGTCCGCCAAAGGTGCAGCGAAGTTCTGGTAGGGCTAGGGCAATTTGCGGTTTCTCTGCGATGTCGTTGGTGACTGTTACGAGTCTTCCTTGTAGTTTGCTGTGTTTTCCTTGTGGCATAGGTTTTTGGACGATCGCACCTTTGATGTATTCGCTAGCGGGTTTGGTTTCTGGGAGTTGCAAAAACTCGTCGAGGGTGATAGTTTTTTGAGGTGCTTGTACCATATAGCGATCGCCCGTTTGAAGTGTGTTGCGGTAACAGTTCCAGTATATAGCAGTTGACAGTTGACAGTGAACAGTAAACAGTGACTAATAACTAATGACTAATAACTAATGACTAATAAAATAATCCAAGCAATTAAATCGACTGGTATTTTAGGGGCGATCGGCTCTTTGACTGTTTTGTTATTCGGCGGTTGGAGCGGCACGGTGATCGGGTGGCTGATGGGTACGGCTGCGGGCTTTATGAGCTGTCGGGAGCAGAAGGTTTACAGCCCGAAAATGGGTGCTGCGATCGGCAGTTTAGCCGGATTGGGATTGGGAGTTTGGCTGTTAGTTGCGAGTGTGGTAGAAGGGGTTTTGATTAGGCCTTTGTCTGGTCAACCTGCTGTTGCTTTGCCGACTACGCTGCTGTACGGGATTTGCAGTTTGACGATCGCAATTTTGACAGCTACGTTAATGGGTGCTTTGCAGGGTTTGCAGGGAGAAAGGCAGCGACTGGCAACTCTGGTGACATTAGCTTTTATTCTAATTCTGTTTCCGTTTATCGACATTCAAGCTCAGACTGGCTGGATTGCTACTGTAGTACAGATTCAAATCTTTATTATGTTGGCGCTGGGTTTGAATATTACTGTGGGTTTTGCGGGATTGTTGGATTTGGGATATGCGGCGTTTTTTGCGATCGGCGCTTACACGACGGCTTTGCTATCTTCTGGGCAATTAAATATTGCTTGGAACTTTTGGGTGGTACTGCCGATCGCGGCCGGTGTAGCTGCGATCGCGGGCGTAATCCTCGGTATTCCGACACTGCGGCTCAAGGGCGATTATTTGGCGATTGTTACCCTCGGTTTTGGCGAAATTATCCCGGTTGTCTTTAGGAATTTAACCGCGATTCGGATCGACGAACCAGTCTCGAAGATTGTTGCGGCTGTTTTGGGTAAACCTGAGTTGGTGCTGTGTCTGGTTGGGTGCGATCGACCTTTTAACCTCACCGGCGGCGAAGCGGGAATAAACCCGATCGGGCGTCCATCTCTCCCCATTATCGGCACTTTCAGCACCGGCAACTACTTTCCCTGGTACTACCTAATTTTACTGCTAGTTGTCTTTGCTTACTTCATGATTTCGCGGCTGCGAGATTCCCGCTTGGGCAGGGCGTGGAATGCCATGCGCGAAGATGAATTAGCTGCGAGTGCGATGGGAATTAACCTAGTCAAAACCAAACTTTCGGCTTTTGCGATGGGAGCGACGTTTTCGGGCTTTGCAGGCGCGTTTTACGCCGCCTATATCAGCGCGATTTTTCCCAGCGTTTTCGATTTCTCGGTGTCGGTAATCATCCTCTGTATGGTGATTTTAGGCGGTTTGGGCAACATGACCGGGGTGATTTTGGGGGCTATCATTATCATGTCTGCCGATCGGCTTTATCTGCCACAATTAGCGCAAGTCCTCAAGGGTTTTCTGAATACTTTTGTACTCCCCAGGATTGCAATTCCCCAGTTGCGAGACTTTCTGGCCACCAGTTTAGACCCGATTCAAATGCGCTTATTTCTATTCGGCCTAACTCTTGTTGTCATGATGCTCGTGCGGCCGGAGGGGCTGATTCCTGATAAGATACACCAAGCTGAACTGCATTCGGATGCTGAAGCGAGCAATGAGTCTTTAGCAGATGCGAGAAGTCAATAAGTAGGTAAGGGCAAAAACCATAGTATTTGGTAGGCGGATTTAGCTAATAATCTAGGATGCAACTCACATTTTGCACCATTCTCAAGAACAGGCAAGATGCCTGTTCCACAATAAAATTCACTCTTTGTGGAACAGGCATCTTGCCTGTTATAAAAACCTTATTTAGAATGGTGCAACATCTCAGATACAAGGGAGTTTAGGGGTGTAAAAACCCCGTGCCCATCTAAGGTTTATTTGTAACCAACTACTTAGTAAGGGTGAAAGATTAGCCATGAACAATGTAACTGGTACTGCTTTTATCGTTGCGGAATTTAGAGCAGAAGAGAATGAAGAGGCCATTCCTCTGTATACTGATCATGTAGTAAAAATATGGCTCAATGAGGAAACAAAAAAAGTAGCTAGGCAAATAGCTCAAAACTCTCCCGCCGCTAAAGAAATGGTTAAGTTGCGGACTAAATATTTTGATGATTTTTTGTCAAATCAAATTTTAGGAGGTTGCAAGCAAGTAGTTATTTTAGGTTCGGGTTTGGATACTCGCGCTGCTATAATTAATGGAGAAAAAGTCACTTATTTTGAAATAGACGACCCCGCGACTCTTCAATTAAAAGCAGAAACTCTCAAAGCTAACAAAGTTACTGCCAATGTTCGCTACCTTCCCGGCGATTACGTAAAAGACGGTTTAATCTCCTTGCTGAAACCGAGTGAATTTGATTTCGCTCGACCGACATATTTTTTGTGGGAAGGCAACACTACTTTGGTTGACAAAAAAGATGTAATATTTGTATTAGAACAAATTCGCGACAATGTTGATAATTTTCGATTGTCCTTTGATTATATGTCGGAAAAGGTAATTTTGAGAACCACGGGCTACCAAGATATCAATGATTACATAGATAAATACGAAAGTATGTATGCACCGTGGATTACGGGGTTTGAAAAGATTGCTACTTTGGCTGACGAACTCAATCTCAAAGTTATTGAAAACTTTTCGACTGCCGATTTACACGCACAATATCGCCCTCGCCGTTCGCTAGAATCTAATCTTTTTAAGTTCTATTTTGTCTGTACGTTAGAGAATATGCCCTAAAATCTCCCAATCCCGAATTGATTCGTGTGCGTGAAAGCTTGTGACGAGGACGATCGCACTACTATAAAATCTTAGAAAACAGAACCAAAATGTCATTATTAGAAGCACAGCAACTTACAATGCGATTCGGCGGTTTGACTGCGGTCAACCAGGTTAGTTTAACATTGGAAAAAGGCTCGATCGCCAGTTTGATCGGCCCCAATGGTGCGGGCAAGACTACTTTTTTTAATATGCTGACGGGTATCTACAAACCGAGTGGCGGTCAGTTGCTTTTGGAACAAAAAAATATCACGGGTTTACCTCCCGATCGCCTGACAACTTTCGGCATTGCTAGAACTTTTCAAAATATCCGCTTGTTTAACAACATGACTGTGCTGGATAATGTTTTAGTAGGTAGACACTGCCGATTAAAAACAGGTTTGTTGGGTGCAATCCTCCGCAGTCCGGCTGTGATTGTAGAAGAGCGGGAAGCTAAGAAAAAAGCCTTGACTATGCTTGATTTTGTCGGTTTAGGTGCTTCTAAAGCGCTGGAGTTGGCAAAAAACCTTTCCTACGGAGACCAGCGCAGATTGGAAATTGCCAGGGCTTTGGCTTCCGATCCGAAAGTGCTGCTTTTGGACGAACCTACGGCGGGGATGAATCCGAACGAAACGGCTGATTTAACTCGCTTTATTTACCGAATTCGCGATGAGTTGAATTTGAGTATTTTGCTGATTGAACATGATATGAAAGTGGTGATGGGAATTAGCGATCGCGTGAGTGTTATGGAGTACGGTACTAAAATTGCTGAGGGAACTCCAGATCAAGTTCGCGCCGATCCTCGCGTAATTGAGGCATATTTGGGAAAAGAAGAAGATGGACATGGATAGTATACAGCACTTTCCAGGTAAGTGAAGTACAGAGAAACCGGGTTTCTTGAATAAAACCGGTTTCTGGCGAGAAATCCAGAAGAAACCCGGTTTCTGGGGTGTACTTTATAAACCTGGAATCCGCTGTAGAATAACTATAGCAATCCTAAATGATTCGTGTAATTATTGTAGGGGCTCTCCCCACGCCCGGTTGCCCCGATGCAGGCTGGGGTAGGCACGGGGAGTAGGGGTAGCACTACCCCTACATATTTTTACAAATGATGCGAGGATTGCTATAGATAGGCGACTTCTTATTAAAGAAGTCGCCTATCTAACAGCGATAGTTGACATACTTAGGGATGAGAATTACATAAAATCCACTTTTCATGACTGTTGTGGGATGGGCGTCCCGCCCGTCCTTTCTGGGCGGGCGGGACGCCCATCCCACAAGAAAAAAGGGAAATTATTTAATTGACGATCCTTAGATGTTTTGCATCATTCCTAAACTTTTGATTTAACTTCAGAGAATTGATTCTTAAATTTTCTCCCCTTCGCCAGGAAACCGAAAAATAGGGCAGTGCCTAATATAGTAGTAGGTTCGGGAACTGGTTCTGCTTCGGGGACTGGTTGCGCTTGTGCCACTGCCATATTGTTCTTAACTTCTACTAATCTTAAATTAGTGGTGCTGTCAAAAGTCCGCGAATACACTCCCGAAGTATACAAACTCAGGCTTTTTGTATTACCTTCAGCCAGAAAAGCAAAATTAATTTGTGTTGGATTAAAGTTTCCAGCGAGGTTGTATGACACACTCAATTCCGGGGCTTTAAAAGAGTGCAAACCGATCCCAAATTGAAATGATTCTAAAAGAATGTTAGAAACAGTGTCAATTAATGCAAAAGATATACTGCCTTGGGCGCTAGCCCGTTCTGATTGGGGATTACTAACAGATGTAAAAAGATGTAAAATAGTCTGAACAGTGAAGGAAAAAGTTTCTTTAGCCTTTATAGAAAAGTCGCCGATAACTGCTGCTTGACTTTGGGCTAAACCAGAATAGTTATTCCCGCTGCCTATGACTTCACTTTGCGAGAGATTTGTTGCCAGCAATTCGTGACAGTTAGATATAAAAAATGCCTCAGCGTTCGCTTGGCTAATGGCTGCACCGCTGTTAGCTATTGTCTGAGTTTTAGTGTTAGTAAATGTACCTGTCTCAGTCGGGGTGTGACGGAAGTTGTTAATCGTTACTGCTGCGGCAGAACCGGCTATTGTGGCAGCACGGCTGGGCGCAATACCTACACTCAAGCTGGTTACTAAAGGAGTTGCTAATAAAAATGCGATCGTTCCGCTACAGTGATTGAATTTCATGGTAAATTTCCTTAAATTTGAAACATTTTAAGTGCTGTTATTGGTAACTTGTAGCGGTTGGTTGCGCTTACGTATCAATACTAGCTATATACTTAGAGATTTTTGTAAAGCTACTGTCAAGAAATCTTGTGTTTAAGTAAAAATTATGTAAAGTTGGTCGCCACAGCTACTAAAAATAGATTCTATGGGAGCTAGGGCGGGTCTTGATCTAAGTAAAATTACTGTTTACTCTAAAAAAGCTTGATTTTAAATAAATGCAATAAAATTTTATAATTAGTCGGGATAATATAAAAAGGCACAAAGCAGAAAGAGTAATCATGCTAGAAATTAAAAACATTCACACCTACTACGGAAATATCCACGCTCTCAAAGGGGTATCGCTAACAGTCTCGCAGGGAGAAGTTGTGACATTAATCGGCAGCAACGGGGCGGGGAAAACGACCACTCTCCGCACGATTCAAGGACTGCTGCGCCCGCGAATCGGCACTGTATTATTTGAGGGAAAGCCTTTAGAAGCACTATCTACAGAGGCGATCGTCCGTTTGGGGATTTCTCAAAGTCCCGAAGGGCGGTTGATTTTTCCGCGCATGACGGTGCAAGAAAACCTAGAAATGGGCGCTTATCTCCGCAACGATACTCTCGGTATCAAGTCCGATATGGAAAAAGCATTAAATTTATTTCCTCGTTTGCGAGAAAGAATTAGTCAAAAAGGGGGAACTCTCAGCGGTGGCGAACAGCAAATGTTGGCGATCGGCCGGGCTTTGATGTCGCGCCCCCGCTTGTTATTATTGGACGAGCCGAGTATGGGATTGGCACCGATGTTAGTCAGTCAAATTTTTGCGATCGTCCGCGATATTAATGCTGAAGGAACAACTATTTTACTGGTGGAACAAAACGCCCGCATGGCTTTAAGTGTAGCCCATCGCGGCTATGTCATCCAAACTGGTCAGGTTGTAGTCGCTGGTACTGCTAGCGATTTGCAGTCAAATGAAACTGTTCGCAAAGCATATTTAGGTGAAAGTTAAATATGGGAATTGGGCATTGGGAATTGGGCATTGGGAATTGGGCATTGGGAATTGGGCATTGGGCATTGGTAATTGGTTATTGAAACTGACAAATAACCAATAACAACCAACAAATAAAAAATAACAAATTACCCTATTTGCGATCGCAACTTCCCCGTTTCCAATTCCGTCTCAAAAGCCGCCCGCACCTTTTCCCACTCCGCTTGGGCTTCCAACAGGCGATCGCGCGCCGTACTCACATCAAAAACCTGTTCCCCTCCCGACTCAACCGCCAAGCGACCCATATATTCCAACTCCTTGCAAACAGCAGAAAAAGACACCGCTCCTAAATTGGCGCTGCTCGACTTCAGCGTGTGAGAAGCCAGCTTCAAACTATCAGCATCGCCGAGAAAAATAGCCTCCTTAATAGTTTCTAAATGTTGCGGTGCGTCTACCAAATATATCTTGATCAGCTCCCCCAAAAAATCCGGATCTTCATCATCGTCTAGCTCGCGGAGATTTTGCAAAATATGAAAATCAATCGGCGAATCGGCTCCCGGTTGAACGCTCGAAGATGCCGCAGCATCACTGTCAATGTCATCAGAAATATCTTGATTGTTTTCCTCTGTTACCGCATCCAATTCATCCCGAATCAGAGGTGAGCACTTGCTCAAGGCGATCGCCAACTCTTCCCGGCGTACCGGCTTAGTAATATAATCGTCCATACCTGCTTCCAGACACTTTTCGCGATCGCCCTGCATCGCATTAGCAGTCATCGCAATAATTCTCGGCTTCTTGTTAGCAGGCCATTCCTGACAAATGCGGCGCGTCGCTTCCAACCCATCCATATTCGGCATCTGCACATCCATCAGCACAACATCGTAAGATTGCCGCTTCAGCGCCTCCAAAACCTCCAACCCATTAGCCGCAATATCAGCCCGATATCCTATCCTGTCGAGTAAATGCGTAGCCACTTTTTGATTCACCACATTGTCCTCCGCCAGCAAGATCCGAATCTGACTAGAATTAGCTCCATCCTGTCCGGCAGAATTCGTCGCAACCTGCCTCAAAACAGCAGGCGTCCGCTGCGCGCGGTGTTGTTCTTGAGAATTTTCAAAATACTTCAATCCCGAAGTCAAAGTCACCACATTTGAAACTTCTCCCCTGCCGCTTCTGCCAGTAACATATCCAAAAACTTGCAGCAACACATTATAAAACTGGGACTGTTTTAAAGGCTTAGTTAAAAAAGCCGAAAAATGTACTTCTGTAGTTTCAAGTTTTTTCCAAACTTCCGCCTTACTTAAATAAGTAAACAGTACCAAAGGTAGTGCTATTTTGCGAGGGTTTTTAACGATGACATTCGGATTTAAGCCGTCGTCGCCAGACAAATTGCTCTGCTCAAATTTCCGAATCTCCACAGCCAAAGCCACACCGTCCATATCTGGTAGATTCATCGCCAAAATAGCTAAATCGAGCGGCGAGTTTCCTTTGATGATTTCCAAAGCCTCAGCACCCGAAGTTACAGCCACGGGTATCATTCCCCAAGACTCTGCCTGCCGGATCAAAACTTGCCGGTTAATGGCATGATGCTCAACAATTAACAAGCGCTTACCAGCGGCAAATTCCGGTCTTTTTTCCTCAGCCCGGATGTCATTCGCTTCAGCAGTCACCGTGAAATAAAAAATCGAACCCGAACCCGATATCAAGGGCGGAGTAAATTCTTCTGGCGACCTTCCAGCGATACTTTGTCCGGCAGAAACTCCCGGTTGAGACTTAGAACTTCGGGGATCAACCTGGCTGACAACCCACATTGTACCGCCCATCATATCGCTCAAACGCTGGCTGATAGCCAGTCCCAAACCCGTCCCGCCGTAATGTCGTGTTGTCGAAGCATCCACCTGCGAAAAAGCTTTAAACAGGCGATCCATCCGGTCTGGCGGAATACCAATTCCCGTATCTTGGACAGCAAATTGAATCTCGTATTGTTTGCTACGTGCCAACTCTCCCTGGTTAATTGCTAGCGGTTGTGGATCTAGAATATTAATTTTTTCCGGCGAACTCTTAGCAGCTACCGGTTCAATTTGCCTAGCCGTACAGCACACCACAATTTCTCCAGATTCTGTAAACTTAACTGCATTGCCCAGCAAATTTACCAAAATTTGGCGCAGTCTCGTGACATCTCCTAAAATGTTTTTTGGCACAGAATCATCAATAAAATAAGCCAACTCTAAACCTTTTTCTGAGGCTCTAGGAGCCAGTAATTCTAGAGATTCTTCTATACAGTTTTGCAGCTCGAAGGGGCTGCGTTCCAAATCCAATTTTCCAGATTCAATCTTGGAAAAGTCGAGAATATCGTTAATAATAGTCAGCAAAGCATCGCCGCTGGTACGAATTGTCTCCACAAAATCCCGCTGTTCTGGAGTTAGTTCCATATCCAGCAGCAAGCCCGTCATCCCGATGACCGCATTCATCGGAGTGCGGATTTCGTGACTCATCGTTGCTAAAAATTCGCTCTTAGCTCTATTAGCAACTTCCGCCGCTTGTCGTGCTTGATCCAAAGCTTCATTTTGCTCTGCTAACTGTCGCTGTCGCTGAACTTCGGTTTCTAAAAGTTGTGCTTGAGCTAAGGTAATGCCAACTTGAGCGGCAACATCTTCTAACAGTTCAATTTCGTCTGGATTCCACTGGCGAGTTGCATCGCACTGGTGCAAAGTAATAATTCCATTCGGTTCTCCTTGATAGGAAGTGCGAACAGCCAACATAGATTTTAATCCGATGCGGCGGCACATCGGCCCCGAAGATTCCAGCAAAGGATCGGCAAACACATCGGGAGATGCCAGGGCTATATCTTCAGCGAGAAGTTTTTCTGTGTAGGGGTTATAAGTGACAGAAAGTTCTAAATCTAAAGCCGATTCGTGACCGGGTTCTAAGTATTCCGCGACGCAAGGAAGGTGGGGATAAGGTTCCGAAAGATAGGTGTGAATTGTACAGCGATTGACACCAAATACGCGGCCGATTTGGGTGGCGGTAGTTTGAAAAATTTCTTGAGTGTCTAAAGTCGATCGCACTTTTTGAGTAATTTGTTTGAGTAGTAAAACGCGCTGGTACTGACGTTGCAAAGTTCGCTCTCGCTCTTCGCGGGCAATTTCTGCGCCGATGTAATTGCCCATCAACTTTAAAATTTCAAAATTCAGCGGTTTAAAAGGAGATTTAGTGGTGCGAGAAGTAAAGCTCAAAGTGCCATAAATTCGCCCTTGCACTATTACCCTCGTCCCCACAAAAGCCTCCAACTTGCGGACGCTGTAAGCGGGGTGGTTGCGCCACTGAGTAGTGCCGGCTGATTCGACAGAAATAGGTTCGCTCGATCGCAAAACCTCTCGCTCAAAGGTTCTGCTCAAAGCAAAACCGTCTCCTTTAGCAAATCCAAAGGGAAAATCTTCCGGTACATAAGCCGAAATCACTTCGTAGCGATCGCCCAAAACCCTGCCCAACAGCCCGATATCCATCCCAAACTGACTACAGCCCATCGCCAGCAACCGGATCGTTCGATCGTCAAAAGAGCCTTCCGAGCTCACCATTACCTCGTAGAGCGATCGAATTGCCCGCTCACTTTCCCGCAGTTCCTCAACTCCTTCGAGGCGGTTGCAGACATCGTGCAAAGTCCCGAAAATTCCCGCTATTTCGCCTTGCGAATTCCGGCGGACTTGGGCAAATAATTCTACGGAAACAAAGCCGGAATTACTGTGAATTCCCAAGGAGTTTTTTTCCGAAACCGACTTGGACTTAAATCGCAGTTCTCGCCGTTCAAATTCCGACTTCCCGGACAGCAAAGACTCCAATAAATTTGCACATTGCTCGCGCTCATCTGGATGCACCCACTCTAAAAAATTAGTTTGCAAACTTTCGGAAACCGCATAATTAGTAATTTCCGTCCAAGCGCGGTTGAGGAATTTCCAAACCCCCGCCGCATCTATGTGGAAAATTACTGTTGCTTTCAAAGAGTCAAATAGATGGAATTGTTCTCGATCGTGCTCGCGGTTTTTGACTTCAAACTGCTTGTTTAGAGTAATATCTGTATGAGTTCCTACTACCCGCAGCGGTTTGCCAGTAGCGCTGCGTAAAACTTGACCCCGGTTCAGCACCCAGACAGTGCTGCCGTCTTTACAGTACATCCGATATTCGGCTGCAAAATCCGGTGTCTTTTGGGCGAAGTGTTCTTCTAAAGCTGCCTTTACCGAGTCAATATCATCTCGGTGGATGCGACTCCACCATTCCGATCGGCGATTCGAGATTTCCCCTTCTTGGTAGCCCAGCATTTCTTGCCACCGCGCCGAATAAAAAAACTCATCTGTTTCGAGATTCCAGTCCCAAATCCCCTGATTGTTGACTGCAGGGGGGAGATTTGGCCGCTCTACGAAACTGTGGTAAGAAATTTCAGCCATCTCGTGGCTATTTGCTGCTGTCCGCTGTATTTCTGCTGAGAGTTTTTTGTATTGAGCGTTGCTAGATTCTAGCTGGCGCTGCAAAGCAATTAAGCCAGAATGCAGAGATTTGGAATCCAGCGCTTGTAAAAGGATAGTTTTAGGATTAATAATCCCGATCGGGTGATTTGTTTCGTTGATGACTAATAAAGGCAACTGGCAGTAGTGTTTTTGCAGCAGCGCCACGGCTGCTTCGAGGCTAGAGTGCGATCGCACCAGTGGCGGCGAACTGCTGCAAATTGCTCCCGCTTTAATTTTGTTAGAGTCTCTTCCCAGCGCCTGCAACTGCACGATATCCCGCGAACTTACCACCCCAACCAGTTTGTGAATGTTGGGATTTGTAAATTTGGAATTGTGAGCAGCACCAGTCGAGTGTTGATCGGGGGTTTCAGTGATTAATACATAACTAACATTGTGTCTAAACATCAGTTGCGCCAAGTAGCGAACCGAAGAATTAGAAGGAGCGTGAATTATTCGTGAGGCTGCTATTTGAGGGATTTGATAAAGTTTAATTAAACTTGCGGGCAGCTCTAATTTATGATGCACAATTGGTAGCGGCGGAGGGAACGCGAAAGCCGCAGGTAGCGAAGCGCTGCTAATTGCTTTTGGTGTCGATTCCCCAATTCCCTGCAACATTTGCACCAAGCTTTGAGAGCTAATTAAACCGACAAGTTCTTCAGCCTCGCTGACGACTGGCAAATGGCTGATCTGATTTTTCTCCAGCAGATTTGCTAAGGCAAAAAAGTCGGGAATTTCCGATTCTCTGGCTACAGTTACGGTTCTGATCATGATTTGCTCGATCGCAAATCCCCTCAAAGCAGCGCCGATCGAATTTAGCTGTACGATATCTCGCGCTGTAAAAATCCCCAGCACTGTCTGGCTGCTAGGATAGGGAGCTTTTGAGCCGTTGAGAGGCCGCCCGTTGCCTCCTGCGTGTAGCGCACGCGGTACACCGTTGTAGAAACCCGACTGTTCCCGCGATTGTGGGGAAGTCCCGTTCGTGGGATTTCCGAGTTGATAATTCCCGCGCGGTTCTACCACGAGGACGTAACTGGCTCCTGTGCTACTCATCAGCTCGATCGCCTTTTCTACGGGCGTCTCAGGGGTGACGGTGAGGGGATTGCGGTTGATGACCTGACTGAGGGAGGGAATAAACATCAGGGGGCATAAAAGTGATATTTGTTGGAAAAAGCCGATCGCGAGCAGCAGGTTGATTGAGAGGCTTTACCCGCGAGATTTCCAAGCGCGCTCAAAGTTTCTGTACGATTCAACTCACCCATACTTCCAGCATCTTGGCATTTAAAATTAATTCCGTGCCATATCCTGATAATTGACGGCTTCTGACTTCCAGAACCAATGCTATCTGCCAGAGGGCGGACATGAAGGCGGGCGGGTAATTCCTCGCCTAGCCTAACTGCTGCGGGTTTACGAGCAAGAATTTCTGCGATTGTCTAGACTGCACCCTACTTTCTGCCCCTCAACGGAACTCTCGCTCACATTCTGTTTGAGGCCAGATACCTGCACCCTACCAATTTACCAGCGACAGGAGGGGAATCACAACATGACATTTAGGTATTGCAACTGTGCAATTGGGGGTTCGAGGGTTCGAGGGTTCCAGGGTTCCAAGGCCAAGCAGGCAGAAAATAAATAATTTTGAGCATAACTAATTCTATCTTATCCCAATTATGGCCCAGAGGATTTGAGCTTCAATTCTGGCGATCGAACTTGATGAGAATAGCGCTGTTCCCTGCCAGTGTAAAACTCGCATTGCCACCCTTGAGCCTTAAGCTACCAACAACCTCATCCATTGTTTTAGAACTGAACTCCCGCACCGTGCCATTACCAGTTTTTATCAGCTCCGAAATATCAGCATTAACAGTGTAAGATGTTGCTCGGTCATTGACAACCAGCAAGTAAACATTCTTGCTAGCATCAAGAGTTGCAACTGCCATTAAATCCGAACTATTAGTGATAGGAAAAAAGGTAGCTTTCCCGCCCTGCAAAGCCCTAATTCCCATCCGTAAAGCATAGTAGCCTGCGCGCCGTTTTCCCCCGTCCCCTAGCAAACCTTCCGCCCCTGCGGGCTTGCCCCAGTCGTACAAACAGAATATGTGACTGCCGTCAATATAATTATCCCCCGGTTGAGAACCTCGAATCAAATTCTTAATCAAATTTAAAGCTAAAGATAAATCACCGTAGCTCATGTTGTAAGTTCCCCATTCTCCTACCCAAAGCTGCGAGTTAGCGCGGACAGTACCGTTCATCCAGCCGCGCACTTTGCGGGTGTAGCTAGAAATATCTGCATCGTAGTTGTGGACATTGACTGTATCGAAATAATTCGGTATTTCCTGCAAAGCACTAGCCGGCCAATTGCTGCCGCCTATGGTTTTCGGGCCGTGGATGCGGTAAGTGCGCGAAGGCAAATAAGTTTTATAAACAAAGTCGATCGCATCTTTTGCCACCTTAACCAATTCAAAATAGTCAGCCCTAGTCCCGCCCCAACCCTGATCGCGA
Source organism: Microcoleus sp. D3_18_C2 (assembly GCF_036702395.1). Lineage (NCBI taxonomy): Bacteria > Bacillati > Cyanobacteriota > Cyanophyceae > Oscillatoriales > Microcoleaceae > Microcoleus > Microcoleus sp. D3_18_C2. Next base: position 142,974 of record NZ_JAUBTG010000004.1, on the reverse strand, counting down.
TTGTCCGGTTCGTTGTGAATTTCCCAATCATCAACGCGGTAATCATTGCGAACATTCAGCCAATAAACCGTAGCAAAAACGTGTTCCCACCACTCGTTCCAATCTTCTCCTGTGCGCGGCGGATTCAGTTGCAGTGCCCAACTGGGATTCCAGTTATTATCAACATTACGAATACTCACAACCGGGCGAATATTTGCTTGTTTGAGACTATTAAAAATAGTCCTGGCATTGCCTTGCCAAACCCTACCTGGTCGTCCCGACCACCAATAATCGCTACCCTGGGGCGGATTAGTCATCATCTGATCCCAATGTGCCCAATTAATTATATTGGGATTTGTCTTAATTTCGTCAATAGATGGCCAACCGTATTTACCATCGTCGTCTTCAGCTTCCCATCGAGACATACCCCCGTAAATGCGGTAGGTATTAATTCCCAAATCTTGCAAATCTTTGATGTCGAAATTGATATTGCCTTCGACTGCACCGATGTAGCGAGTGCTGACACCCGCAGCAGTGCCGGAAATTTTAATTGTTTCGATGTTTTGAGCAAAAGTTGTCATTCCGATGAACAACCCTAGGCTGATGGCAATTAAAACACCTAGAAAAAAAATCAGAATTCTAGTTTTTGATAACACGTGATTATTAACTACTAATTTAGGTTATTTTCTGTTCGAGGTAAATATACCCATCGCTAATCTAACTTAACGGGCGATCGAGTTTGTTAGCTATTGTAATAAAAAAGCATTAACTATACCAATTTCCCGAATTAACACATAAAGTAAAATAGCACAGGTAGCAGTCAAAAGTGAAGGTTCACCTCGAACAACCACAGTAAAATATTTGGGTATAACAATTAACCATATAAATTGCGTTAAATATCTGGCGGGGTGACAACGCCGCCGGAAACCCAGCCAGGCCTCATATTTGATCGACTTGTGTTAAAAAAGATAGGTCAGAGCATTCCAAGGGACGATCGCCTTTTGTTCGCGGGTAACAACAAAACATGGACGCCCAAGCTGCAGATAAAGTGAGTTTGGGCTTGATCTGGGCTGAAAATTTGTTTAAGTCCCGTTAGGAAAAAACGCTTTTATTAATTAATTAGACGATCGCCATTTAATAAAAACATTAAACCCTCAGCAATTGCCGAGGGTTTATTTCCCAAATCCTACAATTTTCCCCACAAAAAATATATCGGTCTAAAGGTAGATGATATTGGTGACCAACCTAGGTTATGCTCGGAGAACTTCTATACTTGTTTATAGCCACAAAACAGGCGCATCAAAAATGCAATAATTAGACCCAAAGCCCCACTCGTGAAGCAACCTAAAACATCGATGGATTTCTCTAGAGTAAGTCTTAAAGGAGCATAAAAATGTTAGATATTGATGAAATGAGTTCAAAAGAAATACAAGAACTTTTGCAGCAAGTAGGACACGGACACCTCGGCTGTGTATTTGAAGGGCTTCCCTACGTTGTGCCAATGCACTATTATCTCCAAGATTCGGACATATACATTTTCACAACAGTCGGGATGAAAACGAAGTATATCGACGGCAATCCAGAAGTCTGCTTGCAAGTGGAAGAAGTCCGCGATATGGAACACTGGCGCAGCGTTGTCGTGAACGGGCGAGCAGAACGCCTTACGCAGCAGGAAGACATCGATCGCGCGATGGAATTGGTCAAAGAACACAACCCCAAACTTTCGCCCGCCATCAATCGCACCTGGATTGACTCGCAAGGGCGTGCGGAGACCATCGCAATTTACCGCATTCAGCCCTGGGAAATGAGCGGGCGCACGACGGAGGGAATCAGCAGTCGGTGAACGTCGAGACTCACTTGTTACCGGGTTTTTTACGAAAATACTTAATTAAGATTTTCAATCTCGGTAAAAAACCCGGTTTACGATCGTCAGAGCGCCTCCAACACTAGAAATTACAAAAAAGTGCGGCCGGAGAAAATAGTGCCAAATATCAGCTCAAACAGCTTTGCTTGCCAAAAAATCTCTCATGTACCGATTCACTAACTGCGGCTGTTCCTGCTGCACCCAGTGGCTGCAATTAGGAATGTAATGAATCTGAAAATCCCGCACGTAATCTGCGGTTCCATAGGTTAACTCTTTGCCGAGGGCCGCATCTTTTTCTCCCCAAATCATCAGCGTCGGAACTTCCAGCACGCTCCAATTCTGGCGATCGAGAAATCCGCGAGCAATATTGCGGTAATAATTGATAGTAGCAGTCAGAGCGCCCCGTTTGGCAGCGGCATCTTTGTAAGCTTCGATATCTGAGGGACTAAAGGTGCTTTTGTCAACTGCCATACCTTCCAAAGCAGCCGAAATTGCTTGATAGTCGTCCCACTGAATTAACAACTCCGGCAAAACTGGCAACTGAAATAAAAAGATGTACCAACTTTTCAGCAATTGTTGGGGAGTGCGTAACCCTTCAGCAAACTTGGCCGGATGCGGTAGATTCATCACAATTAATTTATCCACCATTTCGGGATAAGCATAAGCAAAATTCCAGGCGATCGCACCTCCCCAGTCGTGACCAACTAAGGATCGCGAATTAAATAACTTACAATTTTAATTGTTATTGTGGAAGTTATTTAATTCTCATTCCTAAGACGCAACTTTCGTATCCCAAACCCTGAATAATGCCCTTGACATCTTGCACAAACTCTGCCATCACGTAAGCAGATCGATCGTGAGGTTTGTCGCTGTCGTTGTAACCTCTGAGATCCACAGCGACAACTTTATAATCTGATGCAAATTCTGGGATTTGATGCCGCCAAGAATACCAAAATTCAGGAAATCCGTGCAGCATCAGCATCAGCGGCCCAGAACCTTGAGTGACATAGTGCAGTTTGATGCCGTTCGTAGGGATAAATTCGTGTTTCCAAGCAGCTTCTAGCACAGACATATTTGATGCTTCCTCTAGCTATCGAGATAGCTTACCAGTTCCTCTCTTTAAGAGGAACCAACTTTAGGCATATCTAGCCATTCTCACAGCACTTGTAAACTCTTCCTTTTCTCTTCATTTGTGGAACAGGCGTCCCATCGGTGGTTCTTCGCGAAAAAAAGCCGTAGCTTGCGGGGCCCGACGCCATTGCCCGTTTCCCAAAAAGATTGCTATCTCTGTCAAAATAATAGTATAATGTTGCTGGCATCCAGACAACTGTTAAGCCAAAAATTACTCATTTTAGAGCGCGCGAAAATCTCGAAGCGCAAGAAATTGAGTTTTGTTGATAGCGCCAGTTCAATAATTAAGATCGGGCGAGTGTACTAGGAACTAAAGGAGTTAATACTATGTCGGGCGATCGCCTGCAAAACATTGTTAACCGCTTGACAGATCGTCTAAAGCGCGATGTATTAGTTGAAAAATCCCTCTACGACATTCGAGAAGTTTTGCAGAGCGATCGCGCGGTGCTTTATCATTTTTACAAACAGTGGCAAGGTCGAGTGACTTACGAGATGTTAAGTGCGATCGAACTCTCAATCTTGGGTTCAACGGGGCCAGACGAATGTTTTAGCGGCGAATACGCTGCTTTGTACGAAGCGGGCAGAGTTAAAGCAATTGCAGATATTGAAGTAGAACCAATTAACCCATGTCACCGAGATTTTCTGCTTAGCCTGAAAGTTCGCGCCAATTTAGTCGTGCCAATTTTAACAAACAAAGGACTGTGGGGGCTGTTAATTGCTCATCAGTGCAGCGGGCCCCGCACTTGGTCGCGATCGGACATTGAATTCATGCAGCAACAAGCACAAAATATGGCAATGTCTCCCACAATTCAAGATAGTTAATATTTAATCCCAGATTCTGCTTGGTGACAGTTGGGGTATCGAGCATAAAATATATATGCGAAAACCGAGACAGAAATATTTACACATATATAATGTTGCAAAGCTTACGGGAAGAGAATTTCAGATTCTATTTTGTGTAATTAATTCTGTCTAACTACTTATCCATCTAACTGTTCCAAACCTTGGTCTCTAGGAATAGTTGGTGGCAAGGAGTTTTCGGATGCTGGGGGAGCGAAACCCAAGAATGATATCTTGAGGAGACACGCCGCGTTGAATCAGTTCTCGATCGATGTAGATTTCGGTACTGTTGTGTTGAATCCAGATTTGATTTTCGATGATATCAAGCTGCATGGCACACCCATAGATGCGATATTCGTCGCGCCATTCGTTGTGCATAACGAGGTATCGATCGCGGGCGAAATCGAATATTAGCTGAGCATTTGCGTCATTTTTAGAAAAGTCTTCGAGAAAGTCACAAACAATTTTGCGGTATTCGTTTAGTCTATCCATTGGTCGATCGCCTCACGAGTTGGATTATAAACAATTAGTCGAATTTCATAACGTTCGATGACAGTTTTTGCGGGTTCAAACCTGAGAAACATTTGGTAGGTATCGGTGGGCACTGCCAGATAGAGTATACGTTCGGGTTCGCTAGAGACTTCGAGGGCAACGCGATAGTTGAGGAATTGACCGAGGGCAGTGTGGAATTCAGAAATGGTGGAGCCACCTACGAAACTTTTGACTTCTACAGCTATTTTACGTCCTTCTTTTTCAGCGGCGATCGCTTCTTCGGCTGCAAGATCGATGTAGACATCAGCAACACCATAGCGTAACTGGTAGGGATCGTGGGTAATCTTCCAGCCATCTTTTTGTAGGGCGATTTTGACCCTGTTGTGGAAGAGATCCTTTGCCATTTTTAGTTTGGGTTCTAATTGGACGTATTCCCCTTAGATAGCATTACGATCGCGTGAGACTTGCTGTTTCCCGATCGTACCGGAATTGATCGAGGGTTCCTTCCTTGATTTTTTCGATCGCCTCCTCAATGACTTCTAGTGGAACGAGGAACCACTCCCTTGGCTGCACTGGTATACCGAAGCGATCCTGTAATTCCAAATCCAATCGAGCACTGGCGAAGAACTTCTGAAGGAGTGCCTCAAGTCGCTTCCGGTTCATATTTGCCAGTTTGAATTTTGCGACGATTTCCACATCTGCTAGTAGATAGGTGGGGTCTTTCTTGGCGTTGGCAATTCGGCTTTTTACGTCTCCTCCGGTGACGCCGATCTTGTGAATAATAGACCGATTCTCCGCAATGAAGGGGTGATCCGATTGGCTCCTGAGCACGTAAATGTACCCAGTTGGTAAGTCGTCTGCTGCTTCAATGTGAGAAAATAGGGGGCCGAAATCTGGGGTGGTGATGCGGCGGCTGGCCTTGTCTTTATTTAAAGCACGCTGGAGCGATCGCAACAGCAAATCGCTCTCGGTGGCATTGTCATAAACCACCCTCAACCGGCAGTCCGATCGACCATAGTCGCTGACAAACGGCTCACCCATATCGACCACCATCACCTTCTGCCCATCAAGGATGAACAAATCACCTTCCTTGACGGCTGCATAGTCTTGATATTTGATGGTTTGCCGTTCCCCCGACTGCAATTGCCGTTGCACTTTGTCAAAGATGGGTTTGAATTCATCAAAGTCCTGACAGGGAGTACGTTGGGCGATTTCCTCGGCTGCTTTGATTTCGCTGCGCGATCGCACATGAGTAAGCTGGGTAACGTCGTTCTCTGAGGCTGCATCGACTCCCAGGGAGGCCAGCAGTGCTTCATCTGTCAGATTGCTTTCTGTGATCGGGCTGGCATCAGTCTCAGCATCTAACAGTCTGCGTGAGTCTAGGGGTTCCAAGACTGCACGACATTCCTCCGATTCTCGCAGGCGATCGAGCCGTACTGCATAAAGCCGCTCGAAGATATCGCGATCTTCCCCATGCTGGGGCAGTCTGCCATATTCTTCCACAAACCGCTCGATCTCCTCAAAGCCTGCGACGATCCGCTCTTCTCTGGCAGAACGCTGGCCGGAGGGTTCGGGGGTCATGTCCATGCCCAATTCACCGAGCAATTCCAAATCATCATCGGTGGTGTACTTAGGCATTAGTTTCCTCCTTCACTTTGCGTTGCAGGAAGGCAACTCCTTCTGCCATCCGTTTTTCCCAGGGATCGACTGCTGTGAGAGAGGGCAACCTGCCTTTTTCTTGCTTGAACCGCAGCGCCCGTTTGGCTAATTCCCGCGCTTCTTCCACGCTAAGGGTTACTCGCTTAGCCGCAATGACTTCTGCCACCTGCTTCAGCCGTTCTTCGCTCATGGACTTAGCCAGAATGGCATAGGCTTCGCCAAAGGGATTGATGCGATCGATCAGATCCATATCGAGGTCTGTTACCGATAGGGCGAACTTCCTCACCCCATCGAGGAGTGAGGTGTTTTTCGCTGCTTCCCCACCACCAGGATTTGTGGCGTACTGCCCACCACTTTCGTTCATGGTTTTTTTAGCTTGTTGGACGAGGGTTAGGGCGGCGATCGCGTGTTGGCGGACGGCTTCTCGATCTTCCGCTTCTAGATTTGGGAACTTCTCTTTGACGATTTTGCCCATGCGAACTTGGGTGAGTTCTTCCGGCACCAGTTCTTCATCAAATAGGCCGCGCTCGATCGTTGGCTTATCTTGGACAAAAGCCGTCACCAGTTCGGTCAAGTCTTCGCGGCAGATGCGTTCGGCTTCCGGGCTCTTGGGTTCGGCTAATCCCTTAATTTCCATTTGAATCAGGCCTCTCTCTGGATTGATGCCTACGTTGCACTTGCCAGGATTGTAACCATCTTCCCCGTAGTCGAAACCCGGTGTTGGTTGATTGTCGGGGCGCTTGGGTTTGAACTCGAAGCGCGGCGCGAGCACCTGCTCCATCAGTAGGCTGGCCGCAATGGCTTTGAGCGTGTCGTTCACTGCCTCGGTGACGGCAGATTCGGCGGCATCCGGCTCGGCAATCAGGTTGGTGAACCGAGCGCGGGTTTTCCCTGGTGCATCGCGGGTGGCGCGACCGATAATCTGAATAATCTCTGTCAAACTGGAGCGGTAGCCGATCGTCAGGGCGTGCTCGCACCAGATCCAATCGAAGCCCTCTTTCGCCATGCCGAGGGCGATGATGATGTCCACACGATCGCGATTGTTCTTCTGGGTGGGGTCTTTTAGGGCGGTGGCGACTTTATCCCGTTTGGTGGGGTCGTCGTCTACGAGATCGGCGATTTTGAGGATCGTGCCGTCGGCGGTTTTGACGAGTTGAAATCCCGTGTTGGGATCGGTGCCTTGCCATTCGCCCAGTTCCTCGATGATGTGCTCCACCTCGCGGATCTTGTCCTTCGTACTTTCGCGGGAGTTGACGTTGGGAATGTGCAGGATGGTTTTCTCTTTGGGGTTTAGCACCTGCACGATTTCGTCGGTGTAGCTACCCGCGTAGAAGTAGTAGCCGATGTCGAGTTGCTTCAGGTATTGGTAGCCGTTGAGCTGTTCGTAGTAGGTGTAGGTGACGGTATCGAATCGGGATTCGTCTTCGGGGTGCAACACAGCTTCGGCATCGCCACGAAAGTAGGAGCCGGTCATGGCTATGATGTGGGTTTTGTCGCGGGCCATGAGTTGGCGCACACGATCGCCCAGCTTGTTGTCTGGGTTGGACGAAACATGATGAAATTCGTCTATGGCGATTAGGCGATCGTCTAAGATTTCGATACCGAATTTGTCCACGGCAAAGCGGAATGTGGCGTGAGTGCAGACCAGAATCTTGGCATTGCTGGCTAGAAACTTCTGCACCGCGCCCACTTTGCCGCCGTCGTTTCCCGGTGCGTCGCAGAGATTCCACTTCGGCTCAACTTGCCAATCGGCCCAAAAGCCAAACTGACTCAGCGGCTCATCGTGGAAGCTGGAGCCGATCGCCTTTTCTGGTACTACGATGATGGCTTGTTTGAGGTTCTGGTTCTCTAGTTTGTCCAAGGCGATGAACATCAATGCCCGACTTTTGCCGGAGGCGGGAGGCGATTTGATCAGGAGGTATTGTTCGCCGCGCTTTTGGTAGGCGCGTTCTTGCATGGGGCGCATACCGAGGGCGTTGGGGCGGGTGGAGGTGCCATCCTGGGCGTAGGTGACGGAAACTGAGGGAATCGCGATCGGTTTGCTCATGGGTGGTAAACTTTGGTTTTGCGATTGACAGGCTGTTCGGTAGCACTTATCGGACATTCATTTTGGTAAGTCAAAGTCTACTGATTAAATCGCCACGCCGAAAGGTTGCAGATAGCTGCTGTAAGGAAATCTCTTGTTCGCCATAAAGATCTTGCAGCGCACGTTGAATATCCTGTACTGAGGCATCGAAATAGGCTTCGCTATTTTGTTCAATCAGATGCTGTGCCGATTGAAAATTCTGATGGCTAATGTCTTTCATCTGAATATTCAAATCAGCAAGAAGCTTGCGTCCCATCTGCATGGCAATAAAGCATGAAGCATAGCGAACAACATCTGGATCGGCAGGATTTGGTCTTTTGCGACGATTTTCTGCAATTCTGTAAAGCTGAACGGCAATTACAACTTGCGATCCGCTCAATTGGTCGGTGAAGATTGCGTCATAAAGTTTTCCGAAATGCTCGCGCGAGAAGAATTTTGCTTGATGAGGCTTTTCTCGCCAAACAGATAGTATGGCTTCAGCAGCTACTCCTGAAGTAATATCTATCGGACGGGTACTAGAATCAGAACGCTTCCGGCGGTAATTGAATCCTAATTGCTGAATATCTATTTCCAGTCTTTGCTGGAGTTCGTCATTAGCGCGTAAATCTTTAAGATCTACTGGATTTTGACTATTAGTAGCATAAGTGATTCTTTGAACTAAACTTTCGTTTTCATGAGGTAATTGATAAAGTCGAAGCAGAACATAAGCTTGGGCATTTTCATGAAGCAAATTGTTGTCACGCAAAGTTTTGAATATGGTCAGACAGGTTTGGCCTCCATTGATAATTTGTAAATTTTCGACACGCACCTGATAATTACCATCTTGCAAAGCGTTGTACGAAAAGTTTTCACAAGTTAGGGTTATCCCATTATTGTAAAAGTAGAAATTGTTCTTCTCATCGCTGGTTAAAGTGTTTCTAATAGCCTCATTGACGCGATTACCTTGCAAGCCTAAGTAACGACGAATATTCCGCTCTAATAATCGTTCACCATGTCGTTCAATTAGTGCTGCGATTTCGGTGACGGAAATTCTGCCAACTAATACTCGGCTAAATTCCATATCTTCAACGATCGCCTTGCCACTTAGTTGCAAAGAATCTTTTACGGGTTTGGAAGCTTGCAGAATTTTGACCAAGCGTTCGTGATTAATATGCTCCCACGTAACTTGACTGCCGAAGCCAGTGCGTTCAATAGCTTCCTGTGCAGACGCATTCCAATTTAGGCCATTGTTACAGGCTAATGCCCGAACCTGTGGGATGTAACCATCCCGAATCAAACTACGAGCTTCTTCGACTTTTGCGAGCAGTCGTTGATTAATATGTTCTAGTCTAGCTGCTGGATTAAATAAGTATTGAATTGCGTTGATTAAACTTTCAATGCCTTCTTGGGGAAAGTTAGAATCTCCTGCTAGCTTGTTTTTGTATTTTGCTTGAAACAAGCTAACTGTAAATTCACCATCATACTCTTCGGAAATGTGCATGGCATCTACGCCAAAGTCACCAGATCCTTCGGTCAGGCACTCGAAAGCGTCGTCATCTTCTAAATCCAAGATGGTTCTAACACATAGGTATACAAATGCGAGGGACTTGATTTTACCTTCATCTTGGATGTGCAATTCTTCGGCGGACTTTTGACGAATATCGTTAACGACTGATGCTAAACGTTGGTCAATGATAGATGCATTAATGTCCATGTACTTATTTACTTAGTATGTTCTCAAGAATTCGCTTCATTCAGTCTAGGCGGGAATATGGTCGGCTTGATTATGAGATAGTTGAGAATTTTTAATTCTTTTGCTGAAGCCAGTTAGTTAAATCGACGATATTCGTAAAACCCTTCAAGTCTAGATTGCACAGCCTCTGCATATTCTTGCAGGGCTACTGGGTGAAATTCATATTTCATTGCTGTGCAAGTTGCCGTATTTGGGCTAAGGCAATATCTCCGGGAATGGTTTGAACTGCGCCGCTATCAATTTCGGCAATGCGTTCTTGAGCTTTCTGCACGCCTTCTAATAAAATATCTCGATCGATTTGTCTTTCCATGCTCTCCACAATTTTGTCAATGAGGATAGCCTTGGCTGCATCTGGTAATGCAGTTGCTTCTGAAATGAGTTGGTCTAGGGTTAGCATTGGCTCGTTTGGCTATAAGAGGCTAGTCTGATTTTAACATTTTGTATTTAACGGGTCATTTTGGTAGCTCGTAGGCGCAAGCCGGGGCGCAGCCATCGCACTTCTCCTCATTTACCTCCTTTAGGTTTGGCAGATTTTTTCGATGATGCCTGCTGACTGGTCATTTTTGTGTACAATTCAAACAGTTTTTCCAGGCGTTCGGTGTCGTTTTTGAAGCGGCGATCGAGGTAGATGCGATCGTGCAGCGACTTCTTTGGAGTAGCGTGGTCTGCGCGGAGGTTGGGGGGCATGGTTTCAGGGTGACTCCCATTTGCTTTTAAGCACTTAAATCCTTGATTCATCAGGGTTTTAAGCTTTGGATCTTCGTTATGTGGATTTGCGTTTAAGCACTTTCAGGCCCAAAAAGGGAGGTAACGAGCATAGCGAGTCGAGGTAGAAGCAGAGTCATCTGCTTTGATTAACCCCGCTTCCTTGGTAGCACCAATCACTTGAGAGACCAAGACATTCTTTGACTCGTCAAACCCAAAGCGCTCTCGTAGGGTCTGGTTCGACATCTGTCGGTTGCTGACGTATAGCAGGCAGCAATGCTGATAGCAGGCTCGAATTCGATCGGATTTACTCATGTCAGAAAAATCTTGGTAAGCGAATAGGATGGATATTGTGCGTGTCTCCCCGACCCGAAAATCTGGCGCAGGTAGTTGAAAGACCTCTGCCGCACTCACTACTTTGTCAATACCACTACCCTTTTCTTCGCAAATGCCAAAACGACGCATGAGGTCGGCAAGTTGCTCATTGCGCGAACGATATTCGTCAATAAAGCGTTCTACTTGAATGGGTGGGATGCCGGGATTAGAAATTTCAATCCGATCGTTATACATCTCGATCATCACTGAAGCGCCTGTGGCTAGAAACTCCTGATGCACTAGAGCATTAGCAATCAACTCTCTGAGTGCCTGTTTTGGGAACATCTTAATTTCTTCCCGCATGACTTCTTCAATGAATCGATTTTGCGGTGCTGCTGAATGGACGAAATCGACTAAGCCTTCAAAGCCAACTGCATAGCCACGATTGTCTGTCTTATCGTCGCGGGTTTGGAGCTTGTTTATCCCCTCATAAATAACGACACGGGGGGCTTTACGAGCTAAGGCAGAGGAGAAGGCATCCAGCTTTTTCGCCAGAAGAATAGCAGCGAGATTTGTGATTGTCCAACCTTGAGAGGTTTGTTTGATTAAATCTTGACTCTGCAATCGTTCCAAGACCGCATCGCGACTGGTTGGGTAGGGTATGTCTAGCAGCTCAAAGTATGTTTGGGTATCGAGGAGCGCAATGATATCATCAGGGCTGGCATCCGATCGAGCGCATTGGGAAAACCAGTCCTGTTGATCTTCCGCAAAAATGCGTTTGAGCATATCCGGTGTCATTGGCACCAAATCTTCACCCGCCCGCATTAAATATGCACCCTCAAACGTGAATGCTTGCCCTACGGGACGGGTGGGTATTTCAAAAACTAATACCCGACCATTGGAATGGTTTAACTCTGTAACTTCTACCCGAAATCTCAGCTTCTCAACTATTAAAGCTTTAATATCATTAAGAGAAGTTGCAGATGGAAACGCTTGCGTCCCGACTACATTTCGAGGCGGTTTATTGGTGACACCGAAGACGAGATGACCACCACCCTCATTGGCTAAAGCTATGCAGTAACGCAAAAGTTTTGTTGTGTCATATTGCTGTTTAGCTTCCTTAAATTCAAGCCTCTCTGTTTCAGCGGGAGCGAGCAACCATTGCTCTAGATTTTCAAGAGTAACCATATTGTTCTTTGTCGGTTTTGATGGCTAGATTTTACGTTTGGCAGACTTTTTTTGGGGCGTTTGCTGGGTGGTCATTTTGGTGTACAATTCAAACAGTTTTTCCAGGCGTTCGGTGTCGTTTTTGAAGCGGCGACCGATGTAGATTCGTTCCAGGATTTCGTCATTACGATCGTGCGCTTCCCTAACCAAAGGGAATTCGGTATCCATACGATCGCGATCGTACATATCGGCGATCGTGGCGGGGAAATAGTGCTCTCGCGCTAGCAGGATATCTTCGGCGCAGCGGGTGAGGTCGGCTTTGTTTTGGTCGGTGAGGGTGGGGACAGGGAAGGTGTTCCAGCCGAGGGTGTTTGTATAGGAGAAGTCTGTCCGCATTCTTGCACAAACCGTTGCCACCCATGCCAAATTAAGGCGTGAGCAAATGATTGAAAATGGCCACAAATCATTACCATTCATCGTGAAGGCTTTGTTGGATACAACTGTCCCAGATGGCAATACTCCTACTGGAAGATACGGTCGGTTTTCTGAGCTGATTACTGGAATACAAATAACAGGTGATCGGGGGATAGGTTTGCGTTCATCAAAGCGATGGGGCCAGTTAGCAGCTTTTACTGTCGCAGCCCTCTTGCTCTCCTTTCGGAAGCTCTGCACTCGCGCTATCCTTGCTGCTATCGAATCTTCTCTCCGCGCAACTTCAACCTGATCGTCCTCAATCCAAATGCAGTAGCGAGAACTCCCTGAAATAAGTTCTTGGGAACCGACAAATCTCTTAATAAATAAGCTTCGTGATTCCTGGCTTAGGTTAAGGGTTTCCAATTCGTCATATTCCAAAATAAGATGGCTGCCATCAGTGGGTGAGTTTCCACGGGACATCTCTGGAAGCCCCGATAGGCTTTTCGACGACGGGTAAACTATGACATCGGAGCCGGGTATCAGATACGGATTAATATTTCCGACATCCTTAACAATTGTTTTATGCTCCTCCGAAATAGAGTATAAAAGTCGGGAAGTTCCATACTGCCTGCTGATGCCCACAATAACAACGGTGACACCTGCATTGTGGCTGGCTAAGTTAGCCCATTTGAAAGACGTATAAGCGAACGTAATTTTATGATCCATCTCCAAGATTGGTTGCCACAAAATCGGAACTTGTTTTCCTTGAATAATTGAATTAGTTGACACAAATGCTGATGCAGCAATTGTTTGAGAACCAAAATCTGCTGCTTTCATAAACCAGCCAGCAACGTAATCTAGAGACTTCCAACCCTCCACTCTCCCATCAAAAATTTTGGACAAGTCGGACTTTTGTTCATCAGATTGCCATTTGCTACCAAGATAAGGCGGATTCCCGCAAATATAAGTTTCTCCGCCCTCGTTCTCAAAATCAATCTCCGCTACTTCCCGCATCTCGCCAAACAAATCCAAATCCTCGCGCTGCACCTTCACCCCCGCCCCCGTCGGCGGACAAAGACTCAACCAATCCAACCGCAACGCATTCCCACAGGTAATCCAGTTATCATCCTTCAGTGGCAAAAACTCCGCCAGCGCCAGCTTTGGCCCTCGATACATCACATCACATTGATACTCCGCAATAATCAACGCCAACCGCGCAATCTCACAGGAAAAGTGACGCAATTCAATTCCCCGAAAATTCGTCAGCGGAATCTCAGACTTGCGATCGGGCTCACCCCGAAGACGATTAATCTCCCACTCAATCTCGCGCATTTTCTTATACGCAATCACCAGAAAATTCCCCGATCCACAAGCCGGATCGAAAACCCGAATTCGCGCCATCCGTTGCCGCAAATTCAGCAGCTTGCGGGCATTCTCCCCCGCTGCCTCCAATTGCTCCCGCAAATCATCCAAAAACAGCGGATTCAATACTTTGAGGATATTCGGCACACTCGTATAGTGCATCCCCAACGCACCCCGCTCTTCATCATCCGCCACCGCCTGAATCATCGACCCGAAAATATCGGGATTAATCTTTGTCCAGTCCAGATTGCCAACATGAAGTAAGTACGATCGGGCAATCTTGCTAAAACGCGGCACCGCCACCCCACCCGAAAACAGCCCTCCATTCACATAGGGGAATCTATCAGCCCAATTGCGAATCTTCGCCGCCTCCCGATCCTTAAGCGGCGTACACATCGCCCGAAACATCTCCGACAGCACCTCGTGCGTATTCGACGAATCACTCGCACTCATTTGTTCGATCGTGGCAGTGAAGAGGGCATTGCTGTGAAAGATATTAGTATCTTCCGCAAAGAAACAGAAGATTAGTCGCGCCATGAAGTGATTTAACGCTTCCCGGCGATCGGCCTTGTCCCACTCCGGGTTCTCCTTCAGCAGCTCGACATACAGGCGGTTCAGACGCCCCGTAGCCTTGATATCAAAGGCATTCTCCCGGATCTGCTTGACTGTCGTAATGCCCGCCAAGGGCAGGAAAAAACCGAAATGGTTGTGAAAGTCCGGGTAATCGCAAGCGACTATCTCCCCATCAGCGAGGTTTTCCGCCTCAAAACTTTTGCCATCGGTGGCCAGGATAAACTTAACCTTATACCGAGCCGTCGCCGCACTATCCCGCAACGCCGTGAGGGTGTTTGTCACCTCGCCTTCCGGGCAAACCTTCACATGAATATTGTTACGCTGGAGCACGCCACCGAGATCCGATTGGTTGGAGCCACCGCTTTTGCTTTTGAGCCGCTTGAGAGTCGTCGGCTTGTTACCAAAGGCTTCGAGGAAGGCAAAGGGGAACTCTTCCGAGTCAAAGGGCGCTTCAGCGAGCCTGGAAACTGCTTCTTCGATTTCGACTGCATTCATAGTTCCACCATAGGTAGCTCAGGGGCGGTAGCTCAGAGGTTCCATTATCGCCTCTTAACGCAATTTTGGATTTTACCTTGATTTTCGATTATGGGGGTTGCGATCGCAGCGTTTTGGGGTGGAGGGCGATCGCCTACATCTTTCTTACTCCCCATCAGCATTTCCCTTCATCGAAGGTTAGGTGCTTTAGTGAGAATTAACTAACGGCTACAGCCTCCCCCAAAGGATGCTGCTGCAAAACCGCTTGCAAATACTTCCCAGTATAAGAACGAGGATTTGCCGCCACCTCCTCCGGCGTCCCCGCCACAATAATTTCGCCGCCCTTATCTCCCCCTTCAGGCCCTAAATCGATCGCCCAATCGCAGCACCGAATCACATCTAAATTGTGTTCGATTACCAAAATTGAATTCCCCTTATCCACCAATCTTTGCAGCACATTTAACAAATGGTGAACATCATAAAACGACAAACCAGTCGTCGGTTCATCAATCAAATAAAGCGTCTTCCCAGTAGCGCGGCGCGACAGTTCCGTTGCCAATTTTACCCGCTGCGCTTCGCCCCCAGAAAGCGTCGGCGCCGGCTGTCCCAACTGAATGTAACCCAAACCAACATCAACCAAAGTTTGCAGTCTAGCGCCCGCCCTGGGAATATTTTTAAACATTTCCAAAGATTCCTCCACAGTCATGTTCAAAACATCAGAAATCGACTTGCCTTTGTACTTCACTTGCAGGGTTTCCCGGTTATAGCGCGCACCTTTGCAAACCTCACACTGCACGTAAACATCGGGCAGAAAATTCATCGAAATCACGTTCACGCCTTGGCCGCCGCAAGCTTCGCACCTTCCTCCTTTGACGTTAAAAGAAAACTGCCCCGCTTTGTAACCTCTTGCCTTCGCTTCAATGCTTTCGGCAAACAAATCCCGAATCACATCAAAGACTCCCGTGTAAGTAGCGGGATTAGAGCGCGGAGTGCGGCCGATGGGAGATTGATCGATAACAATTACCTTATCAACCACATCATCGAGAGAGCGTTCCCCTTTAGTTTTGAGGGCGTCCATATCGGGCGGTAAAGGCACTTTTTTTGTGATATAATGTTGCAGCGACGGGTACAGCAATTCATTGATTAAAGTTGATTTTCCCGAACCGGAAACGCCTGTCACGCAGACGAGTTTTCCGAGGGGAATTTCCACATCGATATTTTTTAAATTGTTGCGCGTCGCATTGATGATTGAGAGAGCTTTGCCGTTGCCTTTTCTCCTTTCATTAGGGGTTTCAATTACTCGTTTTCCCGACAAATAAGCACCAGTCAAAGATTCCTCTGCCCTTAGCAAATTTTCTAAACTTCCTTCCGAGATGATTTTGCCGCCATGCACGCCAGCACCGGGCCCGATATCGACAATATGGTCTGCCGCTCGCATGGTCTCTTCATCGTGTTCTACGACAATCAAAGTATTGCCTAAATCGCGCAATTTTGTTAAGGTTTGCAGCAGGCGAAAGTTGTCTCTTTGGTGCAGTCCGATGCTGGGTTCATCCAAAACGTAGAGCACTCCTGTCAAACCAGAACCGATTTGAGTCGCCAGCCGAATTCGCTGGGCTTCTCCGCCAGAAAGCGTCATTGCGGCGCGGTCTAAAGTCAGGTAATCTAACCCGACATCGAGCAAAAATTGCAGCCTTGCTTTGATTTCTCTCAGGGCTAAATCGGATATTTGGAATTGCCGATCGCTCAATCCCAAATTATTGACTCGTTCGCGACATTCGCGAATAGAAATACTGGTTAAATCTACAATACCGTACTGTCCCAACCGCACCGAAAGCGCCTCGGGTTTCAAGCGTTTGCCGTGACAAACCTCGCAAGAGCGATCGACCCGATATTGTTCCAGCTTCTGCTTAATCAAATCAGAACCAGTATCGTCGTACTGGCGCTGCAACATGGAAATTACGCCATTAAAATCTCTCCTAAAATCAGTGTTGCCGTCGCGCTTTTTACTTTCTCCGCTGCGCTTTTGTTCATTGCCGTACAAAATTACCCGCTGGTGTTCGGGCTTTAATCGATACCAAGGAGTGTCGATATCAAACCCGCAAGTATCAGCAATACTGCAAAGCAAAGAGAGATAATAGGAATTGTCTTTGTCTGACCAAGGCGCGATCGCACAATAAAGAGGTGCTTTCTCATCGGGAACTACCAACTCCGGCGCAAAAGTCCGCAAACTCCCCAAACCGTGGCAGTTCGGACACGCGCCGTAGGGCGAATTAAAAGAAAATAACCTGGGTGAAAGTTCTTCCATTACTGCGCCGTGTTCGGGACAAGCAAAGTTTTCGGAAAATACGATCGGCCCCTGTGGTTCGGAATTTTCATCACTCGGTAACTCTTCAACTATCGCAATTCCCTCAGAATGGCGCAAACAAGTTGCCAGAGAATCAACTAAACGTTCTTCTAAACCGGGTTTTTTAATTAACCGATCGACAACTATCTCGATATTGTGCGTATGATTTTTATCTAATTCGATATTTTCCGAAAGTTCTAAAATTTCTCCGTTAACTTTGACGCGGATAAATCCTTCCGCAGCTAAACTCGACAATAATTTGCGGTGAGTGCCTTTTTTTCCGCGCACAACTGGTGCCAGAAGGTGAAAGCGAGTGCCGTCGGGAAGTGCCATGACTCGATCGCACATTTCATCAATTGTCTGCGGCGCAATGCAGCGATCGCAAATCGGACAGTGCGGTTCGCCGGCTCTGCCGTAGAGTAATCTGAGATAATCGTAAATTTCTGTAACAGTGCCAACAGTCGATCGCGGGTTGTGAGAAGTTGACTTTTGGTCGATCGAAATAGCCGGACTCAAGCCTTCGATCGCGTCCACATCCGGTTTGTCCAACTGTCCCAAAAACTGGCGCGCGTAGGCGCTGAGAGACTCGACGTAGCGGCGCTGTCCCTCGGCAAAAATTGTATCGAAAGCCAGGGAAGACTTACCAGAACCGGAGACGCCAGTAAAAACGATCAGGCGATCGCGCGGGAGTTCCAGATCGATATTTTTCAGGTTGTGCTGTCTCGCACCGCGAACCCGAATCGTATTTTGGTTGTGAGAGTGAGAATTCGTCACATTATGCCCGTTGCGGGATGCACTTGGCTGGCTGTTTGAGGTTTCGGCGCGTTGGGACATGAGAGTAGTGCAAAACAGTGCTTAACCATCTTAGCGCTGCCGATCGAATAGCTGGCATCCAAACTCAAGAATATCAAAGAATTGTCAAATAAGTTTCCGTCGGCCCGTCGGGCAAAACCTTCAATCTTTGATTTTTCAAATCCACTTCAATTCCCAGCGCTTCCATCGGAATCACCCCTAAAAGTGGAGTTTTCCCCTCTGGCAATTCCAAACACTCAAAAGTCCCTTCGCGGCCGCACAGAGAAATCTTGGCATCTTGAAAAATCCTCGCCTCACTAATACCCGTTGCAGTCTCAACAACCACTTGCTTGAGGATTTTCAAACCCAGTCGGGCGATGACATCTTTAGGCAAACACAAAGTTGTCGCGCCCGTATCCACCAAAACATTTTCTAGAGTAACAGACCTCACTTGCTCGATGGGAATCAGATTATCTTCTGCTTTCCCTTCATCCAGCCGATTCGTAATTACTAGGGTTGCGATCACTTTTCCCATTAGGGTTTCCGTAGTTGTTTCCATTACGTTCAAATTATCATAAATTGCTGCTTTAATTTTAGCACATATTTCCACATATTGTAGGGCGAGGCACTCCCCCTTCTGCACCGCCCACCTGACGAATAGCTCTGGCTAAATCATCAAATTATTGCACGCCAATAAATTTGTGAGTTTGCAAAGATAACCTGTAACTAGGATTCTGTTTTAGCAACTCCAAGATAATTGGAATCGATAAATTTTTGGAGTTCCATTCTGGCTGCAAGAAAACCGGAATATTCACATTATTTTCCAAATGCTTGTGATAAAATGCAACTTCTTCGCCAGTGCTAACCACCAACTTAATTTCATTTGCTCTAGTCCAGAAAAGCTCTTGCACCGGATATTTAGGATTGACGTGTTCCTTCGGAGAAAGAGTAATCCAAGCCTGCGGGGAAACATCCTGCCAGTAAGCACCCGAAGTTTCAATACTCACCTGCTTGTCAGCTTCTAACAAAGCTTCAACTAACTCAGGCAAATCCCGGTGTATAAAAGGTTCGCCACCAGTAATGACCACCCTCGGAGACTGCAATTGAGCGAGCAATTGTGCGATCGACTGCGGCACAGACGGCAAACCTTTGCCCCCATTTTCGTACCCTGTGTCACACCAAGGACACCGCACAGGGCAACCGGCCAATCTGATAAAATCAACTAAAGTCCCCGTCCAGTAACCTTCGCCTTGAACAGTACACTGAAAAGTTTCGTGAATTGGTAATTTTAGTTGTAAATTAGACACCCGAAGTTACGCCTCAAATCAATTAATTACGTTGTTTAGATATAATATTCTTAAATTGTTATTTCTTCGCGGTTTGCAGCAAATAAAAACAGTTCTGAACGCATAAACGGGGTTTATGAAAAAAAATATCCGTTTTATCTCAGAAGCTTCACTCAGAAATCGGGTTTCTTCATAGCTTTTGTATAAATCCTTATAAATCCATCACAAACCGCAAATAACTCTTTAATTATGCTGTTCAGGTTCCATCAAAGTAGCCCAACGGCGTTTCAGGGCCAAAGTCAGCCCGTCAGCAATGGGGACAACACTGAGAGTAACTCTGGGATCGTTACGCAATTTGTCGTTAAAAGTACGAATGGCGGTGGTGCTTTCGTCTTGTACTTGAGGATCAGCAACTCGTCCAGACCACAGAACATTGTCAATTACAATTAAACCGCCATTGCGTACAAGTTGCAGCGATCGCTCAAAATAAGCCTCATAATTTTCTTTATCGGCGTCGATGAAGGCAAAATCAAAGGTTCCTGCTTGTCCCTCGGCTATTAGTTTGTCGAGAGTAATTATTGCTGGGCCCAACTGCAAAGAAATCTTATTAGCCACGCCCGCAGCTTCCCAATAGCGTCGTGCGATCGTAGTATATTCCTCGCTGACATCGCAGGCAATAATTTGACCGTTAGGAGGCAGCGCTAAAGCTACGCACAGCGCACTATAACCAGTAAAAACGCCAATTTCTAAGGTTTTGGTCGCTCCCATAAGCTGCACCATGAGCTCCATAAACTGACCTTGTTCGGGAGCAATCTGCATCATCCCCATAGGATGTTTAGCCGTTTCTTCCCGTAGTGAAGCGAGAATATCTGGCTCCCGCAGAGAAATAGATAACAGATAATCGTAAAGTTGATGTTCTAGGCCAAGAGTTGAGTTCGCCATTGGTTTGTCCTTGCTGCTCACTTTTGATTTTAGATTTTAGACGCCCTGTTAATGGAAATCGGAGAATGTAGAGTTAATTTAGGCATCTATTTTGCTGTGGCTGAGGGCAGGTTGCAGTATCAGTGTCTCGGTTACACAGAGGCAACTTGCAAAACGCGCGCTCTACTTCCAAATCAGTTTATCTCAGCCACAGGTGATTTCGCAGCTCTAGAAAATAAAAATAGATAGAGGGGAGCGTTTTGAGATTCCTGCTTTTCTAGCACTAGCACCGCGTAACGCCGTTAGCGATACCAGTTCAAAAAATGAATGCAACTGTAGACAAGCTGGAAACCCATACATAATCAACTATTCCCCATCTCAAATCTCAAATCTCAAATGGTATGAGTTGGGGAGAATGTGATTTCATCCTGATTACTAAGGAATGAGAGTTAAATAACTTCCACTCTTGAAAGTGGGATGGGCGTCCCGCCCGTCATGAGTGGACGGGCGGGACGCCCATCCCACAATAACAACTAAAATTGTAAGTTATTTAATTCGCGATCCTAACTAGATGAACTGCGAAAAACATAAGTATGTCATTGCCAGTGAAATGAAGCAATCCCAAAGGTTGTGATTTGTTTACATTTTGTTACATTTTCAAGTTTGTTTGTGTCGCTCTACTTAATCGCCAATGAGTAATTATTGAGGACTTATATCATGTCCGATCGATTATCCCTAATACCGTAGGGGCGGGTTCACGAACAATATCTGCCAATAATTGACAATCTCAAAAACCCGCCCTTTTAATCGCTCCCAAACCAACAAACCGTTTCCTTTAACTATTATGGATTGGTTCAATCCCGTGTATGTTCTTGGAACAAACCAGGCGTTTGGAAACCCTTGTGTCCCAGAGTATTACTAATCACTAATAAACTGGGTTCAATAGGACGATTTCTTAACTGTCACAGCTTATTCCTCCACACCTAAACAACATACCCACAATCAAAACAACATTCCACGATTGAGGTAGAGCAAGTATTTGTGGGAAAAAACAGGTTTTTCGCCACTCTTGCCCTGCATTGTTACTCATAACTAATGAACCGGGATTAATAGGACGCTCACTTAACTGTCACAGTTTATTCCTCCATACCTAAACCACCTACCCACAATCAAAACAACATTCTACCAAGGCGATCGCTATGTATTACACTTTCGCAGGTTTTGGTGCCGCCACAGGCATATTTTTGCTGCTAGTTTTTGCCATTCTGCAATGGCTGCACGTCTCCGCCGGCAGTTTTATTGATTGGGTAATTGCCATTGCTATTTTTGAATGGCTGTTGCTGATAGTTACAGTTCCCTGGAATATCCATTTTGAAGCTAAAGAAGTTTTAGCGCAAGCCGCAGAATCGACTAAAAAAAACATTGCTGTCGATCGGGAACAACTCCAATACGTTACTGTATTAGTTAGCCGATCGCTCTTTGTGGCGATCGCACTTCACCTGTTTAGCGCGATCGCACTTTACGCCCTAGCCGCCGCCGGAATTAGTGCTATTGGCTATCTCAGTTCCGCTGCTGCACTGCTGTTAACTGTACTGCGTCCAGCTATCCGAGGTTATCAGTATTTAGCCCAGCGGCTGACAAGTATCCGCCGCCAATTTTTGCACCCCCGCGAAGATATTGTCGAACTCCGCAGCCGCTTTGCACAATTAGAATCTACAGTTAGAGACTTGACCGATCAATTAAGTTCCGACAATCCGAATTCGTGGGTGGCTGTCCAAAATCGGGAACGGGAAGCTATCAGAAGAGAACTAACTACTGTATCCGCATCTCTACAATCTTTGCAAGCGACAAATCAGGCAGAGCACACTAAACTGAGAAGAGATGCAGAAAGTGCGATCGCCCAACTCACCGATGACGGACAATTTCTCAACCACGTCCGCGAAATCATCCGCTTCTTTAAAGAATCGTAAAGTCTGTTGATAGTTGATAGTTGACAGTTGACAGTTGTCTGTTGACTGTTGTCATTAGTTACCAATGCCCGATGCCCGATGCCCAATTGAAAATTCCCTATCTTTAGATAGATGCCAAATAGTTGCAGATAGTTAAAGTTTTAATAAAAACACAATTTAGTCAGTCTTCAGGAAGATGCAATAAAGGTATTTTCCCTAACAGCAATTTTTCGCAAACTATAACCAAAGATAGTTTGTGAATGAGCTAGCTTGGGATTAATATTTAAACATAAGCCAAAGACCTTTTTTGAAAAGATAACTCAGGAATAAATCATGACTAATCGCCAACCAATACCCCCCAAAGAAGAAGTTAGCAAATCAACACCGGCCGACGAACAAATCGAAGCCAATATGGAAGCCCCCCACTACGACAGGGGCATTACTCCTGCGGAGACAGCAGCGCGGCAAGAACGGGAAGGCGCTAACTTCATGCACACAACCACCGAAGCGAAGCAGAAAAGTGCAAAAACTGATGACCAAACCGATGACGAAAGCATTCACACTACAGATGGTTATACAGTAGACAAAGAAGGTCTAGTTAACAATTACGCGATCGAACCGGAAATGTACATCAACGAACCGGGCGATTTGAGAGCAAAAGAAGAAGCCGAAGCCGCAGAACGCGCTCGAATTCTCGCAGAAATCAAAGATAAAAAAGGCGAGGAAGGAAAACTGACAATGGATGCAGACACCCGTGGCAAAGGGCCGGGCATTATCTAGATTGTGTGGTTGGTAGTTGCGTTTCAGCGCGCGAGGTTGCAACTACTGCAAAGCACAGAGGCGGGTTTTTATAGTTCCGGCAATTATCGATCGATATTTCCGGTAAAACCCGCCCCTATTTTGTTTTCCACATCTGTTTTTTGAGTTGAGATGTTACATCTTACATCTTGCACCAATCTCAATAATCCTTTTTTGGGCGGGCAGGATGCCCAACCCCTACTCCCCACAAGAAAACTCATTTTTTGTGGAACAGGCATCTTGCCTGTTCTTCAGAATGGTGCAAGATGTGAGTTACATCGTACATCTCTCAATTACCCTCTCAATCGGCCAGTTTTCACACCCAGCGCAAAAACCCCTTAAAATTCCTCAAGCTTTAACATTTTCCCTCAGCCAATTAAACTTAGCCTCAGCTAGCGCCAAATTTTCCAGAACGTTAGGATTGATATCCTCGCGTTCAAATTCTGGTTGATCTAATTCAATATTGCGACCATATTCTATATGTCGGATCGTACCGCGCATCCTGTCTGCCAGACACAGTGAAATTCCATAATAAAACCGGGAAGCAAAGCCCATATCGTTTTGAAGTTTGATGACTAACTGCCGCCTAGGAATTGCCAGCAAGTGAGTTTCTTCTATTGCCTTTACCGTTGCTAAAGGAGGGCGAGCGTCAATGAAAGAGACTTCTCCCACCAGTTCTCCGCTGGCTATTTTAGCGAGTTCTCTAGTCCGCTCAGCCTCGATTAAAACGCTCAAACTCCCCTTCAAAACAATGTAGAGCGCATCTATCTGCCTCCCTTCATGGATCAAAATCCCCCCCGGATCTAGAACTTCCTTTTTGCCTTTTTGAACGATCCAGTTGATATCGTCATTATTTAACTGGCTCAAAATAAAAAGTGCTTTTTTTCTGCTGCTGTCGGCCATAAGTTTTAGCTCTCGATCGCTTCTTCTTTATATAAAATTTAGATGGCGTGCGATCGCAACTTCTTCCGAAGCAGTCCTCGCTCAATAGAGTTTTTTTTATCTTGCCTAACTTCCTCGCAAAACCCATATCGGGCAGGCTTTGCCAATAGCAGATAAATCATGCTCAAGCATGATCTCTCAATACTAGCATTTGTTAAACAATCTTTTTTAATTCGATCGACCTCCCCAACCTCCCGCGAAATTCCCGTCTCAAAAGCAATTGGGTTAACCCGCCCAGCTTTGCTGCGGGATGGGGCGCGGCAGACAATGCTCCGCGCCCAGTCTTGCTCACTAAATCGATCGCAAATCAGGATAGCCGGCCAACATATCGTCAGCAGTCAGAGTGTCCCCGTTGGCTTGAGGAGTCCACAGCACCTCAACCGCCAGCAACTGCTCGCTCGATACTCCCCCAATCTGGCGCAAAGCTTGGCGCAAATCTTCAGAGTTTTTCACTGCTGGCAATTGCAATTTACCTTGAGTACCGACAATCACCGTCACCACAATAAATTCCCCAGGCTCTGAATTCAAATCAGAAGCAACCAGCGCCCCATTTTCCTGCAAACCTGGCAGGATATTGCTGCTCCCTGCTTGGCGGAGCTGATTGTTATAATTCGAGAGCGTTTCTTCAGTAAATTTACTGCGTTCTGCCAAAGAAAATTGATTAAACTTAGCTTCGGCTGCTTCCAAGCGAGTTTGCACAGATTCAGCGCCCGCGTAAACCCAGTATTCAGGATGCCGCAACAGCGCCAGAGTAGATTCTTGCAGCACTTGAGCGCGACCGGCTGCTGTATCGGTATCCGCTTTTTGCGCGAGGGCGTCGAGTTCAGCTTGCAAACCGCGGGCCTCTGCTAGCAAACCAACTTGCAAGCGGGCGACAGATACGGTGGTAGTGGCGGCGCTGTTGCCGAGTTCGTCAGTTCCGCCCCCGGCGCGGCGGAAGCTTTGGACGAGGAAATTAGCGATCGAAATAAAAATCAAAATCGAGAACAGGCCGCCAAACCCGCCCCCAAAGCCAAAAAACGGCAGCAAGAACGGGAAACCAAAGCCACCTCCAAAGCCACCACCCGGATAGTAGCCCCCTCCCGACGGCGCGTAAGTGCGACTAGGAGACGAGTAACTGCGCGCCGGAGCACTAAAAGATCCGCCCCCGATGCGTCCTCCGCTGCGGGCAGCCAGAGCTCCATCAGCGTTACCGAGGGCTAGCGTCAGTACCAGACCGATCGCAAATAGTGATTTCAAAAGCGGTTTCATCTTTGAAATTAGTTGCTTGTACATAAGACCGTTACTATTCGATACATTTATAATTTACAGTCTATCCTCGCGAATGGGCAGCCTGGTTATAGGTATGAAGCCAGCGAGATATCCGTACCAACCGATCCAACCACAGTTAGGCCTGAGTCTGCAAACGAGAAAAGCTAGAAAGGACTGGCATTCCTGACTGCGAACAAAGGACATCGCGGGTTTTACAGAAGTTTACTTATGTAAAGGGCGATCGGCCAACAATAAGCTCTAGACTTTTAAAGAAGCGCCACGAGTCCTAGAAAACAGGGCTTTATCTACCGTAAAAAAAACATTATGTTTCCAACTCACCGCCCCCGCCGCCTCCGCAACCATCCCCAACTCCGCCGGATGGTGCGCGAAAATATCTTGACAACCAGCGATTTAATTTACCCCCTATTTGCCGTACCGGGGGAAGCTTTTGCTAAAGAAGTCACATCGATGCCCGGAGTTTTCCAGCTATCGGTAGACAAAATAGTAGAAGAAGCAAAAGAAGTCTACGACCTCGGCATTCCGGCTATTATTTTATTCGGCATTCCCGCAGACAAAGATACCGACGCGACAGGTGCTTGGCACGACTGCGGCATCGTCCAAAAAGCGACGGAAGCAGTTAAAAAAGCCGTACCAGATTTAATCGTCATGGTCGATACTTGTCTGTGCGAATATACCACTCACGGTCACTGTGGCTATTTGGAAGTCGGAGATTTAAGCGGTCGCGTATTGAACGATCCCACACTAGAATTGCTGAAGAAAACCGCTGTTGCTCAAGCTAAAGCCGGTGCAGATATTATCGCCCCTTCGGGAATGATGGACGGTTTTGTCGGAGCAATTCGCGAAGGATTGGACTCCGCTGGATTTGAAGATATTCCCATCATGTCTTACGCGGCAAAATACGCCTCAGCTTATTATGGCCCATTCCGAGATGCAGCAGAGTCTGCCCCGCAATTTGGCGATCGACGCACCTATCAAATGGACCCCGGAAACGGCCGCGAAGCTCTGAAAGAAATTGCTCTCGACATTGCCGAAGGCGCAGATATGCTCATGGTTAAACCCGCTTTAGCTTACATGGACATCATCTGGCGCGTGAAGGAAGCAACTAACCTGCCAGTTGCTGCTTACAACGTTTCTGGGGAATATGCGATGGTGAAAGCCGCCGCCCTCAACGGTTGGATAGATGAAGAAAGAGTAGTGATGGAAACTTTGACAGGATTCAAGCGTGCTGGTTGTGATTTGATTTTGACTTATCACGCCAAAGACGCCGCCCGCTGGCTGCAAAACTGATTCATTTGATTTGAGATTAGAGATTAAAGAATTGACTCCACAGCACAATCTTCGGGTGTTCTTGTGGAGTCAACACCTCTCTCGATAGATGATTTTTGAGCAATTAGGCAAGACACAAGCTATCGCTTACCTATAAACGACGCCTCGAAACCGGGTTTTTACCGTTTCACTGGGCTGTAACTGAGATATTGTACCATTCTCAAGAACAGGCTTTCCGGCCTGTTCCACAAAGAGTGAATTTTCTTGTGGAACAGGCCGGAAAGCCTGTTCATAAAAAGCTTATTGACAATGGTACAACATTTCTGTTGTAACGAAGTATTGCTATGAAAAAACCCGGTTTCTCTGTAGACAAACTCCCAACCCCTTAAAAATCAGTCATTCCCATCTAAAATCTCTAATCTCAAATATCAAATGGTATGAGTTCTAAGTTGGGAATTTTGAGTCAAAGACTTTTTTTCAAAATTTACCCCAAAAAGTATTAACGATCACCGAAATTAGTTAGAAAATATGTATGAATAAAAATAGTTTTGTAAATGGGGAATTCAACCATTGATCGTTCCCAAGCAAAATTAACTTTCACTCGTGTAAAACAGTAAAAGTAACACAGTTGAGATACAACTTCAAGGCAGATTGAGCATGACATCAACGACTAGGGATTCCAGTCACATTCAATTTTGTATAGGTCGCGATCGCGCCGACATCGTACAGATCCAAGAACTATTTAAAGCCGCCGCCTTTTGGGCGAGGGAACGCAAGATAGAAGATTGGGAAATTGCGATCGCCAACAGCGAACCAGTTGTTACAGTGTGGGACGGCTCACGGGCGATCGGCTTTGCCAGAGCCACCTCAGATGGCATCTATCGAGCCACCATCTGGGATGTCGCCATTCACCCGGATTACCAAGGTGCAGGACTCGGCCGCAAATTAGTGCAAACCGTCTTGAGTCACCCTCGGATGTGCCGAGTAGAGCGAGTTTACCTGATGACAACTTACAAGCAAAGCTTCTACGAGCGCATCGGTTTTCAGCAAAACGCTAGCACCACCATGGTACTTGAAAATCAGCTTCTCGAAGAGAATCTCGAATTAGAAATTAGCAACGGCGAATTGCTAACTGCTAATTGTTAAATACTCACAAGATTGGCACCAAAATCTATAATATGTAGGGTGCTCTTCGGCGCACCTTACTCCCTATAAATAATTTCCTTGTTTCATATTCCCTCTTCCCTCTTCCACACCTCGGTTAAATCTGTTAAATCCTTTGCCCTCTTCCCCACCTCCGTTACATTTCATATGTTGCACCATTCTCAATTAGCCTTTTAGGAACAGGCTGGACGGCCTGTTCCACAATAAAATTCATCTCTTGTGGAACAGGCCGTCCAGCCTGTTACTTACAATGGTGCAATATCTCAGTTACATCCCGTAATTGCTCGTGGCCGAACGGGAGCATCTCATATTTGTAAAAACACTTCTTCTGGCTCCTTCCTTCTTCCTCTTTCCTCCTGACTCCTGCCTCCTGACTCCTGCCTCAAATTTCTAGCTTGGGTGCTTTCATTGAGATGCCCGTGGCCGAACTTCCTTCATCACAAAGTTGCCAAAGGAATAGAACACTGAGTCCGGTTAAAATTGCACTCTTCGGACTCAGAAGGCACAGCCAGAACCTCCAACTTTCCGCTCATCAAACTTAAAAGAGTCTGATTCATCAATAACCTCATTCCAGAAGACACCTGAGAATTATCGCTGCTCTTGGTAATATCACACTC
Source organism: Microcoleus sp. D3_18_C2 (assembly GCF_036702395.1). Classification (NCBI taxonomy): domain Bacteria; kingdom Bacillati; phylum Cyanobacteriota; class Cyanophyceae; order Oscillatoriales; family Microcoleaceae; genus Microcoleus; species Microcoleus sp. D3_18_C2. The sequence continues at coordinate 114,830 of NZ_JAUBTG010000004.1, read as the reverse complement.
CAAATTGTGCTTCAGCAAATCCCAAGACTCGCTCCAAGCACTCACTGAACGCTGATCGTCCACCCAAATGTGAACGCATCCAGATTCCGGCGAAGCATGGGCCGAAACAGAAATACTCCCCTCCTCCATCTGAGCAACAGCAGTATCTACCAAATTGACTAAAACTTGCCTAAACCTCGGCAAATCTGCCAATACATAAATCCCCGGATCTGGCGGCAATATCTCCAAACGAATGCCGCGATTAGCAGCTTGCAAGTAAGTTAAATCATCAACCTCGTCAAAAACCTTAGCTAACTGAATCGGCTCAATATCCATCCTTTCAGTGCCGTGTTCAGTTTTAGCAACAGAGATAATTTCATCTATTAATTTCACCAGCTTGAGTGCCGCGGCGTGAGCTTGCTCGACAAACTCTCGTTCCTCAGCAGGATCGTCGCACAAATCCGAGAGAATTAATTGCAGCGTACCAATCATAGTGCTCAGGGGCGATCGCAACTCGTGAGAAGTCCGAGCCAAAAAACCCGCCTTAAATTGGCTCATCTCCGATGCCATCTGATAAGCCAATTGAGTTTGCTTAAGTTGCTCGGAAAGGGCATCAAACTTCTCTAAGTGAATTTCTTGAGGAGGTGGGGCCACTTTGGGCGCCGGTTCGGGCTGTTGCGAGCTTTTTTGCCGCAGGCGCCAAATCAAACTGCTTCCCAAACCCAGCCCCAGTCCCATACCTAAATATATAAAGTTGCTCCAGCCGATCGGCGCCATATTGCTTTGCCTTGGAGTTTAGCTTTTAGCATTCTAACTCGATCGCGCCTTGTCGCAATATTTCCCACTCGCTGCCCGTCCATTTAGCCACAGTCGAAGGCAAACTCGAAGCTGTTGTCGCTGTTGCTAATTCAGAAGGAACTAATGTCAAGACTTCGGGAAACTGAGCCTCAATTTCTGCCACCGACTCCAGAGGCGGCTGGCCGGATAAATTAGCACTGGTAGTAGCCAAAGGGCCTGTCTGCTCTAGAATCTTTAGGGCAAGGGGAAAGTTAGGCACTCGTACTCCGATTGTAGTTGGGTCGATCGAATTCATGGCCGCCGGGACTTTTGGCGAAGCCGGCAGTACCAAAGTTAACGCCCCCGGCCAATAGGATTCGGCTACTTGCTGCCACAACTTTAACTCTGCTGGACTTCCCTGCACGTAGGGCCACAAGGCCCTCGCCGATGCCGCCATCAAAATCAGGGGTTTGTCTTGACTGCGACGTTTAGCTGCAAAAATCAACTCCGAGCGATCGGGACGCGCAGCCAAAGCGGGTACAGTATCTGTAGGAAAACTGACGATATGATTACCAGAAATTGCCCCTTGAACTAGGGAGTCGATCGAAACTTGTGTCATGCCATTTTAGATTTTAGATTTTAGATTTTAGATTTTAGATTTTAGATTTTAGATTTTAGATTTTAGATTTTAGAAGTACGACATATTCTTGAAACCTAACGTCGATACGCTAAAGCAAACCGATCGATCCCTGCTAAATCAGAAAATATTTGAACTTTGCCATAACTCCCATGACTTTCCAGCATATCAGCTACCGCCTCAGCCTGTCCCGCCATCATCTCAACCAGCCAAACTCCCCCCGATTCTAAATAATCGGGAGCCGTTTCTACCAAATGCCGGATGCACTCTAACCCGTCAAAACCGCCGTCTAATGCCAGATGAGGTTCGTGCTTCAAAACTTCCGGTTGCAGAGTCAGTACCGTGCTGCTGGGAATGTAAGGGGGGTTAGAAACCATGCCGCTGACTTGACCTTTGAGAAATTCTAGCGGTTCCCACCACAAACCTTGATAAAAATTAATTCGCGATGCAAAACCCAAATTCTCAGCATTCAGTCGAGCCACTGCCAAAGCTTCCGAACTGCAATCTACCGCATAAACCCTAGCATTTGTCAACGCAGAAGCCAAGCCGATCGCGATCGCCCCGCTGCCCGTTCCCAAATCCACCCAATCCGATTTGGCAAATTCTCCCCCCCGAAGCTGGGAGAAGTTTAAATCTTCTCCCCCCCTTAGTAAGGGGGGGTTGGGGGGAGTAGATTTTTGATTGATATTTTCTGCTTCTAAACGGCTTTTCACAGCTTCCACAGCCAAATCGATCAGCAATTCCGTTTCAGGACGCGGAATTAGCACCGCCGGCGTTACTTTGAGCGAAAAATGCCGCCAATGTGCAACTCCCGTTAAATACTGCACCGGCACCCGTTCCTGCAAGCGCCGCTGCCACAATTGAGCAAGTTCCGATAAAGACAACTTTAATTCAATTTTTGGCAAATCTTTAAACGACTCCAAACGCAGAGCCAACCTATCCAAACCAGCCAGCTCTTGCAGCAGCCAGTCGATTTCTGCTAGGGGAATGTCATGGGCGATCGCCTCTGTTTTAGCTTGATTCACCCACTGCCAAAGCTCTAAACCAGAAACAAACATAATACTTTTTTGGAAGGGGTAATTGTTAATTGCTAACTGGTAATTAGTAATTAGTAAATAGTAGGCTGAGTCGAGAAACCCAACCTACTAATTAATAACTGATGACTGATGACTAATGACTGCTGACTAACTATTAGCGAGCCGGAGCTGGAGCCGGCCGAGCTGGAGCCGGAGCAACCTGTGGATTTTGGCCCGCACCGGCAGGTTGGAGCGATCGGACAAATTCCAGGGACTCCCGCGACGGAACCAAAATCATTTGGGTCAAAAACGGGTCGTTTTCAGTACGCAAAGCTTCCAAAACGCTCTCCAAGTTCACCACCTCAATCTTAATTGTGGCTGTCACGTTGGGCTGCTGCTGCTTAAAACGATCGACCATTCCCTGTAAATCCTCCTTGTTAAAAAACAAGGGAATCACCTCTTGCTGACCCCGCTGAATCGTCAAATAACCATTTTCTGCGCCGCCTCTTGCCAAAAACAGAGGTACACCGTTGAACTCATTAACTTGTTGACCAGTCTGCTGAAGTACAGTTTTAGCCGACTGCACCTGCTGCGGAGCGGGAACGAAAGCAAATTGCACTTCCTCCGGCTTACCTTTATTTGCTTGAGTGAGCTGATAAATTTCCCCCAGCGACACCGGCATCACGCGCACCGTGGCCGCCAACTGAGGATTTCTGGTTTTCAGTTGATCGACAAAAGCTTGAGCGTCTTTCTGGCTGATGAAAATTCCCGCCACAGAAGCATTACCAGTTTGACCCTCACCCTGCTTGGGAACAGAAGCGATCAGGGGCGCACCCTGAGCGTCTGTAATCGTAAATACCGGCACCGAGCGCAATTTTTCCAAAATTTGCGGCTCCGGCAGTGCCAGTGCAGACATCTTGCCAATTGGGGAGGGGCCCAGCAGAGTGCTGCCGACAATTCCCAATATTGCGCCCAAACGAACTAATGATTTCATGTTTTTTCCATCAGGAGCGATCCTGAAACACATTAACGCAAAGACTCGCGCTTTCACACGATCGGCAAAAACTGCCTCAATTTGTTTTCATTTTGACGAAATGTAAACATCAGAGACAGTTATGCTTCAATCTATTATTTAACATTGTGCGATCGGGATGACAGGATTTGAACCTGCGACATCCTGCTCCCAAAGCAGGCGCGCTACCAAGCTGCGCTACATCCCGGTGTTATAGTTAGCTAACCTCTAACCATTAACACACAAAACCGCTTGCTTGTCAAGCTTTATTAAATATTTAGCTCTCGATGGAGCTAAGGCGAAGTTTTTTTCAGGTTGTGCGGTTTGACGCCACCCAAAAATCGATACCAGCCCCTGACTCCTATCGCGATCTGCTCAAATCGACTGACAATACTTGCACAGCTTTATAACTGCCCTGATGCCGGGATACATCCAAGCGTAACTGAGGGCAGCGCACAGGTGCAGTCGGTGTTGGCAGCGTCAATATTGTATTGTAGATCCTCAACAAATCAACGCCGACCTGCACCTCGCTCGCTAATCAGGATACCAAAACATACCTTTAATCCCCTCTGGATCGGACATAAAGCCCAAATTGCGGTAAAAATCCACCACATGAGGGTCAGCAAATAAGGTAATGTTGCTGATATCTTCACTGCGGAGTTTTTTAATGATGTATTTCATCAGCGCCTTGCCCATGCCCTTGCCCTGGTAGTCGGGATGAACTACCACATCCCAAAGCGTGGCATTAAAAGCATGGTCTGAAGTCGCTCTGGCGAAACCCACCAGCCGTCGCTGGCTGCCCCGCATCTCCCACATAGAGACGACTAGGAAGCTGTGCACAATAGCTTTTTTGACTTTACGCAGGGGACGGCGGGACCAACCCACTGCATTACAAAGTTCTTCGAGTTCGTAGAGGTCAATGTCCCGATCGCAACTGAAAAAGATGCGAGCGTTTCCGCTGGCGGGCTTGCGAAACGTTGGGGAAAGCGGATCGCCTAACCCAACAGCCACATCTTCCTCAAAATCCGCTGTTTGGGGTACAGAGGCAGACTCAGAACTACTAAATAAGTTTTTCCAAAAACCCATGCAGGCGCGGTTAAGGTAGTAGAAGTTGGACGACGAGAAAGAGAACCAGACAGATAAACCCACTCCGATCGGCGTAGGATCAATTGCCGGTAGCCTCTTGAGGAACAGTTTACGGTACACTCATCTTACGCCGAAAACAGGGATTTGTCGTCCAACATTGAGTCTGCGCTTTTTTTATTCTGTCAAGTCTGGTAGAACTGTTCTGCTAGCCAGTGCCCAGACAACCCGCTTTTAAGGTAAAATTTGTTGCCGAACCAGGACAGAGGCATTTTGGGAAATGCTTCTTTTGAGTGCCGCCGATCGCGCCGGAACTTATACCCTTGGTGGAAAATACCACTGGAATGGCGCAACGGTGACATTCTCGTGATAAGTTCTCTGACCACGAATTTCAAAGGTGGTACAAGCCCCCGGATTTATCCGTGGAATCAATCCAAAATCGAAAATCGAAAATCCTCAAGCCCCCGCATTTATCCGTGGGGTCGCCTCTAAAATCTAAAATCTAAAATCTAAAATCGATTGACAGATTTGACTTTTGCTTTTAGTGAGGAGACGGGCACAATTTAAGTCGAATCGTCGAATCGAAAATCCCATTGCCATAAGGCATGGAAGAGTCAATACCTAGTATATCTCCCGCACCTTCTCCTCAATTATGGCTTCGGGTTTAAAACCATCTACACTAGAACTTCTCAAGCGCTTTAACCGAGCGTTTCCGCAGTTTTATGAGCAATTTGTCAGCAGCGAAATCCAGTTGCAAAACCTCAAATTAGCTTACCAGCTTTACAAAACTCGGCAAGCAGTCATCGAAATCCGAGCCGAAGGTAACAAAAGTGCCCTGCATTTTGCTTACCGGAACCAGTCTTTTCTACTGAGCGATATTTTTGGAGTGCTCGCGGCCTACGGGCTGACAATTCACAGTCTGAGTCTGTACGGTCAAATTTACCCGCCCATGCTGGTATTTATCAAATTGGTCGTATCTCGCGGTGGCAAGGTACTGGCAGATAAAACAGCAGAAAACGTCTGTAGGGCGGTTCGAGAGGCATTGGCGGGGCATTTTGAGGTTGAAGAGATGTTGGCGGTGGAATTTAATTTAGACGCGGGTTTAGAAGATGTGGCAACTGAATTCTACGTCGATCCGGTTTTCCACTTGCCAGCTTTGCTGATTGAAGCCGATAATCAACCTGGACTTTTTTACAAAGTTATGTATGCCATCTGGCAAGAGGATTTGTTGGTCGTAAATGCTAATTTGCTAGTTTGGCGGGGGCGAACTCGCCTAATTCTCTATTTGTTGGGGCCCAATGAAAGTTTAATTCCCGAATATCTGGGGCAGAAAATCGCTGAGGGGGTGCGACAAAGATTGCTAGGCGAGCGATTTTAGGGCAAGCTGCCGATGCTCCCTAAATAACTCGATTTCTATAAGTATAGCAATCCTCGCATCATTTGTAAAAATATGTAGGGGTAGTGCTACCCCTCCTCCCCGTGCCTACCCCAGCCTGCATCGGGGCAACCGGGCGTGGGGAGAGCCCCTACAAGAATTACACGAATCATTTAGGATTGCTATAGACATTAGTTTGCAGACGTTTTCCAGTGAGATAGGATAAAAAGCTCGGCAACATTTTTCGTACAAACGAGTGTAGATAGCGGTTCTCATAAACATGGGACACGCCGAAACGATGTTGTCAATCTTTTTAAGTTTTACAGCGCCTATTTACTTAAATAAGATCGCGGGACTACAGGCAAAAGTCGCAAATATCCGCAAAAATGCGCTCCATAAAATTATGTATCACCTCGCCCAAAACTAGCGATAGGTAACGCTAGCTAGAGAATTAAGAGATTAAATAAATTGTTGTATGCTAAAAATTTAGTTGGTTGAATAGTTGAAGGTAGAAAGTACGATTTTTTTTTGTAAGCAACCTACAAAAAAAATATAATTTGACACTGGAACACCGAGAGTTAACAACTTTCAAATCGACCAATTTTGGGAAAATTATTGCCACAAAATACCCTTAAAAAATCGCGTTGATTTATGTCGCAATTGCGCTCATACAGCAGAGAGAAATTTGAATACTGCAAAAAACATAGAACGCTGGTTTGAAGGAATATTTATTCTCGGCCGATCGCATAAAAGGGCAAGCTATGCCAAGATTGCCCGTGCAGTGGACAAAAGTAGCGTCAGCGACCGCGCGTTGCACCAGGAAGTAAGCGGTAAATCGATAAAGTTGAGTATTTTTGACTTAACTTATAGCGCTTGTTGGGTAGATGAGGTAAACAATTGAACTGAAAAAGCTTGAGAACACAGGATTTCGGCGTACTCTCTCTTTCTGAGAAAGGCTATACATAGGTTTACATCGGTCTTATGGAGCGGGTAGGATAAAAGTATGGCAACAATCGACATCCTAGGGGTTCGGCACGCTTACGATTTGACGGCTCCGACTTCAACTTCCCCGGTTCTGGTATTTGTCCACGGCTGGCTGTTAAGCCGCCACTACTGGCAACCTTTGACCGATCGCTTGGCATCAAACTATCAGTGCCTTACCTACGATTTGCGGGGGTTTGGCGATTCTCAATCCGACGGTGGCCTTCATCATGGGCATTCCGAACCGCTAAATTCCTGCTACACTCCGGCAGCTTACGCTCGCGATTTGGAAATTTTACTCGAAAAACTCGATATATCTTCTGCTTGGCTGGTGGGACACTCTCTGGGCGGTACGATCGCCCTTTGGGGAGCCAGCAAATTCTCCGATCGCGTTAAAGGCGTGGTCTGCATCAATGCAGGGGGCGGCATCTATCTTAAGGAAGAATTCGAGCGGTTTCGAGCGGTAGGCAAGCAGCTAGTGACAATGCGTCCCGGCTGGCTGCCTCGGTTGCCGTTAGCAGATTACGTGTTTGCCCGCGATTCTGTAGCCCGCTCGATCGGCAGATCCTGGGGACGGCAGCGCTTAATAGATTTCGTGGGAGCTCATCCAGATGCAGCTTTGGGGGCTTTGTTGGACTCCACCACAGAAGCCCAGATTCACCTCTTGCCACAAATTGTGTCCCAACTCAAGCAGCCTGTTTATTTTATTGCTGGCACTAAAGACAAAATTATGGAACCAAAATACGTGCTGCATTTGGCTAGCTTTCACTGGATGTTCCAAGGTTGCGGCGAGAATGTCCTTCAGCTTCCCGATTGTGGCCATTTGGCAATGGTGGAACAGCCGGATGCAGTGGCTAGTTACCTGCAAAATATTCTGAAAGAACATGATTAGATGGCATGGGGCATGGGGCATGGGGCATGGGGCATGGGGCGTTAAAACTTACAAATAACCAATAACCAATAACCAATAACCAATAACAACTGACTTCTTCCTTAACCTAAAATCTGTTATGTTTAAAGAGGTAAGTCTGCCTGATCGCCATTTTGGTACAGACGTTTCGATTAATATAGCGACTTTCAACTCTAAATTCTAATTCTGCTTAAATATCTGTGCGCGTTAACCTCACCGATCGGCAACAACACATCCTTTGGGCAACGGTTCGCCACTACATAGCAACAGCGGAACCCGTTGGCTCAAAAGCTTTGGCTGACGAATTCAACCTCAGCGTCAGCCCAGCTACAATTCGCAATGCGATGGGGACTCTTGAAAAAGCTGGACTGCTTTATCAGCCCCACACTTCGGCAGGACGAGTCCCCTCTGACTCCGGCTACCGAATTTATGTAGACCAGTTGATTCAGCCGTCTGATACGCTGGCCCGCAAGGTGGAACAGGTACTAGACCAACTCAATTGGTCGGACGGTCGCATGGACGCGGCACTCCGCGGCGCTGCTCAAATCCTGGCAACTATCAGCGGTTACATAGCCATGATCACCATACCGCAAACCAATATGGCTTGCTTGCGCCACTTGCAACTGGTGCAGCTAGAGCCGGGAAAGGTGATGCTGATAGTGGTGACGGATGCCTACGAAACTCAGTCGGTTTTGGTGCAGTTGCCGAGGGATGCAGAAGGTAACACGCCTGATGCCGAAATTGTCGATCGCCAGTTGCAGATTTTGTCGAATTTTTTGAACAGCAAGTTGCGGGGACGATCGCTCTCGGAACTCTCGGCTGTAGACTGGAGCGAGTTAGGCCGGGACTTTGAGCTGTACGCTGAGTGGATGGGAACTATGCTGACTGCTTTGAGCAGCCGCCAAAGCAATCCAACCTACACGCGGATTCTGATCGGCGGTTTAGCAGAAGCGCTGCGCTTGCCTGAGTTTTCGCAGTTGCAGCAAGTTCAAACCCTGGTGCAATTGCTCGAACAAGAGCAGGAACTGCTTTGGCCTTTGATTTTTGAATCGCCGGAGTTAGACACGCCAGGGAAGCGGGTAACGGTGCGTATTGGTTCGGAAAATTCTTTAGAACCGATTCGTGGCTGTACTCTGATTTCTTCGACTTACCGCCGGGGATCGGTGCCGGTGGGTAGTGTTGGGGTTTTGGGGCCGACGCGGATGGTTTACGAAAATGCGATCGCGGTTGTGGAAGCTGCGGCGGATTATTTGTCAGAAGCTATTGGCGGAAATCGAGTTGGTTTTCCTGATGGGGATCGAGGGCGATCGGATAATCCGTTGTTAGATGCACCCTAATTTGATAGCCCCAAGCTTAATTGGCTTGGGGTTTTATTGTCTGTGGATGTACTCACAACCTTTAAAAACCGGGTTTGGTGACAAAAAAACTAGGCTTTTATACTCTTTTTGGGGCAAGAAACTAAAGCTTGGCAGTTGACAAGAGAGTTTTGTAAACAACCCGGTTTCTGTGTCCATGAGCGGCTCGGAAAGTGGCAGGAGTTGCGGGCGATCGACTTTCCAGCGATCGGGAGAAAGAGATGGCGATGGTGAGCGATCGGGCATTTACAGAAAGTGGTCGCGGAGTGTTAGTCGAACGGCGGGTTTAGCAGCCCAACTGACGAGTTTTGTTGCCAACCGGGTGGGCTGCTAAAACCGCTCTAGGGATAGCGGCTATGACCAATGAATAGATGAGGCGTCCACCCTGGGAGCGTCGATTCCCAAGGCAGCAGAATGTCAAAATATTAAGACATTTTAGAGAGTTGGTCAAAAACAACTAAAAAAGATTAGTGTGGATAGGAAAGCAATATTTCTTTTGGGAATAGCCCGGGTTAGACAATTGCAAATAACTTGCAGTGTATTTGGCTTGATTGCCACTCCATAAAAAATTTAACCGCTGAGTTAAGATCGAAACGAAATTTAGGGAATTTTCTTTTAGCATTCAATGAAATCGACTGATAAAACTAAGAATACCTTTGCGATAACAACGCCTCTGTATTATGTAAACGATTTACCTCACGTTGGCAGCGCTTATACGACTATGGCTGCGGATGCCCTAGCGCGATTTGAGCGGCTGCGGGGAAAATCTGTTTTGCTGGTTACGGGGACGGATGAACACGGGCAGAAAATTCAGCGGACAGCCGAGAGTTTGGGACGATCGCCCCAAGCTCACTGCGATTCAGTGGTTCCGGCGTTTGAGACGCTTTGGGAGCAACTCGATATCCAGTACGATCGGTTCATTCGCACAACTTCGCGGCGTCACGAGTACATTGTCAAAGAATTTTTCCAGCGCGTCTGGAACTCCGGCGACATCTACTTGAACCAGCAACAAGGCTGGTACTGCGTCTCCTGTGAAGAATTTAAGGATGAACGGGAATTGTTGCCGGGAAATCGGTGCTCTGTCCACACCACCAAGGAAGTTGAGTGGCGCGACGAGGAAAATTACTTTTTCCGTCTGTCACGGTATCAAGACCAACTGCTGGCATTGTACGCAGAACGTCCCGACTTCATCGCGCCGGAAAGCCGACGCAACGAAGTGCTCAGTTTCGTCAACTCTGGACTGCAAGACTTTTCCATTTCTAGAGTGAATCTCGCATGGGGTCTGCCAATGCCAGTTGACCCCAGTCACAGCATCTACGTGTGGTTTGACGCTTTGCTGGGATACGTCACCGCCTTGCTAGATCCTGACAGCGACCCGATTTTGGAGAATGCTTTATCTAAATGGTGGCCGGTTGACTTGCACTTGATCGGCAAAGATATTCTTCGCTTCCACGCAGTTTACTGGCCGGCAATGCTGATGTCAGCGAATCTACTGGTGCCGGGTCGCGTTTTCGCACACGGGTTTTTGACCAAAGACGGCAAAAAAATGGGGAAAACGGAGGGTAATACTTTAAACCCTGTCGAATTGGTCAACAAATACGGCGCTGACGCAGTACGTTACTATTTCCTTAAAGAAATTGAGTTCGGAGAGGACGGCGATTTTAACGAAACTCGGTTTATCAATATATTGAATGCTGAGCTAGCAAATGATTTGGGGAATTTGCTTAATCGTACCCTAAACATGGCTCGCAAATATTGCGGTGCCTGCGTACCAAATGTGTTGGGAGAAAACATTGAGGGCGATAACCTTCTCAAGGCTATGAGCCTGGATTTGGGCGATCGAGTAGCGGGTTTTTACGAAGAGTTGGCTTTTAGCAAGGCTTGCGAAGCCGTGCTTGCATTAGTGCGAGCCGGGAACAAGTTTATTGACGTGCAAGCACCTTGGAGTTTGTACAAGCAGGGACAGATCGAAAGTGTTGAACAAGTGCTATATTCTGTTCTGGAATCTGTTAGACTAGCATCTTACCTTTTATCGCCCATTATTCCCAATATCAGCAACGCTATCTATCAACAGCTAGGTTTTTCAATTGACTTTAACGATCGGGTTACAGTTAACAGTTTAGCGAATTTTGCAGCTCATGCTGCCTGGGGCGCTTTGCCTGCAAACCAAACTCTGGGGGAACCCCAACCTGTTTTTAAGCGGATCGAACTGCTGTAAACAGTACCTTCATAGTTGGCAGCCAGCGCTCTGGGTGTGATGACAGACTACGAATTAGCAGTTATTTCCTTACCAATCTTTCATAAAAATTGAGGCATAACAATCATGTTGAATAGAATAGAAAGCAACGACCTTTTTACGCCGGAACAGGTACTAGAAAATCGTGGTAGAGTGGCAATTTTTATTGACGGTTCTAACCTTTTTTACGCGGCTTTGCAGTTAGGAATTGAGATTGATTACACTAAGCTGCTGTGCCGTTTAACTGCGGGATCGCGGCTGCTGCGCTCTTTCTTCTACACGGGTGTCGATCGCACTAACGAGAAACAGCAGGGGTTTTTGCTGTGGATGCGCCGCAACGGCTACCGGGTGATTTCTAAGGATTTGGTACAGTTGCCAGATGGTTCTAAGAAGGCGAATTTGGATGTAGAAATCGCTGTGGATATGATGGCTTTAGTCGGGTCTTACGACACGGCGGTTTTGGTGAGCGGTGACGGCGACTTGGCTTATGCTGTAGACGCTGTGAGCTATCGCGGTGTGCGGGTAGAGGTGGTGAGTTTGCGATCGATGACGAGCGACAGTTTGATTAATGTAGCCGATCGCTATATCGACTTGGAAATGATTAAGGACGACATCCAAAAAACATCGCGCCCTAATTATGCTTACCGCCCTTTGTCTGGTTTGAGCTTGATGGAGGAACACGACGACAGATAGGGATTTGGTAATGGGTAATTGGTAAGGGTTAATAGGTGATGATTAATGGGTTGAATCATTGAGAATTAGAAGTTAAAAATTTAGACAAAGCATGACACATTTTTAATTTTTGATTAAGTGTTTTTCACGACCCAATTATCAATTACCAATTCCCCATTCCCATTCCCAATTACCTATTATCAATTCCCTATTCCCAATGATTCATCTCCAATCCCAAATTCCCAATCTCAACTCCCCAAAATTGAGGCTGCTATTTTTAGCAGCACTGATTTTGGGGATTGGTGCTTGTGCAGTTCCGCAAGAGACTCAAAAGAACAAATTAGCTGAGGATCTCCAAACTGCTCAACAGTCAAACAGCACTTTAACTTTAAACAAAGTAACTCTAGAACAAGCAAACGAAAAGGGCGAGACGTTCTGGAAAGTCAACTCACAAAATGCCGTTTACAGCAAAGACAAAAAAATAGTTAACGTTCAGAAACCTGTAGGCAAATTGTTTCAAGATGGCAAAGAAATTTACGATATTCAGGGAGAAACTGGCCAGGTATTTCAGGAAGGAAATCAAGTTTTTCTCAAAGGTAACATAGTCGCTACTGACCTTAAAAATGGAGTGGTATTGCGGGGAAATGAGTTGGAGTGGCGGCCAAAGGAGGATGTTTTAGTTGTCCGCAACAATTTGACGGGAGAGAACAAACAGGTGACGGCTTCAGCGAAGGAAGCGCGGGTTTTCACTAGGGCTAAGAGGATGGAGTTATTCGGCTCTGTGGTGGCGAATGTTAAAGATCCGGTTTTGCAATTGCGAACCGAGCACTTAGTGTGGTTTATGGATCAACAAAAGGTAAACAGCACCAAACCTACTCAAATTGACAGATACAAAGATAAAATAGTAACAGACAGCGGTTTTGCCGACCAAGTAGATGTAGACTTAAAAACCAAGATTGCGACGCTGACAAAAAACGCTCAGTTGATGCCTTCTGATCCGCCGCTGCAAATAGAAAGCAGTTTGATGAGTTGGAATTTTCCGGCGCAATCTGTGGTGTCGCCTGGGCCTGTGAAGGTTTTTCACCGCGTGGAAAAGGTGACGATGACTGGGGATACGGGGCGGGGAGATTTAGAGAAAAAAGTTTTTTATTTGACGGGCAATGTGGTAGGAATTGGGGAAAAACGTCAAGCTCAATTAAATACCGATCGCGTAACGTGGTATTTAACTAATCAGACTTTTGATGCAGAAGGAAATGTGGTTTATCGGCAGCTAAATCCGGTGTTTAATTTGACTGGGCCGAGGGCGGCGGGAGAGTTGAAAAATCAAACTGTGATTGTTAAAGGCGACGGTGGTGGCGGCCAAGTGGTTACGGAATTTGTACCGGATGAGTATCAGGGAACTTTGGGAGAGTAGATGGGATTGCAACCGCAGATGTTGGCAGATGGACGCATGAACGCTGTATGAATGCTGTTTATCGCCACACTCGCCTCAAATTCAATACAAATCCCGGCAATACATCTTCGCCAGACAACTCGGCTGGATCGATATTTCTACTTCTGCTTGTTGTCGGTAAATCTCTACCCGCCGATTTTGCGGGTCAATCAACCAGCCCAATCTCGCTCCATTTTCCATATATTCGCGCATCTTCTCTTGGAGGGTTGAGAGAGAATCCGAGGCCGATTCCCTACGGGATAGCTTCGCTTCACGCAATTCTACTACAAAGTCTGGACACAGCGGAACAAAGCCTTTTCTTTCTTTTGCAGTTAATGCTTCCCAGCGAGCTCGACTCACCCAGGAAGCGTGGGGAGAAAGGCGAGCACCGTTAGGAAGGATGAATCCGGTAGAAGAGTCAAAGCCTTCTCCTAAATCTTCGTTTGCTTCACACCAGTTGCCTACTTGCGTACTGATACTGAGGTTGCGGCTGCCTGATTCGCCTCCGGTGGGTGGATTCACTATTAATTCTCCTTCTGCGGTTCTTTCTAATCTCAAGTCGGGATTTGCCAATGCTAGGATATCGAATTGTTCGCCTGTGACAAAAAGGGCGATCGCATTTGGCAATTCTATAGATATAGTTTCTGGTTGAGTAATTGTTTGTACCATATTCAATTGTTCGCTTTTTTAGGTAGAAATCGGTCACAAAAAACCTAAAACTAATAGACATAAATTCTGTAGGGGCGGGTTCACCAACCATGTCTGACAAACATCAATCAATATAGTAAACCCGCCCCTACCCAACCAAAAATACCAAGGTACCGCCCACCCAAATTACAAATGTACCGTGAATTTGTTGGCTAAAATATGGATGTAAATTCTGGCGGGGGAGGGCGGGTTTATCAGATTGTTTGATTTGTTTCAAAGATGGTTGGTGAACCCGCCCCTACATTGTTGACATCGTGCGGGGGAGGGCGGGTTTATCAGATTGTTTGATTTGTTTCAAAGATGGTTGGTGAGCCCGCCCCTAAATTGTTGACAATTTTGCAATATATCAGATGCTTTTTACAACTGTCCGAAACCTTTTTTAGGCTTATCTTTTTTCTTTTTCTTCTTCTGCTGGGCACCCATATAGCCACGGGAACCGGGCTGCATTCCTCCGGGGCCGCCCATTCCCGGCATTCCCGGCATTCCCGGCAATCCTCCCATTCCTGTAAAGTTGCCTTGACTCATTTGCTGCATCATTGTACGCATTTTCTGGAAATCGCTGACGAGCTTTGTTACGTCGTTTTCTGCGTAGCCTGCGCCTTTGCCGATGCGGCGGCGGCGGGATGGAGAACTTGCTAAAAGTTCGGGATTGCGGCGTTCTTCAACTGTCATGGAATTAATCATGGCTTCGGTGCGTTTTAGCTGCACTTCTCCCTGCCGCATTTGTTCGTCTGAGAGTTTGTTCATCCCCGGAATCATTTTCATGATGCCGCCGAGGGAACCCATATTTTTTAACAGTCTGGTTTGTTTGAGAAAGTCGGTAAAGTCAAACTTTGCCGTGAGCATTTTCTCTTGCATTTTTTCGGCATCGGCGATGTCGAATTCTTCTTGCGCCCTTTCTACTAGCGTCAAGACATCGCCCATGCCTAGTATTCTCGATGCCATGCGATCGGGATAAAATGGTTGCAAGGCTTCCACTTTTTCGCCGACGCCGACAAATTTAATCGGCGCGCCGGATATTTGCCGCACGGATAAGGCTGCACCGCCGCGGCTGTCGCCGTCTAATTTGGTTAAGATTGCGCCGGTAATGCCGATTTGTTCGTGAAAGGTGCGGGTTAAATTTGCTGCTTCTTGGCCGGTCATGGCATCAACAACTAACAGTGTTTCGTGGGGTTGTACTGTTTGTTTGATGCGGCCCAATTCTGCCATCATGTCTTGGTCGATTTGCAGGCGACCTGCTGTATCGACGATGATGGTATCAATGCCAATTTGTTTGCCGTGTTCGATGCCTTGGCGGGCAATTTCTACGGGGTCAATGTCTTTGCCTAATTCAAATACTGGTACGTCTATTTGTTTGCCAAGGGTCAGCAATTGGTCGATCGCGGCTGGTCGATAAATGTCGGTTGCGACTAGCAGTGCGGTACGATTTTGCTTGCGGAGGTGCAGCGCTAGTTTGGCGGTAGCTGTGGTTTTCCCGGTTCCTTGCAAACCAGCCATCAGGATAACTGTGGGCCCGGATTCGGCGGTGGCTAGGGGTACGTTGGTTTCCCCCATGACGCGCACGAGTTCGTCGTGGACGATTTTGATGAATTGTTGGTCGGGACGGACGCCTGAAACGACTTCTGCGCCTTGTGCTTTTGCCGCTACCTCTGAGATGAAGTTTTTGACGACTTGGAGGTTGACATCGGCTTCCAGGAGGGCGCGGCGGACTTCTTTGAGCGCGTCTTGGATGTTGGACTCGGAGATTTTATTTTGTCCGCGCAGTTTTTTCCAGGTGGATTCGAGTCGATCGGCAAGGGCTTCAAACATAGGGCATTGTTGGCTAGTCAGTCTTTTTAATTTTAAGGCTAAATGCGGATGTTTGGATGCAAGTTTTGCTGAAACAGTTCGCGATCGCACTCCGACTAAAGAAACCAGGTTTTTTATGAAAAGACGCGTTGCAGCCCACTGATTCGGTAAAAAACCCGGTTTCTGGCCTCATGCGTAGTTTGATGTTTTTATTTTTTAACCGCTGATGAACGCGGATTGACGCGCTATGGATTTGGATGTTTTCAAGTTATATCGTGTCCGGTTAAATAGATATAGTTGCTGTAGGGGCGGGTTCACCAGTATTTCTAATTCACATCCAGGGTATTTATAAACCCGCCCCGACCCTATGTGTGGGTGGGGGCGGGTTTATTTTACCTGTTTGTTTGTTTCAAATATTGTTGGTGAACCCGCCCCTACAGGTTTATTAACATTGGTACAAAATGTTGGTTTTTATGTATTCTGCGATTACTGGTTGGACTGTGAAGAGGGTGCGATCGCCCTTTTGGACTTTTTCGATTAATAACCTCCGTCTCAAGGATTCGACGGCTTTGAGGAATTCTGAAGGGGACAATTCCAGAAGGGCTGGTTTTTTGGAAATTTCAACTGCTTTGTTTTGATTTGCCAACCAGGACATTACTTGTTTTTCGCTGTCTGACCAACGCTGAAAATGTTGGTGCAATAAATATTCTAAGTCTCCTAAGACTAGGCTATCATAGGATAAAAATTCAGAAATATTGCCGCTAAACAAGTCTTGAATTGCAGCGGCTATGGTATTTAACCACAAGGGATTTCCTCGGTAAATGTCTATCAATTTTGACCAGTTTTCCGATTCAAGTAAACCTTTTTCTATAAATATTTCTCGCGCTGGTTCGCCTAAACCATTGAGTTGCAATGTTTGACAATTTTTTGGGTTGCTTTCTAAGGCAGCAATTTCTCTGGGTTTTTCCCAACTAATCAAAATTAGGCAACTGTTGTGGCATGATTCTGCTATTTGTTTGAAGAATGCGCCGTAGTTTTCATAGCCAGGTTGGTAGTTTCCTGCTAGTTGTTGGCTGCTGAAGATTGTTTGCACGTCATCGAGAATGATGAGACAGCGGTGCGATCGTAAATATTGTAGGGGCAATCCCCCCGTGGTTGCCCTTTCTTCGGGGGCGGGCACGGGGGCACCGCCCCTACAGAATTGAATTAAGTCGGTTTCGAGTGTTTGGAGGGGTGGCGCGTTGCGGAGGCTTCGCCAGATGATGCAGTCGAATTCGTGTTGAATTTGCGGGATTAGTTGGAGGGTAAGGGCGGTTTTGCCAATACCGGATAAGCCGAGGATGGTGATGAGGCGGGTGCGGCTTAAAATCCAGTTTTCTAGGGTGGAAAGTTCGGATGTGCGATCGAAAAATGTCGAGATTTCGGGTGCGTCGGATAAGTCTAATTGCTGTATAGGTTCGGAATTGCTTATTTTTTCGTTAAATTTATCCTGGTCTTGCGGTTCAGATTGTGAGGCTTCTGGGGAGTGCAAACTTTCAGCAGAGATGTTGCCAATATGGATGCAGCCATTCCCGACAAGTGAGACAATATTAGAAGCTTGTAAATTTTCCAATTTAGCTCTAAAGTTTGCTTTACATACTTGTTCCTCACCTAATGCAACTGACATAAGCTTCCACAATTTAAAGCCAACTTCTTTAACATATTTCTCTGAACGGTTGTGATGCTGTGCAATTTCTTTATATTTCTGATTGTCCCAAGCGCCGCGCAGTATAGCTTTTTGCAGACTATCTAAGTGTTTTCCTGTAGTAGTTAAAGCTAGATGGTCTGTAAATTTTAAGGCTTCTTCAACGTCCATCGGTCACGTATATGCAAGGGGTTGACCAGATTATAACCCAACTAAATATGACTTTTTTAGTAGCAACCAACTAAATATGACTTTTTATGACCTCCTTGGGATGGAAAAAACTACTAAATATGACTTTATATGGCTTGAAAATTTTGGGCAATTAGGAAATAATTTATACTTAAAGCAGAAAATGTTAGGCTCAGCGCTAGTTGTATCTACCTGTTATGACACAACCGAATATTTTGGAACTCGCGAAACAGGGAGATGCAAAGGCGATCGCGCTTCTGCTGAACCGCCAGCTACAAGCCAAGGGCATCACCGCCGCAGCTTCCCTTAAGGATGGTTGTTTACAGGTGATGCTGGAATCGGCTGAAGCGCCTAGTCAGCAAGTCTTGGCCGTGTGGGTGAGTAAGTCGATCGCTGGTTTGGGGGCTGCATCGATTGAGAAAGTCAAGGTTTACGGGCGACAGACAGGTGCGAAGGTGCCGGCGTGGAGTCAAGAGTTTGAAGTGGCGGGGCAAAAGTTGCCTGTTACGGATGTTACAGAGGGGCGGGCAATTTCTAGTGAAAATACGGAGTCAAATCAGCTTAGTTTGAAGGAACGGGCTAAGCTTGGGGATGTGGAGGCGATCGCATCTCTGTTAAATTTTCCGTTACAGAATAAGGGGATTAGTGCGACTGCGAGTTTGCAAGATGGTTGTTTGCAGGTGATGCTGGAGGGCGATCGGGTTCCTGATGAGGAGGCTTCTATCAGGATTGTCCGCAGGGAGTTGATGAATTTGAAGGCGGGGGCGATCGCTTCTGTGAAGGTTTACGGGCAGCAGGCGGGTGAGGATTTTCCGGCTTGGAATCGAGAGTTTGAGCTAAAGGCAGAGGTTAGTTCAGATTCAAAAAAATTATCAACAGATAAATTTGCAAATTTGACTGATCTATTGACTCCGATTATTGAGCTGCTTAGAGAACGAAAATTTAAAGAATTGTTAGACATCGGTCAAAATTATATTAATGAAAATCCAGATCGTCAAAAACGTTTGATTGTAGTAGGAGTTATTGTCTTAGCAACTCTAACCTTTAAAGGAATACCTTTTTTAGGCTTCAATCACAATATTAAAGGCTCACTAACACTCAAGGATGACTTCTTCGGTGGAGTGGGTCAGTTTTGTAATGGAAAAGGAGGTTACGGGGATATTAAAAGTGGTAGGCAGGTGCTAGTAAAAGATCATAAAGGAGAAACCATTGCGACTGGAGAGTTAGGCATAGGTAAAATAATATCTGATAACCACTGCCAATTTTCTATCGAAGTGAATGGTATAAGAAAAGCAGAGTTTTACACAATTCAGATCGGTAGGCGAGGCGATTTGACATATTCATATCAAGAGATGGAGGATAAAAACTGGGAGCTAAACGTGTCTTTGGGTGATTGATTTACTGGGAAGAAAAGGAGTAGTTTATGATTTTTGTAATTCCGTTTATTATGGGCGCTGCTGTTTTAGCTACTGCTGCGTATGGCGCTGTGAAAGGTACTGAAGGCTTTGGTAACATCAATCAAGCCAAGGAAATAGGAGAACGATCCCAACATCGACACGAGAAAGCAGTCAGCGATCTAAAAGTAGACTGGGAAGCAGCCAACAGATTAGCAGAAGTTTACGGTCAACTGCAAATTCGTGTAAGGCATCGTACTATTGGGCGGTTTGTGGCTTTCATCGAACGCATTGGCCAGAAAGCTTCCCAAAGTGATATGAAATTTTTAGCGGGACTAGAAGGCATATCAATTCAGCAGCTAAAAGAATACAAAACTGTCGCGCTGGAAGGTCAGGAAGTATTCCAAGGTGTGACTTCATCCGCAGGGGCAGGCGCGGCGGCTGGTGCTACAGCAGTAGGCGTGGCCCAAACTTTTGGGACAGTTGCAGTTCCTCAATTTTTTGGCTTGTTTAGTACCAATGTAGCTGTTTCTCAACTCGGTATGTCTGGTGTGGCGGCGTGGTTAGGCGGTGGCAGCATGGCACTAGGTGGGGCTGTACTCGGAGGTATTGCACTTGGCCCTGCTTTAGCTGTTGGCGGTTTCCAAATTGCAGGTAAAGGTGAGGAAGCTTTAACGAAAGCACGTGAATACGAAGCTCAGGTTAACGTTGAAGTTGCCAAAATTGAAGAGGCTAGAGATTTCATCCGACAAGTCGAACGGCGAGTCAAAGAATTAGGCAAATTGGTGTCTGAGTTAGATAGCCGCGTTGCTCTACTTCTCAACGAACTTGAATCAAAACCCTTTGATCGAGTTCAAGATGCTGCTAAGTTTTAACAGGTAGCCCTACTGGTGAAAGGCCTTGTAGAAATTATGAAAACCCCTGTGTTAGATAGCCAAGGAAATCTGAATTCTGCCGTGGCGAATATTCAAGCAAAATACCGTAATATGTGAGGAAATTAACAATGAGCAAAATAGCAGCGTTTGTTAGCGGTGCTGATGCCTTTCAGCAAGTTATTGCACATTACCTTGAGTACAAGCAAATCGCTGAACAAGAGCGGACAAAGCGCCGTGAAATCAAAGCTTGGGAAAAGGAAAGCCTCGCCAAGATTAAAGCTCAACGTGACTTATTAATGGAGTACCTCGATCGCTCTTTTGATGAACGATCGCAAAATTTTAATCAACTTTTCGATGTGGTCGATCGAGCAATAGCATCTGGTAATAATGAGCAACTGGGATTAGCATTAGATTCGATTACAGAGCTTGCTAAGTCTAGCCCGTTTAAAGAACTGGCTAATTTATCTTCTGTGCAGGCTGCTCTCGCCGATCCCAACCACGAGTGGAAGTTTTAATTAGCTAGCTGTTAAACGATTATTGATAAACTAGAGTGGGGATTCCTCCACTCTAAAGGAGAGTAAATCATGGCTGACATTGAAAACCTTCTAAACCAACTGCCAGAAATTGCCGAGGAAATGAAACTTACTATTGGCAATCCTAGTGAAATCAGACGTGAAATTGGGAAGATCGATAATCTTATAAAGCGACTAAATACTATTGGCAAGGAACTTGAAGAAGTATTAAATAATGAGAGATTCAATAAAGGATTTTTGGGAGCGATACCTTTGTTAGGCGCAGTTGCGGGCTGGTTCATACCTGGTGGATTTTTAGTAGATGCACTTGTATCGGCAGGGAGTGGCTTACTTGCTGAAAAATTGGGCGACCCAGATAAGGAAACGTCTCTTGCTGACTTAATAGAAAATGTTGAAAACTTAATTGAGTGGGGCGATGGTTTAAAGAATATAGCAGAAAATATTTTAAATGATTCACAATTATTGATCAAGCTAGAATGGGAAAGGAAATCTCTAAGTATTCCAGAAGAAGTAAGGCAAATTGATGAAAATTTAAGAATTCACATAGACTTTGATGAAGAGCAAACTTTAAGGGAACAAGTTCAGCAAATAAAGGTAGCTCAAGAACAGCTAAAACAGGTTCTGCCCAAACTGGATAGTATCCTACACAATCTTGAACGTAATGTCGAGCCAATTGAGCGCATAAAAGCTTTTATATCTTACTTTGGGGAATCAGTGTTTGCGATAGAATGGTTTGATGAAGAGCATGGGCTTATTATATCTTATGAGGATCAAACTACAACATTAGGAATTATCTTGAATGAATGTGTATCTTTAAAAGAAAAAGCTAATGCTTTAATTGACCGGGCTAATAGGTTAAGAGGACAGGCTGAACAATCTCTTAAACACCTAGAAAAAGAACGCCGTCGCAAGGAACAAAAAAAACCTAGTCGTAAGCAAAGCGAAAGAGCCACACAGACAGGAGAATCTCTAAATACTATTGACAGTACCATGTTTTCAGAGCAAAGACGCGGGGGTAGAAGTGGCTGGATACTGATACTATCCACACTGACTCTAGGAGTTGTGGGTTTTATCGGCTGGAAAACTACCTTTCAAATTTCACCGAGTCAGCAGACAATACCAAATTCGGAAATTCCTCTAAATGTTGGGGAGCAAAAACCAAATTCTGAACCTTCACCCACCTTAACACCGGCTCCTCAGCCAGACCCAACAGCAACAAATTTAGCAGCCGCTCAAAAACTAGCAATGGAAGCTGCCGTTATGACTCAAAATCCACCTCATCCACTAGAAAATTGGCAGCAAGTACAAGGGAAGTGGCAGGAATCAATCAAATTGTTAGAGGCAATTCCCGACAATTCGCCTGTTGCAACTCAAGCTCAAGAAAAGCTAAGTGTTTATCGAACTAACTATCAGGCGATTACTAATAGAATTGTTACTGAACAGAAAGCAGCCACTAATTTAGAATCCGCCCAAAAACTAGCATGGGAAGCTGCCGTCATGGTTAATAATCCACCTCATCCTAAAGAAGTCTGGCAGAATGCTCAATCAAAATTGCAGCAGGCGATCAACTTGTTAAGTTCTATTCCTCAAGGTACATTTGTCGAAGCTAAAGCTAAAGAAAAGCTGGCTGCTTATCAGAATAACTACACGCTAATAAGCAACAGAATCAAAACTGAAACTCCTTGATTTTATCCATATTACCAATTAAGTTTTAAATTACCAGAGATTAAGCCCAAACCCTAGCTGCTGATATCCTAGTTACTACAAAAGTGCGATCGCCCTTACACCCCAATTTGTCAAAAAGCGCGATCGCCCCTCTACTTCCCAAATAATTAGCAGCCTCGCACTGCGTCCCGAAACACTTTCAAAGCTTCTTTTTCTTCCGACATTTGCAGGCATCTCCCCAGCAATTCTAGATCCAAATCCGGCAACAGCATACTCCGAGAAACGCAATCGTAACCCTCCGAGTGCAGTTGGTAAATCGAAAATACTCCGTCTTCCCAAAACCAAACTTCCCCTACGTTAAATCTGCGGTAGTATTCCAGCTTGTTGATAGTTCCGCTAGTAAAAACAACTTCGATCGCCAAATCGGGTGTTTCTCGCTGCCGCCGGTCTTCGCCAAAGTAGTAAGATAAATCTGGTTCCTTGCTGCTGCCTTTTGTTTCCCCTTGGAGTGTAGCACTGCCCGTCGGTCTAAAACTAATATCTTTTTCTAAAAAAAACTGACCTAGCAGCAATGCCAGCAGGCATTTAATGGTTTCATGTTCCGGCGAAAGTGTCATAATTTCCACATATCCGTCGAGGTAAGACAAGCGAACACTGCGAGTGTACTCTAGCAAGGAATCCAGAGCTTTGAACTGTTCCCAAGTCATTGATAGCGGCAAAATCAACCGCTGTTCCGGGAGTGCAGTTAATTTGGGGTGAGTGGCAATGGTCATATATACTTTCCCCGATTTTTAGTTTCTACTTTTAGATTAGCATAATAATATATAAAGGGAGAAATTGGGGACTTCGAGCGCTCTTGTTCCCCCCTTGTTAAGGGGGGTTATGGGGGATTTTGCCAGTCTAATTCCCTACAAATAACTAAGCCAAAAACTGGAATTGAGAACCGTTAACTGCCAAAGCAAACGGACTTGCCTGTTCAAATGCACCGATAAGTTCAAAGTTGTCCGTGTTTAAAACTATCCCCACAATCTGTCCGGTAAATATGTTTTCAATCACCATGTCGTTGATGATTCCGTCGTTATCGTAAGCAATCAAATTGTCGTTTTCAAAGAAAAGGTCTAGTTCTGTTAAACCGTCCGTCAAACCGATGCGATCGCCCTCGTCGAAGTTAAAATCGGTAATGACATCTGCTCCATCTATACCAAATGCTTCATCGTTGCTTCTGAGGACGAATATGTCACCACCGAGGCCTCCCGTGAGCACGTCAACTCCCCGATCGCCTGCTAAGAAATCGTCGCCCTCATTGCCCTCTAAATCGTCGTCTCCTTGCCCTCCCCGCAGGATATCGTTCCCGAACCCTCCGAAGATCAGGTCATTTCCGGCGTCGCCCCTAACTACGTCGTTGCCATCATTTCCATCCAGGCGATCGTCCTCTTTCCCGCCGTAAATTATGTCATTTCCGCCACCACCACCGATAATATCATTGCCGTTATTTCCTAACAGCCGTTCGTTAGAATCCGACGAACCTCCTATAGTATCGTTGCCATCGAGTCCCCAAACTCCCCAGGGAAAAGACGCCAAATTTCCATTCCCTACGTTAATCTCATCGGGTGTAGCGAATGCCAAAAGACGTGGCCCGCCCCCAGCAAATACAGGAAATCCCGTCACATCGCCAATAAGATTGTTAACCGTTAAAGCCATAACTATGTCCTTTCAAAAATCCTCTTAGCTGTATTATACATTTTAATTATTCTATTGCCAAATAGCAAGAATTTGGATTTGGGCTGCAATTTTTAGTTTCTCAATTAATGACAAGCAACCTGTTGAGCTATAGTCAATTACAATTATCAATACTTCGGTTACGCGATCGTATCAGTTACCAATTCCCAATTCCCAATTACCAGGGCTGTGCTTCATTCAACCCAAACCTGCTATATATCTCGCCTTTTAGTCAAATAGCATTAGTTGCTGACCACGAATTTCTTCATGTGGTACCCGCCACGTGATTTATCGGTGGAATCAATTCTTTAATCGAAAATCGAAAATCAGAAGAGCCCCCGCATTTATCCCTAGGGTCAATTCTTTAATCTAAAATAGAAAATCTAAAATCGATTGACACTATCCGCTACTGTCTACCGCTTATAATGGGTGTTACCCCCCAGGCAGTAAACACGTTAATATCACCTATAACGTCGAGACTGAGAGGTTGTTTGTGAATAAAAGTAAAAGTCCCTGGGCCCATCCTCCGAGAAAAAACCCAGTTTCCGATACCCATACACAAACTTTACAAACAGGATATAAGCTCTTTACAAAGCCATAATCGCCGATCGCTGACATTTTTTGGCAAAATCCACTGCTTTCAGGTGTTTTACTCATGTCTACTCCTAAATCGTCTTCCCATCAAAACAACAACTCCGTAAAATCACTGCCAGCGACAGATATCGTCCCAACAAAGCCAGACAGTAACAATCTGCCCAGCGAACCAAGTATAGAACAGCTACTCGAAGCTTTGGCGGGCCAAGTACCCAGTCAATCTTCAGAAATTGAACCCTTGAAAACGTGGAAACAAGATTTACAGCGATTGTTTCAATTTCTCGGCGATCGCCGCGTTTTAATCGCAGTAATGCAACCGGGAACTTTTGCCCTGCGTTACGCTAACGCGGCATTTTGTCGCTTGGCAGGTTGGGAGGAAACGTCCTTGGCAACTCAATCTACCAACGGTTTGTTTGCAGAAACCGACATCACTCTGCTGCAACTATTCGAGGATGGGGACGGCAAAACAGCAGAACAATTGTACCGCCGCCACCTTTTGCACTGGGTATTTAAGCAATATTATCAAATTGACATCGACGGTTTACGGGTGCTAGAAGAACCTGTCATGGCGAGTGTAA
This sequence comes from Microcoleus sp. D3_18_C2, assembly GCF_036702395.1. NCBI lineage: Bacteria > Bacillati > Cyanobacteriota > Cyanophyceae > Oscillatoriales > Microcoleaceae > Microcoleus > Microcoleus sp. D3_18_C2. The sequence continues at coordinate 89,638 of NZ_JAUBTG010000004.1, read as the reverse complement.
AAAATCCCAAACACAGAGAACCTAGATTTATAGAATTTTGGCTGGGTTCGGAACAGTTGAAAATTACTCGAATTGACTCAAAAATAGATGAATTTGCGGATATTTCTTTAAGATTAATGCCTGTAGCGGAACGGGAAGCTTGGCTGATGCAGCCGAATCAACTGGAGAATTTAGCCGATCGATTGCAGTTGGATAATTATCGCGTAGAAGGCTTGCTGTTGCTAGAAGGTTTTGATGTCACCGTGCAGGAGCAAATTCGGCGGCTGACTCAGTTATTGATCGATCAAGATTCGATGCTGCGGCCAGAGAAATTTGAGAGAATCGATCGGTGTTTGCGATCCCTCTTCCATGCTGACGGCACTTTGCTGCTGCGCCCCGACGGCGAACAGGTACAGCTATTAGTTGCAAAAGACGGCCAACATTTGCAGCCGATTCTTTATTCAATGCACTCCCTAGAAGCTTCTCACTTTTTGAAGGCCACAGCAGCAAATCAAGTTTGGAATGTGCCAGACTTGCGTAGGGAGTGCGAAACCGAGTGCGATCGAACTTTGCGGAGAATGGGAACTCGATCGATGCTGCTGGTGCCCCTCGTAGTCAAATCCGTCACCCGCGAGGGGTGCGGGCAGCGGATTTTGGGAGTTGTGGGGCTGTTGTGCGATCGGCCAAATCACTTCAACGGCATTGACGCTCAACACGCCCAAGAACTCATTCCCGCCTTCATTGCAGCCCTGCGGCAAGCCATACAGGAGCGGTTTACCCACATTCACAACATCCATCCCGCAGTCGAGTGGCGGTTCGCCCAAGAAGCAGAAAGGCGAAGTTGGGGACTACCTCCCGAAACAATCGTATTTGCTGATGTTCATCCGCTATACGGAATTTCGGACATTCGCGGTTCTAGCGACGAAAGAAACCGAGCCATTCAAACTGATTTGCTCGAACAATTTCGCTTAGGTTTAGTCATAGCTGATGCTGTTTGCGAAACACAAACTACCCACCTCGGCGAGCAACTGCGACTCGACTTGCTCGACTACATCCAGCATTTAAAACAAAAAGTAACAGTCGATATGGAGGTGCGAGCAGCCGAATATTTAAACGAGCGTTTAGAAGTATATTTTGACTATTTTGTGCAGTGCGGGCCCAAGGTTCAGGCAGCAGTTAAAGCTTACCAAGCAGCCTGTGAAAATGAGCACAACTGCGTTTACAGCGATCGCAACCGCTACGACCAAATGTTGAACCTAATCAGCACCAAACTTCAAGAAACCTGGGCTCGCTGGCAAGAAAAAATGCAGCAAATTTTGCCCCACTACTGCGATATCGAATGCACCGACGGCATCGATCACATGATTTATGCAGGAAAATCGATCGACCCCACATTCAGCCAGTTTCACCTACACAGTTTACGGTACGAACAACTGCGAGCTATTTGCGATTGCGGTCGCACAGTTTTTCGCCTGCAAGCCGAGTCTCAAATCAACATGGAACTCGCACATTTAGTCTTAGTGCAGAATACCACGATCGACATTTTTCACAACGAAAACACCGAAAAAATGTTTGATGTCAAAGGCACTCGCGACATCCGCTACGAACTTGTCAAAAAGCGGATCGAGAAAGCCGTTGACAAAGACGCACAAGAGCGAATTACTCAGCCAGGAATGTTAACGGTAGTTTATTCAACCGAAGACGAATGGGAAGAGTACCAACAATACTTGCGCTACTTGTCTCGCGAAGGTTGGGTCGAGCCAAAAGTTCAGACCGGCATGGTAGAATCACTGCAAGGAGTCAGCGGTTTAAAATTCGCCCGCGTGCGTATTTTACCTGAACCGGAATCTATTTCTACTATCTGTGAAGTTACGGTAGTCAGCGATTGATAACCCGTTCAATCGCCCGTTTGAGGCCTGCGTGCGATCGCTCCCATCTCCTCCTGTTTGAGGCCTGCGTGCGATCGCTCCCATCCCCCTGAAAAACGGTGCCGCGAAAACATCCGGGACTCACACACAAGACCAATATTACATTTAAGATGTTTGTTGACACCAACGACCAAGCCCACATTGTCACTTCTTGTATATTCCGTGTGATGGGAAATCGCCAAATACACGATCGGAATCACACCAAATCTAGATTAAGTAGTGTTAATCTAATCCCAATTATGTCCTGTAATTTATAACTTAAGTGATGTTAACCTTATCAGAATACCAAATAATTTCTACTCTGCACGAAGGCGTTGAAACAATAATCTATCGCGGACAAAAACCGACAGACTCGCCCCCAGTAATTCTGAAAGTCCTCAAAGCCGAATATCCCACCCTCGAAGCCATTACCAGGCTCAAACACGAATATCAAATCAGCCAAAATTTAGACAGCGAACAAATCGTCAAAGCCATCAGGATCGAAACATTTGACCACCGATTAGGAATCGTTTTAGAAGACTTTGGCGGCGAATCCCTCGCCCAACTGCTGGAAATAGAAACCTTGAGTCTGCAAGCAAAATTAAACATCGCCCTCCAAATAGTCAAAGCCTTACAATACCTGCATTTTCACCACATTATTCACAAAGACATCAAACCCAGCAACATCATAATTAACTCGCAAACAAAACAAGTAAAACTAACCGACTTCGGCATTGCTACACAACTCAACAAAGAAAACCCGCAATTTAACAACCCCAACTCAGTCGAAGGCACCTTAGCCTATATGTCACCCGAACAAACCGGGAGAATGAACCGCACCCTCGACTACCGCACAGACTTTTATTCCCTTGGTATCACATTCTATGAAATGCTGACTGGGAAATTGCCTTTCGGCAGCAACGACCCCTTAGAAATAGTTTACAGCCACATCGCCGTTCAACCAATATATCCCCATCAAATCAATTCACAAATACCTGTCGCCCTTTCAGAGATAGTGATGAAATTGATAGCCAAAAATGCCGAAGATAGATATCAAAGTGCGACCGGATTGTTAGCAGACTTAGAAATTTCTTTGCATCAGTTAGAAGCCACCGGACAAATTACCGAATTCATCCCCGGACGCTTAGATATTCTCAGCCAGTTGTTGATCCCCCAAAAATTGTACGGTAGAGAACAACAAGTCAACGAACTATTAGCAGCATTTGAACGTGTAGGGTCGGGATCACCCAAATCTTTGCCACCCAACCTAAATACAGAAAAACCCGCCCGCCCCAATGCAGAAACTCTTTCAGCCCCATCTTTTCCACCAAACCAAAATACAGAAAAATTCGCCCATTGCCAAAGCGAATTAATGCTAGTATCAGGATACTCAGGCATCGGTAAATCCGCCGTAGTCAACGAAATTAGCAAACCAATTACCAGGTCAAAAGGTTACTTCATCAGCGGCAAATTTGACCAATTAAAACGCAACATTCCTTATGCCTCATTAATCCAAGCATTTAACTCCTTGCTGCGGCAATTGCTAACCGAAAGTGCACTTTCATTAGAAATATGGCGCACTAAAATTTTAACAGCAGTGGGAACAGAGGGCCAAGTAATTGCCGACGTAATTCCCAAAGTTGAATTAATCATCGGCAAACAGCCAGAAGTCCCAGAACTCGCCCCTATAGAATCCCAAAATCGATTCAATCGGGTATTCAAAGAATTTATTCGCGTTTTCGCCCAAAAAGAACACCCCCTAGTTATCTTTTTAGACGATTTGCAGTGGGCAGATTCAGCAACATTAAAGTTGATGCAAATACTAATAACTGACCCTGACCAGGAATATTTGCTGCTAATCGGTGCCTATCGAGACAATGAAGTTAGTCCGACCCACCCCTTAATTCAGACCGTAGAAGAACTTGAAAAAACTGGTACAATAGTCAACAATATCGTGTTGCAACCGCTTGATTTAGCAAATGTGACGGAATTAGTCACTGAAACACTTAACACTTGCACAGAAAAAGTAACAAATATAGCCGATTTAATCTGGAATAAAACGGGTGGCAATCCTTTTTTCTTGACCCAATTACTCCAAGCACTTTATCAAGACTCTCTTTTAAGATTTGAATTTAATCAGATTACAAATGAGGGAAGTCAAACGGGCTGGTATTGGAGTATCGATGAAATCCAAGCCATTGGAATCACCGATAAAAGTGTAGTGGAACTGGTAGCTTCTCGCATTAAAAAGCTACCCGAACCCACGCAAGAAGTGTTGAAGCTAGCAGCTTGCGTGGGAGATAAATTTGCTCTAGATGTGCTGTCACTTGTTAGCGAAAAGTCAGCTAATACTACAGCAACTGAACTTTATTCAGCTTTACAATCCGGGTTAATTCTGCCATTGAGTGATGCCTATCGCATTCCTTTAGTTTTCGATCGAGCCGAATCAATCAACCTCAAGTTAGACACTTCGCGGGTTAGTTACAAATTTTTGCACGATCGCGTTCAGCAAGCCGCATATTCGCTCATTCCCGAAGACCAAAAGCAATTAACCCATTTAAAAATCGGTCAACTACTGTTACAGAATACTCCACCAGACAAGCTAGAAGAAAACATCTTTGATATTGTCAATCAATTGAATGTTGGAATTGACACGATTAGCCAACAATCAGAAAAAACTCAGTTGGCACAATTAAATTTAACTGCTGGACGCAAAGCCAAAGCGGCTGCTGCCTATGAAGCGGCTGTTAGGTATTTGCGGGTTGCTATGGAATTATTGCCGGCAGATTCTTGGCAATGTCACTATGACTTAACGTTAGAAATCTACGAGTCAACAGCCGAAGCTGAATACTTAAATGTCCACTATGAAGATTCAAAAAAGCTGGTTGATATTGTACTGCAAAAAGCTAAAATATTACTGGACAAAGTGAATGTTTATGAACTTCAAATCCAGTCTTATAACGCTCAAAATAGAGTGGTAGAAGCACTAAATACAGGACTGGAAGTGCTGAAACTATTAGGCATTTCTTTTCCTCAAAATCCCCACGCGCTACATATTATGGCGGGACTGAGTAATACCAAACTGAGCTTGGGATTGAAACGAATTGAGGATTTAGCTAACTTGCCAGAAATGATCGATCCCGAAAAACAAGCAGCCATGCGGATTTTATCAGGGATTCTCAGCAGTGCTATTCAGGCAAAACCCCCACTGATACCGCTGCTGGCATTTAGGATGGTCAAGCTGTGTATTAAATACGGTAATTCGCCTTATGCAAGTATTGCCTACGTTTATTATGGCGTAGTTATGTGCAAGCTAGGGGACATTAGTTTGGCATACCAATTCGGTCAACTAGCAATTAGGCTGTTAGACAAATTTCCCTCCCGTTCAATCAAAAGTAGAGTTTATGCAACATTTGGTTCTTTTATTCACCACTGGAAAGCCACTCTCAAGTCAGGATTAGGCGATCTAAAAGAAGGTTTTAAAAATGGGATGGAAACTGGAGATTTGGAATTTGCTGGTTATGCTATAGGTGCATATTGCTTAAACCAACTGTCGATAGGAGAGCCTCTTGATTTGGTGGAGCAGGAAACTGGTAAATATATGAAACTAATGCAGCAATCTCAACTTGAAATGGCTGTACAGTATATAAGTATAGGCAGGCAGACAGCGCTCAATTTGCGCGGTCAAGCTGTCGAGCCCTGTCATTTAGTCGGTGAGAGATTTAATGAAGTCAAAACGCTCCCCATTTTAATAGAATCTAAAAACTTTTTTTTAGTGGGTTTGGTTTATCATGCCAAAACTCAGCTTAATTTTATATTCAAAAACTACGCTCAAGCTTTAGAAAATTCAAGGTTATTTGAGAAACATGAGGAGTCTGTAGCCGGATTCGATGTGGTTGCTCTGAATAATTTTTACTCATCTCTCAGTATGATAGCTTTGTATCCAGCAACTGGCAAAGAGGAACAAAAGCAATATTTGGCAAAAGTGTTGCAAAACCAAAAGAAAATGAAAAAATGGGCAGTTCATGCTCCGATGAATTATCAACACAAATACGACTTGGTTGCAGCGGAAAAAGCGCGAGTGTTGGGGCAAAATACTGAAGCAATGGATTTGTACGATCGCGCAATTGAGGGAGCCGCAAAAAACGGTTACATTCAAGAGGAAGCATTAGCCTATGAATTAGCAGGAGAATTTTATCAATCTTTGGGTAAAGAGATAGTTTCTCAAGCATATCTGACTAAAGCCTATTATGGATATATCCATTGGGGAGCCATCGCTAAAGTTAAACACTTAGAATCAACACATCCTTTCTTAGCAGCACAGACGCGCACAATTCCAACCCCAACCCTCGATGTCACCCGCACTACCACGGGAAATACTACCAGTAGTAGTTTAGGCGATTTATTAGACTTAGCTACTTTTATTAAGTCGGCGCAAGCCATTAATGGTGAAATTGTTCTAGAAAAATTGTTGACCAAATTAATCAAAATTATTTTAGAAAATGCAGCGGCTCAAAAAGTAGTGCTGCTGCTGGTGAAAAACGAGAACCTCTGCATAGAAGCTACTGGAAGTTTCGCGGAGGATAAAGTGACACTCTTACCCTCTATTCCCGTAGAAAATAGTCAAGATGTTCCCCTGTCTGTGATTAATTACGTACACCGCAGTCAAAAGCATCTAGTTTTAGACAATGCGACTGTCGCGGAACCTTTTAACGTAGATGCCTACATTCAGAAATATCAACCCAAATCAATTCTCTGTTTGCCGATTATTTATCAATCTCAGCGGCGCGGAATCATTTATTTAGAAAATGCTTTGACAGTAGGAGCTTTTACAGCAGAGAGAGTTGAAGTATTCAAAGTGTTAATTTCTCAAGTTGCTATTGCTGTAGAAAATGCTGGTTTGTACGCGCGGGAGAAAGAAAAATCTCAACAGTTAGAAAAATCTTTCAATGAATTGCAACAGGCGCAACTGCAACTGATTCAAAGCGAAAAAATGTCTGCTCTAGGCAACTTAATTGCAGGGGTTGCTCACGAAATTAACAATCCGCTTGGTTTTATTGCGGGCAATCTTGATGCTGCTGCTGAGGCTAGCTTAGATTTGATTGATTGCTTACAACTTTACCAAGAAAAATTTCCTAATCCTGGAGATGAATTACAGGATAAAGCATCAGAGATTGATTTAGAATATTTGATTGAAGATTTGCCGAAAATGCTTTTATCTATGAAATCAGGTACAGAGCGCATCCGCAATATTAGCAAGTCTTTGCGGACTTTTTCTCGCGCTGACAGTGCGAATAAAGTGTCAGCAAATATTCATGAGGGGATCGACAGCACTTTGATGATTTTACAGTATCGTCTGAAAGCTAAAGATACTCGCCCCGCGATTAAAATTATCAAAGAATACGGAGATATCCCGTCAGTTAAATGTTATTTTGGGCAACTGAATCAGGTATTTATGAATTTGCTGGCAAATGCGATCGAGTGTTTTGACGAATTCAATCAGGGTCGCACTTACGCTGAAATTGAAGCTTTACCGAATACGATCGCCATTATCACTCATCTCTCGGAGGATAACAACAGCGTGGTGATTAAAATCAAAGATAACGGTAAAGGGATGTCATCGGAGATCAAGTCGAAAATATTTGACCATTTATTTACTACCAAAGGAGTAGGAAAAGGTACGGGTTTGGGGTTGTCTATCAGCAGGCAAATTGTCGAAGAAACCCACGGCGGTAAACTAACTTGCGAATCGGTGCTGGGAGAAGGTTCGGAATTTGCGATCGCCCTTCCTTTGAATTAAAATCATGGAACTATGGCGTGTTTTAAAACCCGGATATCCCCCCTAACCCCCCTTAATAAGGGGAGGATAAGAGCCTGCTCAAAGTCCCCTTTTTAAGGGGGATTTAGGGGGAGCGAGACTCTGCTAAAAACGGAATAACACATATATGAAAATTTGTCAATGCCTAATTATTTCTGAAAAAGTCCGCTGTTGGCAGTCTACATTCGGCAGTATGCAGTTACATTATTAGCTAAATGTAATAACTATATTTGATAGGAGTTTTTCGAGTGAACGCTGCCGAACAAGCCAAAAATATAGAAGTTGCCAGCAAAATTGCTGCGGTTGTTAATTTATTCAAGTCGGAATTCCCGGACGCAAAAGTCGATTTGAAACCTTGGATGAATGACGAGGATACCAGAGAACTTGTAGATCCAGATTCGATCGACATTGGCTTCCATTTTCCCGGTAGAAGTCGCTTGTTGCAAAGCCGCAGCATTTTGATTCAAATCCGATTTTACCAAGATCCGGTGGAAGGATATCGGCGGGCGATCGGAGTTGAGGCCGCCGGTTACGATCATAGTGGTCAGCAGTGGCACTTTTCTACTGTGGAAAATTGGAATTTTCTCGGCCTAACCGAACCTGCGGTGGAGTCGGCGCAAAAACTCAAACACTTTTGCCAGCAGATTTTTGATTTGTTTAATCAATCAATCAATCGATTTTAGATTTTAGATTTTAGATTTTAGATTTTAGATTGAAGGTCAATCGGCGATTGAAATCGGGCAACCACGGGGGGATTGCCCCTACGGAAACGAAGGTGGATTTGGTATTAGTCCCGATTGTCGCAATTGCCGATCGACTTACAGCCAACTGGATAAACAGATTTGTAAGTAGTCGATCGCTTGCCAAACAAAGTATAGCGGTTATCGCGGACTTGTTCGTACACGCGATCGCCCATCCACTTCATCCCCGGCATTGCCCGATAAGCAGCCACAAAAACCTCGCCAGCAGGCAATATCCGTCCGATTTCCTCCGCCGCATCGCTGCCCTGCCAGCGTCGTTCTGGGGTGTTGCTATCTATCAAAATCATCCCCATTTCGCAGTCTTCAGACGTAATCCCAAAGCGATTTAATTGCTCTAAATCTTGCATAAAAATATACTCAAAGTTCTGGCCTTTATCTAAATTTTCTAGTAACTGCACCAAGGTAACGCAGAGATTGCAATTGCCGTCGTAAATTACGTTATATTTCATTAGTTGACTGTTGACTGTTGACTGTTGACTACTGACTACTGACTACTGACTATTCCCTACAGGAATCTCGATCGCAAATTCCGTACCTTGACCCGGTGCAGAATCGCAATGAAGCTGCCCGCCGTGCTTTTCCACTACAATTTGATAGCTAATAGACAGCCCCAAACCAGTACCTTTACCGGGTTCTTTCGTAGTAAAAAACGGATCGAACAGCCTTTCGTGAACATCTATCGGAATCCCCGGGCCGTTGTCAGCAATCCTAATCACAATATGAGAAGGATGCCGAATCGAAGTATCAGAAACAGCAGAATCGGGTGGCATCAAAGCATCCTGTTCATATTTTACCTCCGTACAAATCCGCAGCGTCGGCGAAGGACAATAAGGAATAAGCGCCTGTTCCCCCTGCGCCCACTGTCCAGTCTCCATTGCCTCTTCCAAAGCATCAATTGCATTGCCGATAATATTCATAAATACCTGATTCAACTGTCCTGCATAACACTGTACGCGGGGCAAATTCCCGAACTCTTTGATCAGTACAATTTTAGGATGCCCTGCCGTTTCTTTCAACCTGTGTTGCAAAATCAACAAAGTGCTTTCAATCCCTTCGTGAATATCCACCTGCTTTTGTTCGGCTTCATCTAATCGCGAAAAATTCTTCAGTGACAGCACAATTTGACGAATTCGCTCTGCTCCCATTTTCATCGAATTTAAGAGGTTCGGCAAATCTTTGAGCAGAAAATTTAAATCAACATCATTTATTTCTTGTTGAATTGCCGATGTTGGTTGCGGGTATTCCTGCTGGTAAAGTTGCAGCATTTTTAGCAAGTCTTTAAAGTAATCGTCAGCGTGCATGACGTTGCCGTAAATAAAGCTAACTGGATTGTTGATTTCGTGAGCAACGCCAGCGACTAATTGCCCCAAACTTACCATTTTTTCATTTTGAACCATCATGCTTTGAGTTTTATGCACATCCCGCAGGGCTTTTGCCAATTCTTGATTTTTAGCCCTCAATTGACTTTCGGAAAGTCGCACCGCTTCTTCTGCGTGTTTGCGATCGGTAATATCTTTACGAATTGCTACATATTGATGGGGTTCGCCGTTGGTATTTAAGAAAGGTACAATGGTAGTATCCAACCAGAATAATGTGCCATCTTTAGCTTGATTTTTCATTTCTCCTCGCCAAACCTTTCCCTGGCGGATGGTTGACCAAAGCTCCTTGAAAAAATCGGCTGAGTGATAGCCAGAATTGACAAGTCTGTGGGTTTTGCCAATCAGTTCTTCTCGGGAATATTTAAATAGTTCGCAAAATTGATCGTTGACATAGGTAATGGCTCCGAATTCGTCGGTATTCGAGACAATTGCCGATTGATCCAAAGCAAATTTTTCAAATTCCAACTCTTGGAGAGTTTGGCGCAATTCTGCTTCGGCTTGTTTGCGATCGCTAATATCGGTAATCATCCGCAACACCCCGGAAAATTCGCCCTCATCGTCGAACATCGGCGTCGCCGAGACGATCGCCCACAAGTGAGATCCGTCTTTGCGAGTAAACTTAAAATCGTGGCGTTCGCGAATGCCTTGCCGCCGGCGCTGGACGTAACTTTCTGCTATTTTCCTAGACTCGCAGTCGATAAACTCAAATAGCGATCGCCCCAGCATTTCCTCCACAGTATACCCCAGCATTTCGGCCATCATGCTGTTAGCAAAAGTCGTGATACTTTCGCTGTCAAACATCCAAACGCCCTCCGAAGCCGTCTCGACAATGCAGCGGTAATAATTCTCCCTCTCCCTGACTGTTGCCTCTGCTTGCTTGCGATCCGTAATATCAGTTTGTACCGCAATAAAACCTTCTAGTTCGCCATTTTCTTGATAAATTGGGGCGATCGAAAGCGCCACCCAATAACCCTTTCCATCCTTGCTGTAATTGTAGATTTCCTGATTAAACGGCAGGCCCGCAGCCAAAGCAGATCGCAGTTGAGCAATAGTTACCGGGTCTGTTTGAGCGCCTTGCAGTACATCACCCGGTTTTTTGCCCTGCATTTCTGCCAGCACATAACCACTAATCCGAGTAAATCCTTCATTCACCCATTCAATGCAGCCTTGAGCATCAGTAATAATCACACCATTTTGCGTTTTTTGAGCCACAATGGCCAAGCGCAACAATTCTGTTTCAGTTTTTTTGCTTTCCGTAATATCTTCAGCAATACCCAAAATGTACTTAGGCGCGCCCGATTCGTCAAACAAAGGAACTTTTTTTGTGTGCAAAATCCGCTTGCCTCGGTGCGGAAGTTCGATAGTTTGTTCGGGCAAATCTACGCCTTTTCTAGTTTCCAGCACTTCTAAATCTTGTGCTTGCAAGTAATTGGCCTGAACTGACTCCAACAAGTCAGCAGCATTGTTTAAAATCACTTCATCCCTGGAATAGCCAAACAATTCTTCGCTAGCAGTATTCCAATAAATAAATTTTTGCTCTACAGCATCTTTAATAAAGACGCTAATTGGTAGATTTTGCAGTACCGCATTCAGAAAATCTTGAGTGTTTCGCAGGTTTTCCTCAGCTCGCTTTCGTTCCGTAATATCCAAAATTACTCCGTCGAGATAAACAACCCGACACTGAGAATTTGCGATCGGCGAAACCGGCGAAACCACAGCCGACAAAAAACCCTCAATTTCCCCTTGTTCCTCTTGTTTTCCTCTATCCTCTTCCGCCTCGCAGCAAACAGCTTTGCCTTTTTCGTAAACCCAGCTAATAGCGCCGTCAGCCCGGAAAATCCGGTATTCAAGGATGTACGGAGTTCTGGTTTCTACACTTTTTTTGACAGTAGCATCCACATTTTTGCGGTCTTGAGGATGGATAATGCTGGCAAAAGAACGGACGCGATCGTTGATAAAATCAGAAGAAGGATAGCCTGATATTTCTTGAACAGCCTCGCTCAAAAACGCCATTGTGCGTGTTAATTCCTCCTCGTCCGTATACTCGCAGGTACAGCGGTAGACAGCACCAGGAATATTAGCTACTAAATTTTTATATTTTTCTTCGCTTTTTAACAAAGATGAGCCGTCTTCCTTATTGCGATCGCCGTTCTTAAATTTAGAAGAATTAGAGGAAATTTGCATGATTTTTTCACTTGTGAGTGCGGGGGCAAGTGTTAGAGTAGATTACCCTATAAAAAGTAAATTAAATTGGCGAAATAATTCGTTATAAACTAATATAGTACAAAATTAGTTCTGCGAACATTCAGAAAATTTGAGGGTGGCTAATAGGTAGAGCTAATCAAGGCTAGAGATGTAGAAAAGAGTTCGGAAACGCATTATCTAACGGATTGAACGCATTTAACGGATGGATGTTGAGGTTCGAGGGAAACAGGGAAGATTTTCCCCTTTCTCGTTTTCCCACTCCCCCTCTCTCCCCCTCTCCCCATCTCTTCCACTCCCACTCCCCCAATCTCCCCCTTCCCCACTCCCTCACTCTCGTTAGAATAAGATAAGTTTCCTTGCTACCGACCAGCCCCTCAAACAAAACACCATGACTCAACAACAACCCCGGATTTGCATTCTCGGCGGAGGCTTCGGCGGACTCTACACAGCCCTGCGCTTGAGTCAGTTACCCTTCTCCAAAACCGAAAAACCCGAAATAGTCCTAGTTGACCGCCGCGATCGATTTTTGTTCGTTCCCCTGCTGTACGAACTCCTGACCGGCGAACTCCAAACCTGGGAAATTGCCCCCCCGTTTGCCGAACTATTGGAAAACACAGGTGTGCGCTTTTGTCAAGGTACTGTCTCCGGCATCGATGTGGAGCAAAAGCGAGTGCAGTTGCACGACGGGCCAGAAATTCCGTGCGATCGCCTGGTTTTAGCTTTAGGCGGCAAAACCCCTCTAGATATGGTCAAGGGTGCGGTTGAATATGCTTACTCGTTTCGCACTCTCGACGACGCCTACCGCTTAGAAGAAAGACTGCGGTTTTTAGAAGCCAGCAACACCGACAAAATTCGGGTGGCGATCGTCGGCGCCGGTTATTCGGGAGTAGAATTAGCTTGTAAATTAGCCGATCGACTCGGAGAAAAAGGTCGCGTGCGGTTAGTTGAGCAAAGCGACATGATTCTGCGGACATCACCGGAGTTTAACCGCCAAGCCGCCACCCAAGCTTTAGAAAAACGGAAAGTGTGGATCGACTTAGAAACAGCAGTAGAGGCGATCGAAGCAGACACAATATCCTTACTTTACAAAGGACAATTAGATGTTCTCCCCGTAGACATAGTGCTGTGGACAGTAGGAACTCAAGTTAGTCAAGCAGTGCGATCGCTACCCCTCAAACAAAACCAGCGCGGTCAATTAATAGTCAATCCGCAAATGCAAATTATCGACCATCCAGATATATTCGCCTTGGGAGACTTAGCTGAATGTCACGATGCAAATGGTCAAAAAGTCCCCGGAACAGCCCAAACAGCCTTCCAGCAAGCTGACTACACCGCATGGAACATTTGGGCCTCCCTGACCGGCCGCCCATTACTTCCTTTCCGCTATCAGCCCCTAGGAGAAATGATGACATTAGGAAATGACAACGCCACCCTAGCCGGTTTAGGAATTAAACTCGACGGACAACTAGCCCACATTGCTCGCCGCCTAGCCTATCTCTATCGGATGCCAACATTTGACCATCAGCTAAAAGTTGGTTTCAATTGGATTAGCAAGCCGATTCAGGATTTGCTGAAAAGTTAATGGATGCTTCTTCAAATAGATTGGCAACAGGCAAGATGCCTGTTCCACAAAAATTCAACATTCTTGTGGAACGGGCATCTTGCCCGTTCCCAAAAAATTCAACATTCATTCTTGTGGAACGGGCATCTTGCCCGTTCCCAAAAAATTCAACATTCTTGTGGAACGGGCATCTTGCCCGTTCCCAAAAAATTCAATATTCTTGTGGAATGGGCATCTTGCCCGTTCCCAAAAAATTCAATATTCTTGTGGAACGGGCATCTTGCCCGTTCCTATAGAAAATATTAGGGAAAATAAAAAATGCCAACTCCTACAATTCAACAGCAAAAAACCGAACTTCCCCCCCTGATAGAGCGAGAAATTCTCTTCGGAAATTCCGAAAAAGCTAGCCCCAGACTTTCACCAGATGGCAAGTATCTCGCCTACATTGCACCCGATGAAAACAACGTTTTGCAAGTGCAATTGCGTACCATCGGTCAAGCAGACGATCGCCAACTGACAGCAGATAAAAAACGAGGCATTCGCATCTTTTACTGGGCTTACAGCGGCGAAGAGTTAATTTACCTCCAAGATGCAGACGGTGATGAAAACTGGCATTTATATTTAGTCAATATCCAGTCAAATCTGGTTCGCGACTTGACACCATTTCAAGGTGTTCGATCTCATCTGATCGCCTTTGACCGCAAATTCCCCAATGAAATATTAGTGGGAATGAACATCCGCGATCGCAGCAAACACGACGTTTACCGCATCAACCTCAAAAATGGTGCCGTTGAATTTGACACCGACAACCCAGGTAACATCGTCGGTTGGATTGCTGACGCCCAATTCCAAGTGCGGGCGGCCACAGCCACCACTGCCGACGGCGGGTCAGAATTAGTGTTTCGGGAAACTGCAGACAAGTCTTGGGAAAGCCTGCGAACCTGGGGGCCCGATGAGGAAGGTGGTGCCCTCATGTTCTCAGAAAACGGCAAAATTCTTTACATCATCGGCAATCACGATGCTAACGCCGAACGTTCGATCGCACTCGACTTAGAAACCAAACAAGAAACCGATCTCGCCTCTGACCCAGAATACGATGTCGGCGGCATTGTCGTACACCCCACCAAGCGAGAGATTCAGGCGGTTTCCTTCTACAAGGACAAGCAAGAGTGGCAGATTTTAGACCAAAGCATAGCAGAGGATTTTGAGGATATCGGCAAATTCCGCCCCGGCGAATTCTCCATCACCAGCCGAAACCTCGCCGATACCACTTGGCTAATCGCTTACATGACAGACGACGGCCCAGTTTACCACTATGCGTTCGATCGCGCCTCCAAAACCTTCACCTTCCTGTTCAGCAACCAACCCAAACTCGAAGGTCTACCGCTATCATCAATAGAACCCATTTCTTACACCGCAAGAGATGGTTTAACCATTCACGGCTACCTGACAAAACCTGTCGGCGTCGCCACACCCGTACCGACAGTCTTGCTTGTTCACGGCGGCCCCTGGGCACGCGATACCTGGGGTTACAATCCACAAGCCCAATGGCTGGCAAACCGAGGTTACGCCGTTTTGCAAATCAATTTTCGCGGTTCCACCGGCTACGGCAAAGCCTTTCTCAATGCCGGCAATCGCGAATGGGCCGCTAAGATGCACGACGACTTGCTAGATGGCGTTAATTGGCTTGTAGAAACAGGAATTGCCCTACAGGATAAAATTGCGATTATGGGCGGTTCTTACGGTGGTTATGCTGCCTTAGCGGGATTGACTTTTAGTCCCGATGTTTTTGCCTGCGCTGTCGATATTGTCGGGCCAAGCAATTTGATTACACTGCTGCAAACTATTCCCCCTTACTGGGAACCGAGAAAAGCAAGTCTGTATCACCGCGTCGGAAATCTGGAAACAGAACCAGAATTTCTGAAATCGATCTCGCCCTTATTTTTTGTCGATCGCATCCAGAAACCTTTGCTAATCGCCCAAGGTGCTAACGACCCGCGAGTTAAATTAGCAGAAAGCGAGCAAATTGTCAATGCCATGAAGCAAGCCGGCAAACCTGTAGAATACGTGCTTTATACAGACGAAGGACACGGATTTGCGCGACCGGAAAATCGCCTGCACTTTTATGCGATCGCCGAAGAATTCCTAGCCAAATATTTAGGAGGCAGATTTGAACCTGCAGGCAACATTGCCAATCATTCTGGTGTGGTGAATCCGCAAATAACTAATTAGAAGGAAGAAGAAAAAAGGAAGAACAAAGAAGGAATTACTCAAATCTCTGTTCTCTTCTATTCTCTTCTTTTCCTCTGCGATCTCTGTGTCCTCTGTGGTTAAATCATTCCGATGCAACCGGATGTGCGATAAGTCCTCTTTCCTCTTCCCTTTTTCTTCTCAAATGACCAAAATTATTTTTCTTGATGCCGCAGGCACGCTATTTGACGTGCGCGGCAGCGTCGGCGAAGTCTACGGAAAATTTGCCCGCAGTTGGGGAGTAACTGTTTCTAACGAAGAGTTAAATGCAGCATTTTTCCAAAGTTTTGCCGACTCAAATCCGATGGCATTTCCCGGAAGAGAATTAGCCCAAATTCCCCAGCTAGAATTTGAATGGTGGCAAGCAGTTTGCGCGAACGCTTTTCAAAAAGCAGGCGTTTTCAATCAATTCTCAGACTTTCCCAAATTCTTTGTCGAACTCTACGCTCATTTTGCCACCGCCGAACCTTGGTTCGTCTATCCCGACGTATTCCCAGCATTAAATAGGTGGCAGCAACAAGGGATTAAATTAGCAGTAGTATCGAATTTCGATTCCAGAATTTATGCAGTATTAAAAGCACTAAACTTAGCTGAATATTTCACATCAGTGACAATTTCCACCGAGGTTGGTGCAGCCAAACCCGATTCTCAAATTTTTACCGCCGCTTTGCAAAAGCACAACTGCATTGCGGAGAATGTGTTGCATATCGGCGACAGCTTCAAAGCTGATTATTGTGGTGCTAAAAATGCGGGATTAAACGCAATTTGGTTGAATCGCCAACAGGAAAAAATCAATTCAGGCAAATTGCCTTTAAGTGAAACGAAAATAGAACTGTGCAGCAGTCTTGATTTTATAATCGAGGTTCTTAAATAGAGGACTTAGCGATAATGTGTAGGGTGCGTCGCTGTCAGAGATTCAATAAAAATTGGAGAGTATAGATGGCGACGCACCTTACCATAGCTTTTACATAAATTTTATGAGGTTAAGGTTAGGATTTTTATGAATTGACTTTGAGAGCTGTTTATTGAATAATATGAGTAATTTAACCGCAGAGAGCGCAGAGGGCGCAGAGGAAGAGAAGAGAAATGTGATGTGATTTTTAGATCTAATTTTTACTGGGAAGGAACTCTATGGAACCTCGACTCACTCAAACTCAGTTAGCACAGGTAGTCGCTGAAATCGACAAGTTATCGCAGCAGCGCGAGTTAGAATTGGAACCCGATCGGGTAAGAGAAATTTTACGGGAGTTGAATCTTCCTGATGAGCTTTTAGAAGATGCGATCGCCCAAATGCGCCGCCGCGAAGTCCTAGAAAAACAGCAGCGACGCAACCGCTGGATCGCGATCGCCTCGACAGCGTGTGTCATTTCGGCGATCGGTATAGGTGTACTGTTCGGGCAAAATCAGCAACAAAAAACTGCTCGAGTTGTCGCAGGAGAAGACCGAATTTCCCTATCTCAAAAGGGCGGTGACAGCCTCACTCAAGTCAACCGTCAAATTAATCCCCGCATCTACTATCAGGTGAGGTTGCAAAATGCTCCGATCGGCAATGAATTGTCTCTGCAATGCGATTGGATTAATCCTAGCGGTCAAACTGTGCATCAGGGTAGGTATCAAACTCGCACGATCGATACTGCGGTTTGGAATACCCACTGCTTTTACGATCTCGGATCTGCTGCAGCCCCAGGCAAATGGGAAGTTCGGATGTCCCTGGATGGGCGCGCGATCGGCAGTGAACCTTTCACGGTGAAATAAATAGGCTTATCCAAAAAAGCCTGTTTTGAACAGGCAAGATGCCTGTTCCACAATAATTATTGGAGACATCTAAATAGACTTATCCAAAAAAGCCTGTTTTGAACAGGCAAGATGCCTGTTCCACAATGATGATTGGAGATATCTAAATAGACTTATCCAAAAAAGCCTGTTTTGAACAGGCAAGATGCCTGTTCCACAATAATTATTGGAGATATCTAATCTAAATAGACTTATCCAAAAAAGCCTGTTTTGAACAGGCAAGATGCCTGTTCCACAATGATGATTGGAGATATCTAAATAGACTTATCCAAAAAAGCCTGTTTTGAACAGGCAAGATGCCTGTTCCACAATAATTATTGGAGACATCTAATGGGTGCGATCGGCAAACCTTCACATTTTATCGGCTATTGGGGAGAGGGCGAGCACACAAAAACGCTCAGCCGTTTAGTCCCAGATTACTGCATTCGGCAGGGCAAATTATCAGAATGGGCGATCGCCTCTGCATCTGTACTCACGGCTGACACAGTGACGCTGAATGCTTGCGGGCGATTTGGGCCAACCGATTTTCCGGGAGATGCTTGGGCGGCGGTAGAAGCCCAACAGCTAAGGCTGGGGCGCGATCCGTTTGGGCGAGTGCCGCTTTACTGGATGCAGTTGGGAGAAACGATTTGGTTTTCGACGCAAATGCAATTGCTGCTACCGCTGATTGCTTCCCCTCAAATTAGCCCGATCGCCCTACACACTTATGCTTGCTTTTCCTACGTGCCCACGCCGTTAACGCCGATCGAGCAAATTGCCTCCGTAGCAGCCGGAAGCGAGATGGTTTGGGAAATTGCCGATATTAACGATCTGCCGAAAGTGCGATCGCTGCCTTCAGCTTGGCAAGAAGCGCCCCAATTACTGCGCCGTGAGGATGAGGCGATCGCACAATTGCAAGGGCTGTTGCAACAGGCGATCGATCGACAGGTGGCCGATTTGCCGATCGACGAACCCGTAGGCGTTTTACTCTCCGGTGGCATCGATTCTTCCCTGGTGACGGCGCTGCTAGTGAAAGCAGGCTTGCAGGTGCGCGCCTATGCCCTCGATTTTGGTGTCGAAGCCTATTCCGAACTGCCCTACGCCCAACAGGTGGCGGACTTTTTCCAGATTCCGCTGATTCGGGTGGCGGCGACGGGTGATGCAGTGTTGCGCGCGATCGGGCCAACCGCCAAAGCCCTCGATTTACCCTATGGAGATGGTACGACGGCTGCGCTGTTTTTGCTCAAACAGGCGGCGGCGCAAGATGTGCGAGTTGTATTCAATGGCGAGAATGGCGATCAGCTATTTGCCGGATGGACAAACAAGCCTTTGATTGCCAACGGAGTTTACACAGCAGAACATCCCGCCGGAAAAGAAACCTTTGAACAGCAGTATTTGCGGACGTTTCAGCGATTTTATGGTTATGAAAAACAGATTTTTTCGCCCGAAATGCTCGATCGCATCCAGTCTCACGATTTGAGCGTTTATCTGCAAGACGCGATCGATCCCGGTTGTTTGTCGAAGAGGTGTCCTTCCCTGCTAGCGAGGCTACGGCGCGCTTCGCTGATGCTCAAAGGTGCCCAAAATATTCAGCCGAGGGCAACGGCATTGGCGTTCGCTTGCGGTTTGTGGGTGCGATCGCCCTTCTGCGACCCCGACCTCACGGACTGGACGTTTCAACTCCCTGGCGAGCTGCTACTGCAAGGTGCGTGCGAAAAATACATCCTCAAAAAAGCGTCTGAACGTTGGCTGCCACCGGAAATTGTCTGGCGGGAAAAGCGCGGGATGGGTGTGCCGTTGAAGGTTTGGTATTACCGGGAGTTTTGGGCTGCGATCGGCGATCGGCTGAATCCGAATGTGTTGCGATCGCAAAATTGCTGGCAGCCCCATTTGGCTGACTCGATGTTATCGGGACAACTCGGAGTTGCAATGCGCGATCGCTATATTGGCAATAATCTCTGGTTGCTGCTGATGTGGCAGGCATGGCGAACCGAGGTTTTAGGCGAAATTCCGGTTAAGCGATCGCTGGATCATGTGTTTTGGTTGCCACCGGCGATCGGACAACGCATTTGGAAATATCGAAGGAGGTTGACAGTTGACTGTTGACTGTTGACTGTTGACTGTTGATATGGGCGGGGCGGGTTTATAAATTTGTTGGCTTTGAAGTTGAGAATACTGGTGAACCCGCCCCTACAAGATATGGAATTATATCAGACAGATCCCTCGGACTTGATATAACCCGTTACATCCGTTAAATCCCGTACATTCCTCGTTGCCGAACTTCTTCTATATGACTGAATCTTTGCTACAAAATGAAACCAAAACACATTCGCCGCCGTTCTCCGAAGCAATGGCCCAGCGACTTTTGTCAACTTATGGTTCGCCTTTATATGTGTATCAGGCCGATATCCTCCGTCAAACCCTTGACGATATTACGCGATCGATCGACTATCCGCACGTTCAGTTTCATTTTGCTAGCGTCACCAACGGCAATATTGCTCTGTTGCAATTGATTCAGCAGGCTGGTTGGGGGCTACACGCGAATACACCGGGGGATGTTTTTTTGGGACTGAAAGCGGGTTTTACGAGCGATCGCATTGTCTACACCGGCAGTAACCTCAACAGGGCTGATATTCAGCAATTGATCGAGTGGAAGATTGAGCGATTTAACTTCGATTGTCTGTCCCAACTCCAAGATTTTTGCGAATATTCCGGGAGTCAACCGCGATCGATCCGTGCCGAAATTGGACTGCGCCTCAACTCACCGGAATTGACGGGAGACAGTCGGATTGGAGTACGTGCCGCCGAATTCGGGAAAGCCAAGGAAATCGCGCAGCCGCAGGGGTTGAGGATTACCGGATTGCATTTTTATCGGGGGACTGGAACTAACGCCACGAGTGCCTTTACGCAGGCGATCGATCGCCTAATTGCGATCGCCCAACTGTTGCCCCATTGGCGAACCCTCGATTTTGGCGGTGGTTTTGGCTATCCCTATCGAGGTGGTGCGGTGTTTGACTGGCGGGAGTTTGGTGCGGCGATAACTGAACGATTGAGTGCGCTATCTCGCCCGATCGAGTTGGTGATTGAACCGGGACGATCGGCGATTGCAGGTTGTGGCGTTTTGCTTGCGAAAGTTGTGTCGGTGAAGTGGTTGGGCGATAGGCAAATTGTCGGCGTGGATACGACTGTATCAAATCTATCGGTGCCTGCGGTGCACGGCGGCTATCGGGCGATCGCGACTTGGGAAACCGACGATGTATCGCGACATGAAACCGATATTTGCGGCAACACGACTTATTCGCGGGATTATTTAGGGCGCAACTGTTGGCTACCGAAACTCAAAATTGGAGATGCGATCGCGATTTTGGATAGCGGGGCTTACGGCTATGCGATGTCGTCGCATTTTCTGCACCGCCCCCGCCCTGCTGAAGTGTTGATTGATGCCAAGGGCGATCGATTAATTCGACAGCGAGAAGACTATTCTATCTTGTTAAACGGGCAAGTATTTTAAACCTGAGATGTTACACCATTCTTAAGAACAGGCAAGATGCCTGTTCCACAATAAATAAATTGTCTTGTGGAACAGGCATCTTGCCTGTTGCTGACAATGGTGTAACATCTCGGTTGTAACGAAGTTATCTCTCTTCACTTCCTCTGCGCCCTCTGCGGCCTCTGCGGTAAAATCATTCCAAAACAACCGTCAACGATATAAATCCATTAAATCAATCAGGAGTAACCGAAATGGGAATGAAATGCGTCCAGTGTAATACCGATAACAATTTGCGCGATCGTACAAGCAACTCAGGTCGCTGTAAACAGTGCAACCATCCGTTTGTCTTTGAACCCACTACCGTCACTGATAAAAAGTTGGCTTTCACCGATCCGTTTTTCAAAAAGGCGATCGAGAATATTTCCAGCCAAAATATGTTGTTTTTTACGCACAAACAGTTTTTGTATTTTATTGACCAAAAGCTTAAATCTCGCGCACCCGAAATCAGTTGGATTTTGACCTACTTCTTTTTTAGCGTATTTGCGGGAACCTTCTGCCTTACCTTCGCTATTGCTATTTTTCCCTCACAATTCGCAGTTATTATTACCTTCGCTCTCTACAATTTGATTTGGATATGGCTATTTTTTCACGACAGTAAATCTCCTGATCAAGGTATTCGCGGCAGAAGAAATAATGCTAAAAACCTCCAGATTTTAGGGGGAATTATTTTAGTGCTGGGCATTTCAGGAAGCCTAATATTTGATTATTCTTCAGGATACATCGTAGCGATTACACTAGGGCTATTTTCCTACTGGCTCGGCATTTCACAAAAAAAACGCCCACAGATAACTGGTGAAGGATTTCTTGTCAATCAAGCGCAGAGTGATAAATGGCTGCGAGACTGGCAAACAGTAAACGGCACATTAGAAAAACTGCTCCCTGCGCCTCGTCAAGAAGCTTTACCCGCCAGCATCGATCGCGAAGTTAGCGCCTACAGTTTCGATCGCGCAATCATCTGTGACAGTGACGAAATAGCTCAATTCCTCATTGCCAACAACGTCCATTTTGAAAACAACTGCGCGATTCTTAGTATTAGTGGCTATCCCCAAAGCATCTTCAGTACCGTGATTGAAATGCTGCGGCGCAATACCGATTTAAAAGTCTATGCACTGCACAATGCGAGCCCTGCTGGAGTTGGCTTGGTACATCAACTGCGAACTAATCCAAACTGGTTTGCGAATCAACAGGTGACAATTTTTGATTTGGGAATTTCTCCCCGTCAAATCTTAGCATCCCGCGATATGTTTGTGCAGCAATCTCAAACAATCGCACAAACAGCCCGTCAATTACCCGACGCTGTAAGGCAAAGTTTAACAGCAGAAGAACTAGCATGGCTGGATGCAGGCAATTTTGTGGAATTGGAATCGTTTACGCCGCAGCGGTTGTTGCGCGTGGTGAATTATGGACTTGCTCAGAGTGGCGATCCGCAGGGTAACGAGGGCTTAATATTAGTGGATGATAATGTTGGATACGGCGGCGGCTATGTGTTTGTCTCCGATAGTTTTGGTTAGGGCGTGTTTTCAAACTTGATATTAGACTTATTAATAATAAGCTTAAAAAGTCTTGAAACTTAGTCTGAATAATATTTTTAGCGCTCTTTTGTTAAACTCCTAAAAAGCTTATCTTGGTAAGGGCTTCAGCGATTTTAAAATGAGGAGCAAAAAAGCTGAGATTAACTCGGTGAGTAAAGGTTTCAGATTTTTTAATTTCCCCCCGTGGGGGGAAGTTGAGTTTAAATTGTGTGAAATTTGCCTTCAACTTTCTCTCGTCTGGTTTTGTTTGTGTAGGCGCGGTTTCTAACCGCCCGGACTTGTAACCGCCTGGACTTATTTAAGTCGTATACTCCGCATTAATCTTCACGTAGTCGTAACTCAAATCGCATCCCCAAGCTTTCGCAAAACCGCTGCCATCCCCCACACTAACCTGAATTAAAACCGTATCAGCCTTCAAATATTCCCCCTCCGCAGCCGCTTTCATATAATTACTTGCTGCAGCGCGATCGAACTCTTTAGGTTGTCCGTTTTCCATCATCAAAAAATCCCCCAATTGAATCCGCAAATTCTCTTGATCGAAAGGTACACCAGCGCGCCCAGCCGCCGCCGCAATTCTGCCCCAATTCGGATCGCGTCCGAAAATAGCAGCTTTCACCAAGGAAGAACCGACAATTGTTTTGGCAATTTTACTCGCAGAAACTTCATCTAGCGCGCCACTAACTTGCACTTCCACCAAACAAGTTGCACCTTCGCCGTCACGGGCGATCGCCTTTGCTAAATGCACGCAAACTTCTGTCAGCATCGCTTCTAATTTTTCAGCATCTGCCCCCATTTCTGTAATTGCGGGCGTGCGGGATTGACCGTTTGCCAAAGCAATTAGCGAGTCGTTGGTACTGGTATCGCCGTCAACAGTAATTTGATTGAAACTTCTGTTAGCCGCCCGACTCACCATTTCTTGCCACAAATGCGATGACACTGCTGCATCGCAAGTTACAAATGCCAGCATTGTTGCCATATTCGGGTGAATCATTCCCGAACCTTTGCAAATGCCGCCGATGCGGACGGGCCGATCGCCAAACATGGTTTCCAGGGCGATCGTTTTCGGCACTAAATCAGTCGTACAAATAGCCTTAGCCGCCGCATCGGAACCAGTTTCCGACGCCTCAGCAACTAATCGGGGAATTGCGGCCCTCAGCGGCTCCATTTTAATCCGCTGTCCGATGACGCCAGTGGAGGCCAAAAGAATTGATTCTGGAGGAATATTCAGCGCTTCTCCCAACAATTTGGCACTTTCGAGGGCATCTGCCAAACCTTGTTCGCCAGTAGCAGCATTAGCTTGTCCCGCATTGCACAAAATTGCTTTCGCGCTGGGTTTAGCTTGCAAACGCTGGCGGCAGTAGTCCACACAAGCGGCCCGGACGGTGGAGGTTGTGAAGACTCCGGCGGCGATCGCGTCTACCTCTGACAAAATTAAACTTAAATCTGGCAAGCCTGAAGGCTTCAAACCCGCTGTAATTCCCGATGCTCTATACCCTCTGGGTGCTGTAACTCCGCCGTCAATTTCTTTCCAGTCCGACATGATGACCTCCCTAGTAGCCTTCAATCTGCTGAAAGGGGATTATACCATTTTAGATTTTAGATTTTAGATTTTAGATTTTAGACTTCGGCGTGAGCGCTCAGTCAAACGATTTTAGATTTTAGATTTTAGATTTTAGATTCTTTTGAACCCAATTTCCCATTCCCCATTCCCAATTCCCAATTCCCCATTCCCCATAAAACTAATCGCGGCTTCCAATCTAGAGTTAGAACTCAAGAAGAAGTCGCGACGGTTTTGTAATGAACATTATTAATTTTTAGCTGGCCAACAACAAACTCGATTAAACTATCTCGCCGTTGAAAAAAGGAGTTATTTGCGATCGATACTCGCTGGAGAACCAGCATCTAAACCAACTTCAGCAGCCACACGGCTCAGCATGGATTCCTGACGGTTTTTGACGACGTGTTGATGGCGCATCATCAGGTTGCGGGCTTGTTCTTGAGTGGACATAACTGATTTCTCCAAATTATAGGTAATAACTTCGTAGACAATTGTCGAAATTGAGTTTGCCCTAGCTCATAGTGGCGTTGCTGCGATCGTAACTGGCTTGAAAGCTGGGCTGCGGTTTGCCTTGAATGTGACCCCAGTAGTGCGTATCTTCCATCCCGACTTCGGTGGCGGTGCGGTTGAGCATGGATTGCTGGCGGTTCTTCACCAGTTGGTGGTGGCGCATCATCAGAGAGCGAGCTTGATTTTCAGTAGACATATGCGGTTCCTCCGTATTCTTTAGATTAATGTTGGGCTTGTTTTTTCTTCTCTTCTATCACTATAACAGACAATTCTGTATCTAAAGCTACCAAATTAAAATTGTCACAAAACTTTACAATTGGGCTATGGGGCGAGAATCTCGATCGAGGTTGCAGGGAGTGCGATCGAGCTTTGGCTGGTGGATTCAGGCCCAACCTCAAGCAGCAGTTGGCAAAATTTGACAATATTCATCTGGTCAGAGCCACATTTTAGCGGCTACCTAATTGCCAAGGGCAAAAATAACTTTATAGTTTGGTTCAAAGTTATAGATGCATAATTTTGTCTCTCAAGGGAGTAGAATTTGCTTGAGTTAACCGTAAATTTAATAAGTAGCTAAG
This sequence comes from Microcoleus sp. D3_18_C2, assembly GCF_036702395.1. Lineage (NCBI taxonomy): Bacteria > Bacillati > Cyanobacteriota > Cyanophyceae > Oscillatoriales > Microcoleaceae > Microcoleus > Microcoleus sp. D3_18_C2. The sequence continues at coordinate 64,280 of NZ_JAUBTG010000004.1, read as the reverse complement.
TAGGTAGGCGCTGTAAAACACAATTATGTCAAGGATTGTAAAGTATCCTTAGCCCTAAGCGTGGCTAAGTTAGCCATGTTTACATATTGTTACATAGCTCGGTTTAATCCCGCTTACCAACTTAAATCATTATTATTGAGTTGTTTAATTAATTTTGTTTAGGTACTTAATACAACTACTAACAATTAATTATTACAGTACAACTTATTTTAATGAATGGTTTATTGGGGTAATTCAGGAAATTGAGGTGGAAACTTACCCTGCCACCAAAAATGGGGTTTTTCTCCATTGGGAAAAGCTCCAACTCTCATCTGAGATGCTTTAGAATTAGCAGTTAATGGGGTTGGGTTACTGATCGGAGATTTTAAGTAAAAATTCCCTTCTTCTGGATTAATAAATTGAGGTTCTTCTCTGACAGCAGCATTTCCATTCGTTCCATAGATATTCGCATAGTTATCAGGAAGCCATCCAGCAGAAATCGGACTGGTTGTGTTATTTTCTCCAAAGATTAAGTTCTGGCTAATCTCAATATCTTTTTGACGAAAAATCTTTTCGATGTCAGAGTTAGCCACTAAATAGCGATCGCTATAACCGATTTGAAATCCCCTATTCTTGCTAAAAATATTATTCTTGATTTCAACATTTTGAAGATTATTAGAAAATAAATATAACCCTCCAGTAATCCAAAAAAAGCTTTCTCCTGGGTTCGGTTTACCATAACCATTATGATGAACCGTATTATTATAAATTTTAATATTATGCCGTAACCCATCATTTCCCCATCGGGCAAAGAGAATTCCGGTTCCCCAGTTATCATAAATTAAGTTATGGTGAAATCGAATATTTTTTGCTTCTGAACCTCCTTCTACTGCTAAAGCAAATCCTGCCCCATTACAATCATGAACAACATTATTAAAGACATCAACATCTTCTAAGACTCCAAACCAACTATCAACATATAATCCTTGTCGTGCCATGTGGTGAATATAGTTATGATGGACGGTTCCATATTTACTTTTTTCTTTAACATCAATCCCTTCTTTTTTACCATCCTTAACTAAGTTATAAGCAACTTCAAAATTTTTAACCCCACCGATTGAAATTGCTTCATGGGGAGCTTCTGAAAAATCATTTAAAAAGTCAGCCATCTTCAGATCGTTTGCATTAATAACCGTATTTCCCATTACTTTATAGTGATCGCCCCACCAAACACCAATACCAGGAGAAAACGTATTTTCTGTTTTATTATTATAAAGGTTAATAAAATGGCTGTTTCTAACTGTAATCCCCGAATTATGAGAATTAATAACTTCTAAATCTTCTACTTGAATATAACTAACATTTTGTAACAAAAATGCACCTTGATCGTGAGGATAATGGGATTTCTTACCAGAGGGAGGCTCTACTTTAACTGCATCCGCATCAATAATAACCCGTTCTTCAGGATAGGCTCGATAAGTAATCCAAGCCTTTTCTGTCCCTGAATTTTTAGCTTGAATTTGTTCGGTGAGGCGATAATTTCCAGCCCGAATATAAACTGTTTCACCCGCTTTTAATACCGACGCTGCGTGATTAATTGTTGACCAAGGATGCTCAAGTGAACCGTTATTTGTATCACTGCCCTTTGGTGCAACATAAAAAACATGAGGAGGGATTTGTGCTAAATTTCGCGATGTCCAGCACTCGCCACTAATTGCCCATAGAAATCCTGCTAATACTAACGTGATGAACCTATGAACGGTTTTTCTCATCATGAAATTTTATTAGGTAGCATTTAATCCTCACTGTTTCAAGATTAAAGCACTTTCGTAATTTTGTAAATCTAGTAAGTAGGTAGGCGCTGTAAAACACACTTATATTAAGGATTGTAAAGTATCCTTATCCCTAAGCGTGGCTAAGTTAGCCCTGTTTACATATTTTTACATAGCTCGGTTTAATCCCGCTTACCTACCTATAATTTCAATTAACATCAAGCCCCGCCCTTAAAAAACTATGCTGTACCCACAATTCCAGAGCTCCCCCTAGCCTCTTGTTCAGGAGGATGCCAGGGGGAGCGAAAGGCTCTGACGTTAGTTTTTCAAGTTGTGCGTACAGCGTAGCCCTTAAGAAAGGCGTGCCGGGGCCGAGGAATAAGCGGCCCTAATCGTCAAACAGTAGACGGGTACTACATAAGACGTTAAATTGACACGATCGCTACTCGGCGACTTCAGCTTCAGCTTCCGCTTCCGGTGCATCTGGCACATCTTGCTTGATTGTCAAATAGCGAATCACTTCTTCGCTAAGACGCATCGCGCGCTCCAGGGTAAAAATTGCAGCGCCCGGAGCTGTATAGTTCATTTGAACGTATACTCCGTCCCGGTGCTTGCCGATTTCGTAAGCCAAACGGCGCTTGCCGCGGTGCTGAGTTTCGATGTTTTCAGCACCTTGATCGCGCAAAATAGTTTGATATTTAGCGATCGCCTGGTCTGTCATTTCTTCACCCAAATCAGGGCGCAGAATGTACATAGTTTCGTAAATAAACGGTTTCATGGCAATAATCCCCTTATGGACAACAAGGCTTCTCACGAAGCAAGGACTTATTATCATATCCCAACCATGAACAATCTCAAAACTAAAAAACCAAATTCCCCAAACAACACTCCCTCGCCGTGGAGCACCCTGTGGACGTACAGCCTCATGAGCGCGATCGCACTTTTAATGCTATTTCCCTTGCTGTGGCTGCTCAGTACCTCCCTCAAATCCCCCAACGAAAACATCTTTCAATTTCCCCCGCAACTGTGGCCACAACAGCCAACCCTCGAAAACTTCATCAAAGTTTGGCAAACCAACCCCTTCGGCCGCTACCTGTTCAACAGCACCCTAATTGCTGGCCTCACGGTTAGCATCAACGTCCTCTTTTGCGCCCTCGCCGCTTACCCCTTAGCCCGACTCAACTTTCGCGGCCGCGAAGCCATCTTAATCACGATCGTTTCCACAATCATGATTCCCTTCCAAATAGTCATGATTCCCCTATACATATTGACTGTACAACTCGGACTAAAAAATAGTTATTTAGGCGTAATCTTTCCCGGACTAGCCTCAGCCTTCGGCATATTTTTATTACGACAAGCATTTCTAGCAGTTCCCAAAGAACTAGAAGAAGCCGCCCGCATCGACGGCTGCAGCGAATTAGGCATTTGGTGGCACGTCATGATTCCGGCAATTAAGCCAGCTTTAGTCACCCTAGGAATTTTCGTATTTATCGGTTCTTGGAGCGACTTTCTGTGGCCACTGCTAGTTTTAGACAGGCCGGAATATTACACTTTACCTTTAGGTGTAGCCAATTTAGCCGGGACATTTTCCTTAGATTGGCGTTTAGTTGCGGCGGGTTCGATTATTTCTATTGTTCCAGTTTTAGGACTATTTTTGCTTTTGCAAAAATACATTGTGCCAACAGAAACTGCTGCTGGAGTCAAGGGATAGAATCAAGATAAACAATCGGCATTTATCCGCGTTCATTTGCGGTTGAAAATTAAAATCTTTTGAACTCACAACTCACAAAAATTACCGCATATTCGGTGGTTCATGAAGTACACGATCGGCTATATTATGTGGTGTTAGTCCGTAGGGTGCGGATCTGCTTCATATTTGATAAAGATTGCAGATTGACGGGTGTATCCGCACCTTACTCGCGTCTCTCTTCTTGTGTGTACCACATATACATGGAATATGCTGTATTTGTGATGTAGGAACAGCCAGCAATCTGCTGGATTGTTTACTACGCTGGGGTTGTAGATACTATCATCGCTTTTGCAAATGCGATCGATGCCGAAGACTGGCAAAAATTGCGATCGCACCTAGCCGGCGAAAGAGATATCGACTCTTCGGAATTTTGAGGAATCAAACAAACTATGGTAATTGTCAGCGACAATCCTGAAGTGCATGGCGATTTGCCCCGCAAACCGCAATAAAATCTCATTCACAACTGAAATGCGAACTGATTTTTCCTAACTAAAAATTTTCGCCTACCTGGGAGTAAAAACTGCACTAGGGTAAGCAATCCGCTTGTGATTGAACTGTTCCCAAACTCGCACAAAAATCTCCGCAATTAGAGACATATCCTCCCGCGTTAAATCCGAATCAATCAACTGATTATCCTGCCAGCGAGCCCTCAAAATCTTATTAACCATATTCAAAGCCTCTTCATGAGTAGCATCCTTGAGCGATCGCAAAGCAGCCTCGCAAGAATCCGCCAGCATCAAAATCCCGGTTTCCCGCGACTGCGGAATCGGCCCATCGTAGCGAAAATCCTCCTCCCTCACTTGGCGACTTGCGATTGTTAACTTTGAATTATCCGCATCTGGCAAAACAAGCTTTAAATCTTCTATTTCTTTGGCAGCAATTTGCTGCGCCTGGTGGTAGAAGTAAGCAATTAACATTTTACCTTGGTGTTCGGGAATAAACGCCTGAATTGCCTTCGGCAATCGATGCTTTCGCGCCATCACCAAACCCTCGGTAACGTGCTTTTTAATAATCTCCGCGCTCGCCCAAGGGTCATTAATTTCATCGTGCTTGTTGGCCCCGCCCATTTGATTTTCACAAAATCCCAGCGGGTCGTGCATTTTTCCAATATCGTGGTATAATGTCCCAGTCCTAACCAGCTCAACATTGCAGCCGAGTTCTCGGGCCGCAGCCTCTGCCAAACTCGCCACAAACAGCGTGTGCTGAAAAGTCCCAGGAGCCTCGGCAGCCAACCTCTTCAACAGCGGGCGGTTGGGATTGGCAAGTTCCGCCAGCCGGATCGGCGTAATCAAGTCAAAAACGTGTTCCAAATAAGGGCTGATGCCGATCGCCACAACGCTCCAAGCCAAACCGGCCAAACTTTGCGCGCCCACCGTACCGAGTACGACGTACCAAATTGCACCGGCAGCCGCGCTGGCAATCAAAGTCCCCACCAGATAAACGCTGCCCTGAGCCAAGCCGACAGCTACGCCCAAAAGAGCCAATTCCTCGCGCGATCGCAGCCGCCCGGCCATAAAAGCGCCCAGCAATCCGCCCGCCCCGCTAGCCACCAAATGAATCAAGTCCACATTTAAGCCAATGGGCAGCAGCGCCGACAGCAGCCCCACCACAGTGACTCCCACCGCCGAACCGTAGAAGCCGCCCGCTAAAATCCCGATCGCGGGCAAACTCGTCCAAGGCAGCCCCAAACTCACCAGCACTGGCGCGCTCAAAGTCAGCAGCAGCAATAGCAAATGATCTCTGCGGCGCAAGCGGTAGTGCCTTTCCACCAGCAGTACGATCGCAATTGCCCCCGCGACTAAACAAACAAAACCCGTCAGCCCCAGCCAATTCACCCCCCGTCGGCTCAAACCAAAATAGTCCAGCAACACGAAATCTTGCTGCGATATCTCTTGTCCTTGTGCAACAATTATCTCGCCCCGATCTACTGCGATCATCACCGGTTTCACCTTTTGCGCCGCTAATTCAGCTAGCTGTTTGGTTTCCTCCCGATCTCTCACCAGATTTGGCTGCAAAATCGCTGTTAAACCCTCCACCGCCAAACCTTGGGACTCTAACGGCACTTCATCAGCCACTTGCAGGTTCACGGCTTCTTGTAAAATCTCTTTGGGCAACCCCTGCGGGATACCTTGAGCCACCATTCTTTTTGCCGCCCGACTCATACCGGTTTGGGTTTTCTGCCAAGCTGCTTCGGACAAATCAAACAGCGAAGTATCGTAAATCTGGGGCAGCCCCAAAACCGACGGTTTTCCCAGCGCCTCCACAGCATTGAGATAGCGCTCGCGAGCAGAGGAAATACTGTCTGTCAGGCTTTGAAATTCTGCTGCCCTGACCGATCGGCTGTAAGCTTGCAGTTGAGCGATAGCATCTTGCTGAGACTTGTTATCTGTTGCCGCAGCAATTGCCGGGGAATCCAAACTCAATCGCTCGGAAGTTGCACTTTTGTCACCCGCTTGCGCCAAAATCCAGCGCCACTCCCACTCAGGACAGCTCCGCAAGTAAACCTGAACAGCAAGTGAGAGGGCCGAGGTACTCGCAAACGGAAACGGGCCTACCGCCTCCCGTAGATCGCTCCCATGCTGCAAAAATTGTTGCAATTCTTGATAAATTTGTCGATCGACCGCCGAATCCAGCATTAATATAGCTACAGCCCCTATCCGCGCTGCTTTCCGCTGTTCTTCAGTAGTTTTGTAATCCGGGACGCTAGCAGTAGCAGGAGCCTTAATCGTCTGAGGAGCTTTCGTCCCCACATCCAGTTTCGGCTGGTTGTAGAAGCGGTGGCCCAGAGTGCTGCTTAGGGAAACTACCGCTATCAGCGCCAACATAGGGGAACGAGCTTGATTTTTGAGGCTTGATTTGGAGGTTTTACTTGTAAATTTAGTAGTAAAAGTCTCGGGAAGAAGCCATTTCTGGCGCGACAAACGGCTCAGGAGAGGCCCGCCAGCGCGTGAGGTATCTGCTTTGCTGCCATTTTGCACTTTAGCAATGTGTTGGCGCAGTGAGCGCGCAGCCCCTAGCTGCTCAATCTGTCGCATCAATGAGGAGAGCGTATTCATTTGTGTCGAAGATATATCACTGTTATCCAGCAGCTTTGTCAGAATTTCTGACTATGCATCTTGATTGATTTTATCCGAACTACCCATATTCTCGTTGAAACCCGGTTTTGTGGGGCAGGCGCGTCCGATTTAATTTTTCACTTTTTAATCTTTAATTGGCGCTCTCCTTCCACTTTGGCTTTTGACTTGTTAGTTGCTGGTTTCCCCTTACTGTTAAAAGCTTTAACCTTTATATTTTACGAGGTCTAATGACATAAGGTGCAGCCACCGATCGGGCTAGCACAGCAGAATCGACTCCGGCATCGGGCCTGTAAACGCCTGCCCAAACAGCAAACAGGTTATTTGCTAACTCTACAATTTTTACATCGCTGCCAGTTCCCCAGAGCAAAGGTTCTCGGCCCTCGGCTAGCTGCTGCGAATTAACCTGAGCCGAAGATACCTGTCGCCATTCTACAGGAATCGCAGCAACGCCGTTATACGCTCCAGACAAAGCTCCCGTCAAAGCGCAGGTTATTTGTCCGGCTATACCACAGCGGGCAGCACGCACCACTGACAAGCGCAAGTCTTCTGGGGTGTTCAAAAAGCAGTAGAAAGCTAAGGCAATGGGAATGAAATTTCCTGGGTTGACAATTGACTCCCTTGGTAATTTTTTCTCACCTTCGCCCTGTCTTTCTCGCGCTTCTGTGGCGCTTTTGCACAGATGAGTGGTGGCTGTTTCTAAATCGGCTCCCTTTTCTAGTAGTATTTGCACTTGCAGCAGCAGCTCTGTTAAGGCATTATCTGTTTTCAGGTAGGCAAGTGTTTGCTCGATCGCCGTCGCGGGGTCAAGTCTTTCTTTGAGAGAGCGGGCGATCGTATATGCTACTGCTAAAATTGCTGTTTCCCATTCTGGCGGGTTTTCGTTGTGCCAAACCTCTATCGCCAGCATGATTTTTTCTCGCAATTTGGCTTTATTTTCGTGAAAAAACATCGCCGATGGCAGCGCAGCAAGGGCAGCTTCACCAGGGTTAAGTAAGGTTGGAAACTCACTGTTGCGGGGATGGTAGATTTCCGACTTGGCAAATGCTTCCCAAGTATCGCGCCAATCTTTTAAATTTAAACCCCTACACCGAATTAAACTTTGAGCACACGCTACCGCAAGTGTCCCGGATGCGGATGAGTCTTTGCCACTTGGGATTTTACTGTTGACAGAATTCAACGCCAATGTTGCGCCACTTACGGTCAATTGTTGGTGTTTCGTCAGTTGTAAAATCGGCTGCAAGTCTTCTGTTTGGGGGGGAATACCGACGAGTTGCCTCTGGTATTGCAGGCCTAGAGAGTCTCCTAAAACTGCCCCCAGGATGGTTCCTTGAAACTTGCTCAACAGGGAATGCCGCATTTGAATTTAACTCAAGTTGTTATTGACATACTCCCCGGCTTAAAAGCGCGGGGATTCTTAACACTTCATTGACCGATACTACCGAAGTAGTTTTACGAGCGTCTCCATGTTCATTTAGAGTCGTGGCAATGCCCTATCCCGACTTTATTTATATTTTTGGCGGCGTTCTCATCTCTGTCTTGGTTAGTACCGCAATTGAGGCAGAGTATATAACGCACAGAGAGGTCTATTTTCCCCCACTTAAACCCGCAATCTGAGCAAACTTGGCTGGTAGGTTCCCAGCGACTAATTACTTTGAACTCTCTGCCATACTTCCCACATTTTCCATCGCACAAAGCCCTAAACTCACCCCAACCTTGCTGACTAATTGCCCTTGATAGCTTCCTATTTTTTACCATTCCTGCTACATTCAAATCTTCTAAAATGACAAGTTGATTATCCTTAGCCAAGTTAGTTGATAGTTTGTGCAAAAAATCTTTTCTAGTGTCAGCAATTCGGTTGTGCAGTCTAGCTATTTGCAGTCGGGTTTTATTCCGCCGTTTAGAGTCGAGTTTTTGACGGGAAAGTTTACGCTGTAATCTGCGAATTTTGCGATCTAACACTTTGTAGTCAGGGCTTACAGCTTTAGTCCCGTCACTCATTACAGCGAAGGTTTTAATGCCCAAATCAATGCCGACGCTGTGGTTCTTAGCTTCGACTTCTTCGGGGTCATCCTCTACTACAAAGCTGATGAAATACCGATCTGCACAATCCTTGATTATAGTTAAAGAGCTTGGATGGTCTGGCAATTCCCTAGACCAAATCAGCTTAACTCTGCCAATCTTTGCAAGGTAAACATAATCATCCCTCAACGAAAAACCGTTTTTGGTTAGTTTGGCGGATTGGCTGTTTGTCTTTTTTTTGAACTTTGGATAGCCGACTTTTTTTCCGTTACGTTTTCCTTTACAAGAATCCAAGAAATTCTTAAAAGCTGTTTCCAAATCAGAGACAGATTGTTGGAGGCAAATCGCCGACACTTCTCCCAACCATGCTCTCTCCTCAGTCTTTTTTGCCTGAGTTATTACAATTTTTTGCAGGTCTGCACAGCTAGGTTTTTTGGCAGAGTTTTTGCAAATTCTTAGGGCATCATTCCAGACTACTCTAGTACAACCAAACAATTTAGCTAAGCTAATTTTTTGTTCCGTACTAGGAGATAATCTGTATCGATACCGCGCTTTCATGCCTCTCTCTCCTGTGTTATTCTTATTATACTATACCACAACATCTGAGAAAATTAGGACAATTAAGAAATTAAAACCGTCCTATAAGGACGGGGCTTTAAACCCCGTTCTTTGGTAATTGGTAATTGGTAATTGGTAATTTAGAGTTCTTCCTGGTTTGCTTCTTTGCCTAACTCTTGTGATTAATTTGAATTCAACCCAAACATATAAGGGCTGGTTTTCCATCTAAAACCTGCCCTCATCCGATCGCTACCATCGGTAATTTTTTAATTTTTAATCAGGTAACTAACTAGAGCTTGCAGCCCCAGCCGATAACTTTCTGGGCCAAAACCGCTGATTTGTCCGATCGCCACCGCTGCGATAAAGGAGTGGTGCCGAAAAGCTTCCCGCCGGTAAATATTGCTCAGATGAACTTCTACCGCCGGGATATTCACCGCGGCGATCGCGTCTCTAATTGCCACACTCGTATGAGTATAAGCTCCAGCATTAATCAATAAGCCTTGGTGCTGCCCTAACATCGAGTGAATTGCATCCACCAATACCCCTTCATGATTCGACTGCTGAATTGAGACTTGCACCTGGAGGGCTTGCGCTTCTCGTTCTAGCAACTTGTTGATATCATTTAAAGTCGCAGAACCATAAACTCCAGGTTCTCGCTGACCCAATAGATTCAGATTAGGGCCGTGAAGTACCAGGATATTTAACAATTTTAAAATTTCCCGCGCAACAAAATTTAAGAGAGTTTTGACATGGTATTTAAAACCAGTCAACCACCTCAAAGGTCAAACCTTAAACATCAAACTTCTAATTCAGTCCCGACTACCTGCGATTCCTCGGTTGGTTGACAGGAATACGAATCGGTTCTAGTTCCGGTTGAGCTTCAGGATTCAGCAATCCTTCTATCAGCTTGCGAACCCATTCTTTAATTTGTTCCAGCACCTTTTCAATGTCTTCCATTGAACGGATAGCTCCTTTTTTTATAGTCTAGATTGCTAAACCGACGGCTAAATATCTGAAAATAAGCAAGCACGACTTTGAAACCAAAGGTCAAACTTGCTTTCTCGCTTGCTGGTTATTTTCAGCAATGGAGAGATTCAGTATCTTGGCCAATCAGTCCTATCTTATTATCATAACGAATCTTTACAGATAATCAAGAGGCAAAAGGAAAATTGCCGAATTATATCGGAGTAGAGAGTGTTAAATAAAGCTTAAGCTTACGGTTGACTGTTGACAATTGACCAATCGTAGGATTTTTTCTACACTTTTGCCAACAATAATGTACGCCGGAGTCGATCGAGCGCCGTACAGCTACTCAAATTCCGAATCCACTCGCGGCCTCTGGCATCGCCAAAACGGTATTCAAAACTTTCTGCGGATCCGTCGGGCCCCGCTAAACCGACATAAACCAGTCCGACAGGTTTACCGTCGGTGCCGCCTCCTGGCCCGGCGATGCCTGTAATGCTCAACCCCCAATTGGTATTGAGGCTGGCGCGAACTCCCGCAGCCATTTGTTTTGCCACTTGGTGGCTGACTGCCCCCAATTCGGCTAAATCTTGGGGATTAACACCTAATAATCCTTCCTTAATCCGATTGTCGTAAGAAATAATCCCGCCTAAAAAGTAGCTCGAACTGCCGGGAACACCTGTCAGCATCGCCCCCAATCCTCCTCCCGTGCAGGATTCAGCCACGCTGAGAGTTTGCCCCGCATCCAGCAACAATTGGCCCACAGTCGAAGCGAGGGTATCGCTATCAGCACCGTAACAGTCTAAGCCGGCAATTTGCCGCAATTGTTGTTCGATCGGCTCAATCAAGTTTTTCGCAGCAACTTTCTCGTTTGCGCGGGCCGAAATCCGCAGTTTGACTTCGCCGTGATTGGCGTAGGGAGCCACAGTAGGATTAGTTAAATTCAAAAAACTATCTACTTTTTCCGCCAATGCTGACTCAGAAATCCCCCAAAATTTCAATGTGCGGCTGTAAATAGTGGCGCTGCACCAGCCGTTATTTTGCAGGTAAGGAACGGCGGTTTCTTGCCACATCAAGTGCATTTCCGCCGGTACGCCGGGAAATGTCATTACTGTCACGTCAGAAACCGGTTGCCAAATAATGCCCGGTGCAGAACCGCTGCGGTTCGGCAGAATATCCGCAGTTTCTGGAATTAAAGCTTGCTTGCGATTGCTGGGACTCATGGTGCCTCCCCGCTGGGCATATTTGTATTCGATATCGGCGATAATTTCCGGCTTTTCTATTAAGGGAACCCCAAAAAAATCGGCGATGGTTTCCACTGTCAGGTCGTCTGGTGTGGGGCCCAGACCGCCGGTGAAGAGCAAAAGCTGCGATCGACTGACGGCGATTTCTAACACTTGTTTGATACGTTCTGGATTGTCCCCCACCACTGTTTGATAGTAGTGAGGTATTCCCAGACTCGCTAATTCTTTGGCTAAAAACTGGGCATTGCTATTAAGAATATCGCCTAACAGCAATTCAGTGCCAACACAAATAATTTCAGCAACCATTATTCGATTTTAGATTTTAGATTTTGGATTTTGGATTGGGGAATTGGGCATTGGGCATTGGGCATGGGGCATTGGATTGGGGAATTGGGCATGGGGAATTGGGCATGGGGCATGGGGCATGGGGCATTGGGCATTGGCCCGCGCAGGGCATTGGGAATTAGGCATTTGGCATTAGAAATTATTTTTCTTCCTTCTTCCTTCTTCCTTCTTCCTTCTTCCTTCACCTAGCGTGTCTCCAAACTTTCCAGCTAGCATATCCCAGCAAACTTGTTGCACCCATAGCGTAAATTACGCCGCTCGGAAGCGAAAAAGCTAGGGCTAAACTTCCCACCCACAGTGTCAGTGAGTAAATAAATAAAACCGCAAATCGATGGGAGAGTCCGGCTTCTAGAAGTCGGTGGTGGAGATGGCGCTTGTCAGCAATAAACGGTGACTTGCCGTTGCGAAGTCGATCGAGAATCACCGCCGACATATCTAAAATCGGTACAGCTAAAATTAAATAGGGCAGCAACACAGAAGTAACAGCCGTAGTTTTAACCAACCCAATTACTCCCACTCCAGCGAGAGTAAACCCGATAAAATAAGCCCCGCCATCTCCCATAAAGATTTGAGCCGGATTGAAGTTGTAGCGCAGAAACCCCAATGTCCCGCCAGCTAAAGCCGCTGCAATCAGGGCCGCCGCTGGTTGCTGCATCGCCAAACTGACAATCAGCATCACAACGGCTGCAATCCCTGAAACTCCGGCTGCTAAACCGTCCAAACCGTCAATCCAGTTGATGGCATTCGCCATGCCGACGAGCCAAATCACGGTAATTGGCAAGCTCAGCCAGCCAATATTAGTCAGTCCCAAGGAGGGAACTGTCAGAAACTCAATCTGTACGCCCGCGTACCAAACGATGCTGGATACGCCAATTTGCATGAGCAAGCGTTTTAAGGCCGAGAGCGAAAATAGGTCGTCTGCTAAACCGATGAGGAAGAATCCGATGCCGCCGAGGGTGACTCCCCAAATTTCGTATTCGTCTTTGGGATTGAGAACTTGTCCGTTAGCATCGAGGAAGCCTCCTGAGATCCAGACAAATAAGAGGGCAGTGATAGTGCCGAGAAAGATGGACACTCCTCCCAAGCGCACCATTGGGCGCTTGTGGACTTTTCGCTCGCCTGGCCGATCGACTCGCCCGCTTTTGAGACCAATTTTTTTGACTATTGGTGTACTCCAGAGGACGACGATCGCAGAAACCAGGAAAGCGAGTATGTGGTACAGATACTGGTACGGCATCTGAAATCAATTTTAAATAGTGCGGGGCAATTAGTCTGTCAGGCAGAGTCTACTACATTTCAGATGGCTTATAACAAGGAAACATCTTGAAGAGCGACTGGGGGTTTGGGAGTCGGAGATTTGCCGCAATGGCAGTTGCAGGAGGACGAATTGTCAGGTTTTTCATTTCTAACTCTCGAATTAACGATTTGAAATATCGACTTTTTCGCGAGCAAAAAAGTCGATATTTGGCGAGCGGGCCCAGTTGAACGGTATCTTTCGCAACCGACAAATACCGTTAGTCAAACCAGCCCCGCCCGACAAATATCTTTACTAAAAACCGTATTGGCGATCGATATTTTTGGTGAAAACCGCTTGTCAATATCGCTACCGGCAACTCTCAATCTTTTCCTGCTCTTTATATCCGCCCCAAAGCGGTTACAAGCCCCCGATACAATCGATGGTCGATCCCAAAATTTAAGATGCTAGTTCAATCCCCCAGATTCAATGCGAGAAGAAATCTAAAATCTAAAATCTAAAATCTAAAATCGACTAACCCTTTTACCCGTACACTTCCAACTACCAATTTCCCGTTGCAGATCAGGAAAATTAAGCTAATGCCGGCACTTTCAAGTACAAGTGGGGATATAAGGGGAAGCGATCGCACAGTGCTGCTACTCGACGCAAGCAGTCGGCTGCAACGCTTTCATCATCGGGATTTAGCAGGCGATCGGCAATAATATTGCCAATCTCGGTAAATTCTGCTGTTCCCATTCCCCTGGTGGTCATCGCCGGCGAACCGAGTCTCAAACCGCTGGTGACAAAGGGAGATGCCGGATCGAAAGGCACGGTATTTTTATTAGCAGTAATATTCACACCGCTGACTAATTGGTCCGCTACCTTGCCTGTCATGTTTACCGATCGCAAATCAACTAGCATTAAGTGATTGTCCGTGCCGCCGGAAACGAGTTTTAAACCCCGCTGCTGCAACTGTGTCGCTAAAGCGCGCGCATTTTCAATTACTTGACCGGAATAAGTTTTAAATTCAGGCTTTAATGCTTCGCCGAAAGCTACTGCTTTGCCCGCAATGACGTGTTCTAATGGCCCACCTTGAGTGCCGGGGAAAACTGCTTTGTCAAACTTTTTACCTAATTCCGGGTCATTGGTCATAATCAAGCCACCACGGGGGCCGCGCAGGGTTTTGTGAGTAGTGGTGGTGACTGCGTGACAGTGGGGGAGGGGGTTGGGGTGGTGTCCTGTGGCGACTAACCCGGCGATGTGAGCGATGTCGGCGAGCAGGTAGGCTCCGATTTCGTCGGCGATCGCTCTAAACTTCTCAAAGTCGATAATTCGCGAATATGCTGAATAGCCGCAAATTAGCAATTTCGGTCGGTTTTCTTTGGCCAGTGCCAAAATTTCGTCGTAGTCGAGCTGTTCTGTTTCTTGGCTGACGCCGTAGTGATAAGCTTTGAACCATTTGCCGGATACGTTGACCGGCGAACCGTGGGTCAAGTGTCCGCCGTGGGACAAATCCATGCCCATTATTCCGTCTCCGGGTTCCAGCAAGCTCAAAAATACTGCAAAGTTGGCTTGAGCGCCGGAGTGGGGCTGGACGTTGGCGTGAGCGGCTCCAAATAGCTGTTTGGCGCGATCGATCGCGATTTGCTCGATGCCGTCAATAAATTCGCAGCCGCCGTAATACCGTTTTGCTGGCAGTCCTTCGGCGTATTTATTGGTCAGCACTGAGCCTTGAGCGGCCATTACTGCTGCGGAGGTAAAGTTTTCGCTGGCGATGAGTTCTAGGTGGTCTCGCTGCCGCTGGAGCTCTTGCCCGATTAAATCGGCAATGAGCGGATCGGTTTTGGAAAGGAATTCTAAGTTAGTGTCCGTCACAATAATCAACCTCTTGACAATTTTGGGATTGGGAATTGGGGATCTTATACCGTACTACGGATTTCGCACCATTGACATAAATATTACGTTGTGTTCAGGTTAAGCGGTTTGTCCCCAACTCCTGACATACAATGAAATTACTGGTGTGAAACCTGCCGGAGGTATCAAATGTTAGTCATTTTAATGGAAAATCAGATGCTTGCCCCTCAGTGTGTTTGCCAAAGTTGTTTGCTGGCCGATCGCACTGGCCAACCGCGCTGGAGTGGTGGAGAGCTTCGCTGTGGACATCCAGTTGCTAAACCTACGGAAAATTTGCCCGATCGGTACGAGTGTCAAATGGGCTTCACGATCGCTAATATTAAATAAAAAAGCCTGCATCTGGTAGTTGGGGCTGCTCCCTGCTGAGTGAAAAGCAAGTTCCGGCAGAGTCGAAACACAAACCCTGCTGCTGCGTTATCCTGAGTTTAATGGAATTAATAGTTCACCGATCGACTCAGGAGAGTTCATTATGACTTGGCGCGGGTCTACAACTGTTACAGACCGGATTTTTGCTTCTTTGCCTTATTTGCTC
The DNA here is from genome assembly GCF_036702395.1 of Microcoleus sp. D3_18_C2. Lineage (NCBI taxonomy): Bacteria > Bacillati > Cyanobacteriota > Cyanophyceae > Oscillatoriales > Microcoleaceae > Microcoleus > Microcoleus sp. D3_18_C2. The sequence continues at coordinate 48,893 of NZ_JAUBTG010000004.1, read as the reverse complement.
CCGTTGGTTGACGGGCTGGCCTTTGGCAGGTTTCTGTTTACACAGTTTCCTGTGCTGCAACTGTTGTTGATACCGCTAGCTCCTTTGATGCAAATTTATAGTTTGCCCTTTGCTAGCTTGGTTATTTTCTTTGCTCTGTATTTAGGAGTAGTTAGAAACGAAAACATCAGTCACTTCATTCGTTTTAATGCGATGCAGGCGATTCTTTTAGACATTGTTTTGATGCTGTGCGGTCTGGTTTTGCCGATTTTTTCTAACGGCTTACAAGTCGCATTTATTGCGGAAACTCTGTATAACATGGTGTTTTTGGGCGCTTTTGCTGCATTTGTCTATGCAGTCGTGCAGTCGCTTTTGGGACGCTATGCAGAGATTCCTCCGCTTTCGGATGCTGTTTATATGCAGGTACGATAAATCAGTCATTGGTCATTGGTCATTGGTCATTAGTAGGGAGAGGGCGCGTGCGTGAAATGGTTAACTCTTTCCAGGGCGCAAATCATCGCTAAACACGGCCCTAGAAGCTCCTAAAAGACATTGTTGTTTTTGCACTTACCTAATTAATAACTAATGATATCATGTCCGATCGATTGACGATAATATCCCGGCCGGGCGGGTTTTTGAGATTGTCAATTATTGGCAGATATTGTGGGTGAACCCGCCCCTACCTGATTTGGGGCGAAGCGAAGCGGAGGGAAGCGACCGGACATGATATGACTGATGACTGATGACTAATGACTAACAACTACTGTATTTTCAAGACTGCCGATGCCTTCAATTTCGATGCGGACTCGATCGCCTATTTGTAGCGGCCCTACTCCTTGCGGCGTTCCCGTCAGTATCACATCGCCGGGAATTAGGGTCATAATTTGACTGATGTAGGAGACGAGAAAGTCTGGGGAAAATACCATGCGATCGATCTGGGATGACTGTACCGGTCGCTCGCTGTCATTGACAAAAGTCTGCAACTGTGCTGCCGGACTCAGTTCGCGGACAATCCAAGGCCCCAAGGGACAAAATGTATCGAACCCTTTGGCCCTGGCCCACTGGTTGTCCCGCTTTTGCAAATCTCTGGCTGTTACGTCATTGGCGATGGTATAGCCCCAAATTTTGCTGTGTGCTTGTTCGGGAGTGCAGTTGGTACAATGTTCGCCAATTACCAGGGCCAATTCTCCCTCGTAGTCTACCCTTTCCGACTGCTGCGGATAACGAATCGCTCCACCAGCATGGATGACAGCACTTGGAGGCTTGAAAAACAGCAGGGGTTCTTCCGGTACAGGGGTTCCCATCTCGGCGGCGTGATCGACATAATTTTTGCCGACGGCTACAATTTTTGAGGGAGAGCACGGGGCGAGAATTTGGTAAGTATCGGGTGAAAGTTCCAAATCGGTTGGTTGTCCTTTTAACCAGGGCGGTGCATCAAATACTTGAACGCTGTGACTGAGTTGCAGTAAACCGTAATGGATGTGTCCTTGTGTTGTTTTAACTCGAACGTAGCGCTGGGCCATACTATTTTAGATTTTAGATTTTAGATTTTAGATTCTAGATTCTAGATTAAGAGGATATAGGCATAATTGCGGAAAATTAATTTGTTTAGGCCCGTTTAAGATTTTTGGTCTACGATTGTCAAATCGCTTTCCGTGCAAATTCCGTACAGCGGTTTGTCCCAGGAGTCAACTGGTAGCTGGGGGATCGAGGCAAATTCAAAGATAATGCCGATCGTAATTTTTGATTCCCACTCAGCTAAACTGAGCATTCTGTCGTAATAGCCGCCGCCGTAGCCCAAGCGATAGCCGCGAACATCGCAGCCTACTGCAGGTACGAGCATTAAATCTACTTCTGAGTGGTCTATTTTAGGAGCATCCGGCAGGGGTTCGAGTATGCCATAAGCTCCAGTATGTAAAGCATCTCCGGGCTGCCAGATGTGCCAGGATAGCTCTTTGCCGACACAGCGGGGAAATCCCCATTTGCGGGGAGTTACAAATAGGGGACTTAAATCTGGTTCTTGGCGACAACTGAAGTAGGCGAGGATTGTTTTTGCTTGGGTGAATAGGGGCGAGTTTTGCAGGTGATTGCAGAGGCTCGTGCTCTTTTGTGTCCATTCTTGTCCTGATAGGGATTTGCGGGTGTGGAGGAGCGATTTTCTTAATTCAGTTTTAGTTAATGCAGGTTCAGCAGTGTTCATATTTGCGATCGAATCTCTCGTTTGAGTTCCAGTCCGACAGGGGTTGAAAACCCCTGTCTCACAGCGAAAGTCCTCTCAAAGAGGACTACAATTAATTGCGTTTCCATCACACTCTGCAGTCGGTTTTAACCGACTTTAGCTTTGAGGCAGGGGTTTAAACCCCTGCCGGACTGTCGGACTGTCAAAAAGTATCAACATTCGGTTTTAGTTAATGAAGGTTCAGCAGTATTCATATTTGCGATCGAATCTCTCGTTTGACTTCGAGTCCGACAGGGGTTGAAAACCCCTGTCTCATAGCGAAAGTCCTCTAAAAGAGGACTACAATTAATTGCGTTTCCATCACACTCTGCAGTCGGTTTTAACCGACTTTAGCTTTGAGGCAGGGGTTTAAACCCCTGCCGGACTGTCGGACTGTCAAAAAGTATCAACATTCGGTTTTAGTTAATGAAGGTTCAGCAGTATTCATATTTGCGATCGAATCTCTCGTTTGACTTCGAGTCCGACAGGGGTTGAAAACCCCTGTCTCATAGCGAAAGTCCTCTAAAAGAGGACTACAATTAATTGCGTTTTCATTACACTCTGTAGTCGGTTTTAACCGACTTTAGCTTTGAGGCAGGGGTTTCAACCCCTGCCGGACTGTCGGGCTGTCGGACTGTCGGGCTGTCGGACTCCCGGACTGCCGGACTGTCGGACTGTCGGAAAGTATCAACCAACTGGATTTGAGAGCACATATTGTCTCACCACAGGACAAACGCTGAATAGCGTTTCATTCTCCTGTTCTTCTATTTCAACGAGCGATCGCCTCCCCAAAGATTGCAGCCCGTCAAATAAGTCGGAGGGCGATAAATCGGCATCTTGTAGCAATTGCTCTATTGAAACTGAATTTGCTTCGCGGCTGAGGCGGCAGATTAGTTTTTTTTCTAATTCTGACAAACGATTTATCTGCGGGTGCAATGTTGCTGCCAATTCTTCACCTAAGAATATCCTATCATATTTTAAAAATTCTGCAACCCTACCTCGGAATATTTCTTGAATGGTGGTGGCGACTATTTTTAACCACAATGGATTGCCTCGGTAGGTGTTAATTAAGTTTTCCCATGTTTCGGGATTGAGTAAACTTTTTTGTCGGAAAATTTCCACTGCTGCGGCACCTATGCCTTTGAGTTGTAAGCTGCGAACTTGTGAATTTTCACCTTTTAACGCGGTAATTTCTCTGGGTGGTTCCCAACTGTTGAGGATTAAACAACTGTTGTGGGTTGTTTCTCCGATTTGTCTGAAGAGGATGCTGTAATTTTCGCATTCGGGGCGGTAATTTCCTGCTAATTGTCCGCTGCTGAGAATCGTTTGCACGTCGTCGAGGATAATGAGACTGCGGTTTTTTCGCAGAAATTCCATTAACAGGGAAAGTCGATCGGGGATGCTGCTAGGGAGTTCGATTTCGGGTTTATTTAAAAGAAATTCTAGGAGATTTTTTAGGGTTGTTTCTAAGGGTGGGGAGTGGCGGAGACTTCGCCAGATGACGTATTCAAAGTTATGCTGAATTTTTTGGATGAGGTGGAGGGAAAGTGCGGTTTTGCCGATGCCGCTGAGTCCTGATATTGCTGCGAGGGTGCACTTTTGTTGGACGATCCATTTTTCCAGGGTGGCGAGTTCGGATGTGCGATCGCACAATAATGAAATATGAGGTGCGTCTGCTAAGTCTAGTCTGGTTTGGGGTTGGGATGTGTCTGAGGTCGGGGTTGAGGGCGATCGCTTTTGTGGATATTCTGAAAATTGACTATCCTTACAGACATTGACATTACCAATAAAAAAATCGTTTCCCGAATTTGATGAAATGATGAATAATTGTCGTCTCTCAAGTGTCGATCGTAAATTCGAGGGAGTAACTTCTTCACCTAAGACATTTGATAAACGCTTCCATAATTTTGAAGCTACATTCCTGATGTGACCTTCGCTACAATGCGATACTTCTGCGATTTGAGAGTATTTTTGACCTTCCCATACACCACCCAGGATAGCTTCTTGCAGATCCTCCAAATGTTCTCCCGTCTTAGCGAAAACCAGGTCATCGGCAAATCTCAAGACTTCTTTAACGTCCATCGGTGACTTAAGTTTAGGGGTTTGGCTTATTATACCTGCTATTTTATGACATTTTATGACATGGATGGCAACATTTGACTTTTTTTGACAGTGAGCGTCAGGTAAAACAACTTACATTTTCTGACGTTGTATGACTGGACATCACTATAAATATAATGATATTATCCAAAGATAAGCGATATTTTTCCGCTAATGAACTATAGCACAACATTAGAGTATTAAGCTCATGGCTGACCAACCAAAAAGAGAACCTAAGCTAAAATGTCCCCTGTCGCAAGAACAAAAGGAGACAGTCAAAGAGGTTGCTGATGTCATTGATAAGCATAGAAAAATTGTGAGAAAGATTACTGGTAAAAGTTAATAAATTAACTGGCTTTCCATAATATAGCTGTAAGAGTCAAAAATATATTTTATTGCTTTTTTGCAACAAAATATAACAAAGAAATACTTCCATCAATAATTAATTATGAACGAAAAAGAAAATCCAAATGAAGTGGCTAGTGAAGTCGCCAGCAAAGTTAAATCCACTCTTAATGACGCTATTCAAGGATTAAAAATCTTTCTAATTAATCCTGTTGGCGGTCTTCCAGTTTTTTTTGAAGGGTTAGGCAAGGAACGTGCTTTAGGAGTTGGAATTGCTTTTGGAATAGCATATGTAGTTTGCTTTGTATTCGCGTGCCAAAAATTTTTAACACAATTTTCGAGCAATAGCTCATTATTTAATTTGATACTTGCCAGCGCTGCTAATTTTTTGAGTATAGCAGGGGCTAGTTTTTTGACGCGCAAACTATTTCGGGGATATGGTAGCTTTCAAGGGGATATATTCATTGCTGGTGTCGCTTTAGTTCCTGCGTCATTATTGCTATTAATCAGTAGTCTTTTAGGAATAACGAATGTGGAAATTATTGTTATAGTTATGGTTGTGGCTATAACCTACACAATTTTAATGATTTACACTGGCTGCCACAAGATTTCTGGAATTCCAGAAAATGCTGCTGCTTTTGCAGTTTCAGTCATGTTACTTTTGAGTGGCTGGTTATTTAAAATCTTGATTTTATCTAACATATTGAAAAGCTGAATAATGTAGGAACCAAGATGAGAAATGATTTGAGCTGGTTTGAAATAATCAGACTATTTTTTGAACTGCTTTTTCAGCTAGTTGACTAACAGTATTGATTTATCGTAAGTATTTGACCCTAAAAGGAAAGAAAGATGGATGCACTGGTAGCAGCAATCACACAAATTTTAGATTATATTCACACTCAAGGCCCAGACGCGATCGCGCAGCTAACAGCACTACTCGAAGCTCTCCAGGTGGGAGCTGTTTATGTTGCCGCTCTGTTTGGCTTGGTTGCTAACGTACCGGCGGTGATTGAAATTCTTAGCCAGTTGATAGCTTTAATCAGTTCAGGTGCCGGTGTTCCTGAAATAGCGGCGGCGATCGGATCGTTGGCGGGCCCACTCGGAGTGTCTATTGAGTATGTCATCCATATCTTACAAATAATCGGGGCTTTCTTGCTGGCATTTTAAATATATCAAAAGCGATCGCCCTTCCTTAACTGAGGCGCGATCGCACTTTCCATTTATCCCCTCGATCGCACTTCGTGAATTTCTGCTTCTGAATCTTCCTTCGTAAAAATTACATCCTCATAAATAGCATCAATACCTGTGCGAAAATCTACGCTAGCCAAGTGAATTTCGCTTCCTTGATTATAGGAATACAAAACCCACAACCCTTCAGCATTACGGCGAAAACACTCTACCCGTTCACGTTTTTGGCTAATCAACACATACTCTTCCAGCGTTTCTAATTCTTGATAGTCAGCAAACTTATCGCCCCGATCGAATCCTTCAGTTCCTTTTGACAAAACCTCGACAATTAAACAAGGATATCTTTTAAAAGATTGAGATGATTTGTCCCCTTCGTCGCACGTTACCATCACGTCAGGATAGTAGTAAATATTCTTCGATTCAATCCTGGCTTTCATGTCAGACATATAAACACGACAGCCACTACCCCGAACATGATTTCTCAAAAGTGCAAATAAGTTGCCGGCAAGTGTCACATGAGCATCGCTTGCACCAGCCATTGCATAGGTTTCGCCCTGAATATACTCATGTTTGACCTGGCTGAGTTCTTCTAACTTCAGATACTCTTCCGGTGAGATATAATTGTGCGTGCGATCGGCAATCATTGGCTTTCCCAAATTTCAGTTTTCGATGATTCCAGTCGAGGTATTTGTATTATAGCAGTTTTCACTCGGATGAAATACAGGACACAGCAGTAGGGACACGGCACTGCTTCCGACTATTGTCAGTGAATTATCACCCAAATTTATAGAATTTATTAGTGCCAAAAAGCGGACTGGTTTGTGTAGGATAGGTTGCAACCGCCGACTATTATAAATTGAGGTTTCTAACCCGCATGTAGTATTATTCCTAAAAAAACCCGGTTTCTTCAAGAAACCGGGTTTTTCACACTTACGCGGCGTGTTGTCGATACCAATCAATCGTATTTTTCAACCCTTCCTTAAACTTCACCTCCGCAACAAAACCAAACTTTTCCTTAGCCCTTTGCGTATCCAAACAGCGACGTGGCTGACCGTTCGGTTTGTCTGTTTCCCAAACAATTTCTCCCTCAAATCCCATCAATTCGCAAATGGTTTCCACTAAATCGCGAATTTTAACTTCGCTATTGGTTCCCAAATTAACCGGGTCAGATTCACTGTAATCTTGGGTGGCCATCACAATTCCCCGCGCGGCATCTGTGGAATACAAAAACTCGCGGCTAGGGCTGCCGTCGCCCCAAACTGGGAGTGTTTTGTCTCCCCTTTCTTGCGCTTCGTGGACTTTGCGAATTAATGCGGGGATGACGTGGGAACTTTTCGGGTCAAAGTTATCTTCCGGGCCGTACAGATTTACTGGTAGCAAGTATATACCGTTGAATCCGTACTGCTGGCGGTAGGATTGCAGTTGCACTAATAAAGCTTTTTTGGCAATTCCGTAAGGTGCGTTAGTTACCTCTGGATAGCCGTTCCACAGGTCATCTTCTTTGAAAGGAACTGGGGTGAAGTTGGGATAAGCGCAAATCGTGCCGACGCAGACAAATTTTTCGACTCCTGCTTCGTAGGCGGCGTGGATTAGTTGCACGCCCATCATCAAATTGTCATAAAATAATTCAGCGGGTTTGAGTTGGTTTAAGCCGATGCCGCCGACGTGGGCGGCGAGGTGAACGATCATATCTTGTTGGTCGGCGGCGCGCTTGCAGTTTTCCATGACGCGGAGGTCGCAGTCGCGCGATCGAGTTACCGAAACTTTATCAGCATCGGCCCCTGCTTTCACTAGCTGGTCGATTACCTGACGGCCCAAGAAACCGGCGCCGCCCGTGACTAGAATGCGTTTGTTGCTTAAATCCAAGCTGGTCATAATTTTAGCCTCGGGATTTTGAATAAAGGTCGATCGACAATTTCAATTCTAAAATTGTTGCTTTAGCAAAAAAAGCCTCCAGCTACAGGACGCGGTTGCCCACAAATCTGTTTTAGCTGCTGCTGATAGGGACTGGTCCGTGCACACCCGAAAGTTAGATTTATTAGTAGCGAGTCCTCAACTATCATTTTAATGTTTTTATTAGCCCGCACAGCCTAAAATTTTGCGAGCAATTAAGGGGGTTCTTTGAATGCCGATCTCGCTAATAGCTGTAACCATCCTCTGATCAGTTGTGAAGTGTTTGCAGGGGCTATCCCCCGGTGCGCGCCTTTCGCCAAAGGGGTAGACACGGGGCCCTACCCCTACAAATTGTTCGCACTGACGGCTTGGTTTAGCGACTTAATCAAATCCGTTGCCCGAACCTCGACCTTGCTCGTCTAAAGCTTTCATGTCAGCATCTACCATTAAATGCACTAACTCCTGAAAAGTTACAGAAGGTTCCCAATTTAATTGCTGGCGCGCCTTAGTCGAATCGCCTATCAACAGTTCGACTTCTGCCGGCCGCAAGTAGCGTTCGTCAAACTCCACATATTTTTGCCAATCTAAATTGACGTAAGTAAAAGCCAAATCGAGAAATTCCTTAATGGAATGGGTCTCATTGGTAGCAATGACATAATCGTCAGGTTTGTCTTGTTGCAGCATCAGCCACATCGCCCGCACGTAGTCTTTAGCATAGCCCCAATCCCGCTTAGAATCGAGATTGCCCAAGTAAATCTTTTTCTGCTTGCCGGCGACTATTCTGGCCACGGCGCGAGTAATTTTGCGAGTTACAAAAGTTTCGCCACGGCGCGGAGATTCGTGATTGAACAAGATGCCGTTGCAGGCAAAAAGTCCGTAAGATTCGCGATAATTTATTGTTTGCCAGTGACCGTAAACTTTGGCGCAGGCGTAAGGACTTCTGGGATAAAAAGGAGTTGTTTCCTTCTGCGGAACTTCCTGCACCAAACCAAACATTTCCGAAGAACCTGCTTGATAGAACCGCACTTCTATGCCCGTGCGGTGCTGATAGTCCCGAATTGCTTCTAGCAGCCGCAATACTCCCATCCCTACTGTGTCAACCGTATATTCCGGCGAGTCAAAACTGACTCGAACGTGAGATTGAGCGCCTAAGTTATAAATTTCTACCGGCTGAACTTCTTCCAATATCCGGCGGAGAGTGGTGCCGTCCGTCAAGTCGCCGTAGTGTAGAAACAGGCGCGCACCCTCGCTGTGGGGATCGACATAGATGTGGTCAATTCGATCGGTATTGAAACTAGAACTGCGCCGGATAATGCCGTGAACTTCATATCCTTTCTCTAACAGTAATTCGCTCAAGTAGGAGCCGTCTTGACCTGTAATACCTGTTATTAGCGCTCGCTTACGTTGCGTCATCTGATTTTCCTTTGACAGGCTGTGTTAATTTACAATAAATTTTTTGGCAGAGGCTGTTGCTCCCTGCCGGCCGTATTCTCAAACTGCTTTATAAAACTTACTCAAACTTAACTTTAGTTACCTAAAGCCAGTTGAAGTTTACTTCCTACGCTGTTGGGTAGTCGGCTATCCCAAGATAAGTAGGCTATCCCCCTTAAGCCAAAGGTTATAGAGTTAAGTTTAACACCTAAACCTAAAGTAGTCTATCTAGAATAACTGATATTTCTAGATGAATAAGAGGTAGGTTTATTTAAGTATTTGCCCCTTTAGTTAAGCTCACAATTCTGCGATCGGCATCTAGGAACTGTTTAGTTTTGACAAAGAGTTTGTCGCTGATTGTCAGTAGTCAGCATCAGTGGTCAGTAACAAATAAAACTAACTACCGATTGCTGACTGCGGACAAAAATTAATATGCGCCGTTATTTTTGGGAAAAATCACAACTCCAATTGTTTTGAAAACAATCCACATATCCATCCAAAGGTTTTTGTCATTTGCGTAATAGAGGTCGATTTGGACTCGGCGGGGATAGGGAATGTCGTTGCGACCGGACACTTGCCACAAGCCTGTAATTCCAGGTCTTATGGTGAGAATTTTGTTGATGTGATTGCCGTATCTCGGCAGTTCTTCTTCAACTAAAGGTCTGGGCCCGACGACGCTCATATCTCCTTTTAAAACATTCCAAAACTGGGGAAACTCGTCTAAACTGGTCATTCGTAAAAATCTTCCAATCCAGGTAATTCGAGGGTCTTGTTTCAGCTTGAAATTGTCCTCAAACTCTTGACGCAAATGCGGAGAATTTTCCATGATTTCCAGCAATATATCGTCCGCATTTTCCACCATCGTTCTGAATTTAAGGCAATAAAACCTTTTACGGTTTTTGCCTACTCGTTCCTGTACGTAAAAAATAGGACCGGGCGAGCTTAAGGCGATTAAGAAAGCCAAAAGCAGGTAAACCGGAGCAAACAGGATCAGAACCGATAAGGAAAACAGGATGTCAAATAACCGCTTGAAAAGTTCTCCGTCGAGGCTCTGTAGAGAACGACTTATGCGTCTATCTCCTTGCAGGACAGACCCAAAACCGCGTCTTGCGATCGCTCGAATTACCTTGCCGGAGATTAGTTGGCTGTCGGCAGTCATCTTACTCCTTCACTTCACACCACACACAGTCCTGATCATAAAGCCTCAAGACGCTTTGTTCTCTCAATTATGTTGCCAATACTCAATTTTCTGCCTTCAGAAGGCTTCAAAAGGCAGAAGGAAGAAGGAAGATGGCTTCAAAAGGCAGAAGGAAGAAGGCACAAGGCACTGATGCAGAGGTCTTCTGAAGGCACTTATACAAAGGCAGAAGGAAGATTGTCCCGCTATGGGGTTCTGGCACTCTCAAGCCCCAGACTCGGTAAAATCACGGGATTGAAATTCCTGATAGCAGCCTTCCACAAAAGCTAGATAGCGCTGCCCAAAGACATCGGGGGCAAAATGTTCAGCGCGCAACCTGCTGATTTCTGGCTCAAATTTGCCTTGCAACTGCTCAAATTCCTCGACAGCTTCGACTAATGATGCTGCGGTTTGGGAGGAAAAAAATAAACCAGTCCCTGTCTCTGGGTGTTGGCGAATGTCGAGCACTGTCTCCAAAGCGCCCCCTGCAGCATAGGAAATTACCGGTGTTCCGCAAGCTTGAGCCTCTACCAAAGCTATGCCAAAATCTTCGCAAGCTGCATAGACAAAGGCTTTCGCCTCTGCCATGTACTTTTCAACGATGGAGGCGGGCTGCCAGCCGAGCACTTGCACGTTGGGTTTGGCGATTTGCCGAATCATTTCTAATTCTGGCCCGGTGCCGATGACAATGAGAGTATGCCCGAGTTGATTGAATGCTTGGACGATCGCACTTACGTTTTTGTAACTTACCAACCGACAAACGGTGACGTAAAAGTCTTGTTTTTGCCGCATCAAGGAAAATCGCTCGATATTTACCGGGGGATAAATCACCTGGGCCCGCCGCCGATAGCATCGCCAAATTCGGCGCGCAGTGTGTTGAGAGTTAGCGATGAAATAATCAACGCGATTGGCGGAAATTACGTCCCACTGCCGCAGTCGATGCAACAAATATCGCGTCAGCAGCCCCTGGATACCCCGTCCGGCTTTGCTGCTACGCAAATAGTCAAAAGTTAAGTCCCAAGCGTAGCGCATGGGCGTGTGGCAGTAGCAGACGTGCATTTGCTGGGGACTGCTGAGGATGCCTTTGGCGACGGCATGGGATGAGGAGAGGATGATGTCGTATTCTCGCAGATCTAGTTGTTCGATCGCGATCGGCAGAAACGGCAAATATTTTTGGACGCCGCTGCGGGCATTGGGAAACTGCTGCAAAAAAGTTGTGCCAATCTGTCGCCCGAAAAGATAGCTTTCGGGATTGGCTGATTCAAAGTCGATGAGGGCATAGATATCTGCCTCGTCTACGTGTTTGAGGATTTCCTGTACTACGAGTTCTGAACCGCCAGTAGCTAAGGGCGTCAACCATTCGTGAACTAGGGCGTATTTGAGTTGTTTCACTTGTATTTGTAGCCGATCAAATGATTTGTTAGCGCCAGTGCTGTCAATATTAGTCTTACTGAGGGATCACTTACGCAATATCCCGCCATCAACCAGGTTTCTATGTACGTATCTTCCAACTGAGATGTTGCACCATTCTCAATTACTTGTTTAGGAACAGGCAAGATGCCTGTTCCACAAGAAAATTCACTCTTTGTGGAACAGGCAAGATGCCTGTTCTTGAGAATGGTGCAAGATGTGAGTCAAACCAAGGATTTTGGGAATAAACGGGGTTTTTGTGAAATCAGCCACAGCAAAACAGGACTCTCCGGCAGTGATTTCCCCGATTGTTGACAAGAAATACTATTAGGCAGAATATTGAAGGTGATTTGCTGGCGCCTAAATCTTCGGAACGGGCGATCGGCCGTAATGTGGTGTGAGGAAAAATGTCCAAATTTTTGTGGAAGGGACTTTTAATTAGTCCCGCTGTATTGGCAGCAAGTTTAGTCGTATCTTCGACGGCGCTAGCAGCAGAGAAACCTGTAGAAATTGCCACCACAGATCAAGCTCATCAATTGCCATTAGCAGGTGCTGCAACCGAGGCGGCAAAGTCTGAGACGGCAAAGCCTGAGACAGCCGAACCAGCGTCGCTAGCGAGCAAATCGACTGTTGAAACTATTGAGAAAGAAAGTGCGAACCTCTACGAGGGCTTCACTAACGATTTGATCGCCCCAGTTGTCGAACAAGCAAAAACACCGGAAGTTGCAGCAGATTTAGGCGAAACCAAACCCGCAGTCGCGCCCGCAAACTTAAGTTTTGAACAACCTGTCGCGGAGCAAATCCCCGCAGTCGCGCCCGCAAACTTAAGCGAAACGCAATCCGCCACTACACCGGCTAATTTAAGCGCCCAAGAGCAGATTTCCCAATCGACTGAGCCAAGTGCCCAACCTCAAGCACAGTCAAATGTTTTAGAACAAATCAACCAATACAGCGCCGAAGACAGTAGCAGCGAAAATGCGGCCGGCCAAGTAACCTCTGTTTCGCAACTTTCCGACGTTCGGCCAACCGATTGGGCATTCCAAGCTTTGCAATCCCTAGTAGAGCGCTACGGCTGTATAGCTGGCTATCCTGACGGCACTTTTCGCGGCAACCGGGCGATGACTCGCTACGAGTTTGCAGCAGGTTTAAATGCGTGTTTGGATAAAGTTAGCGAGCTGATTCAAGGCGGTTCCAGAAGTCTGGCGACGCGAGAAGATTTGGCTTCTGTGCAAAGGTTGCAAGAAGAATTTGCGGCGGAATTGGCAACTTTGCGCGGCCGCGTCGATGCTTTGGAAGCGCGCGCCTCTGAATTAGAAGCAAATCAGTTTTCAACTACGACTAAACTCAACGGCGAAGTGATATTTGGTTTGGCCGGTATCGCCAGGGGAGATGATGCCGAGGGTCGCGAAGCCGATCGAACCACGGCTTTTGGTAGCAGGGTTCGTATCAATTTCGACACGAGTTTCTCAGGAGAAGATTTGCTGAGAACTCGATTACAAGTTTTAAATTTGGGTGCGTTTTCTACGGAAAATACGAAAACTGCTGAAGGGGAATTGCGGTTTAATGTCGGGCCTTTTGGCGAGGCTAACAATATAGTAGCTTTAGATGCGCTGCTTTACCAATTCCCTCTAGGCAAAAGCACGACTGTAATTCTCGAAGCTAATGCCGGCGCTGCTGATGATTTTGTTAACACTGTCAACCCTTACTTTGACGGAGACGGCAGCTACGGCGCTCTTTCTAACTTCGGTACTCGCAACCCAATTTACTATTTGCTTGGTGGTTCTGGCATCGCTCTGCGGCATCAGTTTGGGGAAAAATTAGAGGTTAGTTTGGGGTATTTGACCGGCGACCCCGCGAACCCGACGCGGGGTAACGGTTTGTTCAACGGTTCTTACGGCGGTTTGGCTCAGTTGACTTTCAAACCGAGCGACAGCATGGCTTTAGGTTTAACTTACGTTAATTCCTACAACTTAATTACCAATACCGGCAGCAATGCTTCTAATTTTCCGCAGCGTCTCGGTTCCTTCGGGTTCGACAGCGATAGCAATGTGCCAGTTTCTAGCAATTCCTACGGCGCGCAAGCTTCGTGGCAGTTGAACCGGAGATTTGCAATTGGCGGTTGGGCTGGTTACACTAATCAGCGCATTTTATCCAACTTGGGTACTCCTACGGGTTCTGTGCAGCGGGGCGATCAAAAAATTTGGAACTGGGCAGTTACTTTGGCTTTTCCCGATTTGTTGAAAGAAGGAAATGTGGCGGGGATTGTTGTAGGTATGGAGCCGCGGGTGACGAGTTCTACTAATCGGACTTTGCCGGAAGATAAGGATACTTCGCTGCACCTTGAAGGTTTCTATCAGTTTAAGTTGAGCGATAATATTTCTATCACTCCTGGTCTGATTTGGCTGACTGCTCCTGACCACAATAAGAATAATTCTGATTTGGTGATTGGGGTTGTCAGAACGACGTTTACTTTCTAGGAGCAGCCCACATCGATTTTAGATTTTAGATTTTAGATTTTAGATTGGCGGTTTTAATCTAAAATCTAAAATCGCAAATCTAAAATTGTCTGAGTTGGGGTTTAGGGTTTAAACAGAAACGACCAGCTTTAGCAAAAGCTGGTCTGCACAAATAGTTAAATCCGTTGTGTTCCCACAGTGTTGTTCTCACAGTGAGGAAACCCAAGTTGCACGTTTCTTTGCAAAGGGTTCTAACAGAAACATCATCTCTCTTAAGGGGTATTATAACAACAAAATTTAATTTTCTGTAATAAAACTTTACATTACAGGCGAATATAAATTCTGATATCGTTTCCGGTTGCATCGGAATGATTTAACCGCAGAGGGCGCAGAGAACGCAGAGGGAGAGAATACAGAGATGAATAATTCCGATGCTACCGGATTTGATATTAGGGGACGATCGCCCTTGGGGTCACTTTGTATAATTAAGCCTAGGTTCAACAACCCGGTTCCTGCGTAGGTTTATCGGTTCCAAACCGTTTATTTTGCCTAAAAACGAGGTTTCGATTGCCGATCGACCCTTCACACACTTTGTATAAATCAAGCCGGGGCTTGCTGCGGTCTACCCCAGACAATTCGCTCCTGCTTGTATACAACCATACCCGGTTTAGCACCTTTCGGCTTGTATACATATTTCGGTTCTGTATAAACTACGGGGACTTGTTCGCTGTGGCGCGCGCGACTGTAGTAAGCAGTCATGTCGGCGGCAAATTGCAAATCGGTTTCTTCAGCAACTGTACCGGGTTTGAGACGCAGCAAGGCGTGGCTTCCGGGAATCTCTAGGGTGTGGAACCATAAGTCGTAGTCGTTGGCGGTGCGAAAAGTGAGTTGGTCGTTTTGGCGGTTGTTGCGCCCGATTAATAATTCAAAGCCGCTGGGGGTTTGGTAGCGGTGAAATTCGATCGCAGCATTTTTGTCCGTACTGCGGTAATCTGGTACGTCTAGATATTTTTGCTGGATTAGTTCTTCGCGGATTTCGGCGAGGGTTTGCAAATCTTGGGTGTTGCGGTAGGTTTCCAATACCGAAAGTGCGGCTTCAACTTGTTCTAAATAGTCGATTTCTTCCTGTACGGCGGCTAACAAAGGTTCTACTGCAATGCGAGCTCTTTTAAGTTTTTGGTGTTTTTTGTAGAGGGCTTGAGCGTTTTGAACGGCGTTTTTTTCCGGGTTTAAGGAAATGATCACTGGTTTCTCGGTTTCAAAGTCGGGGAGAGAAATCGATTTCATTCCCGGTTCCCAATGCTGCAAATTGGCCATCAGCAAATCGGCTTGGGATTTGTGGGTGTCGGCGTCTGCTGATTGCTGTAAACGTTCTTTAAATGTGTTGGCTTTTAGGCGCAGTTTGGCTAGGACGTTGTTGAGTTTTTGGGTAAGCTGATGCCGCAGTTGCGCGAATACTTCTTGATTGATTTCGCCTGTGTAGTAGCTGTTAAGTAATTCTTGAACCGAAGAAGAATCAGAGGGCGGGCACGGGGGCACCGCCCCTACATTGTGATTTTCTGGTGTCGGCCAATCGATGACGGTGTAGCCTTCGGGGGTAAAACTTGGGTGAAATTTGGAGTTTTCTAGGCATTGCAGCCAGTATAGCCAGCGTTGGAATAGTTGCTGCCAGTCGTCGGGATTGAGGCTGTCGGTGGATTGTTCGGGGTCTAAAGAAGCCGATCGAATCATTGACAAAACTAAGGCTTTACTCATCCCTCGGTAATTCTTCAACAGATTGCCCTTTAATTGTCCGGGAACCAGGCTAATTCGTGATTGCCAGCGGTTTTGAGATTCGCTCAGACTCGGCACTGCATCGGTCAAAGACGGGGGCATTTCGTAGGGTTGCCCGGTTTGGATGGGACGGACGGTGGACTGTTTGGCGCTGACTTGGTGGGCGCAGGTGACAACGAGGTTATCTTGGGCGGTGAGGATGACGTTGCTGTATTTGCCCATGATTTCGGCGTACAGGTGCCAGAGGGCTGGTTCGCCGGGGCGTTTGGCGAATTGCAAGTCGATGACTCTTTCCCAGGAGGAAACAGGGGCGATGGAAACTAAGGCTAAACCGCTGAGTTGGTGCCGCAGTTGTTCGCTGAAGGTGAAGGTATCGGGAATGCGGGGCGGGGGGTCGCCGACGCAGATGCGGGCGGCCACAGGATGCCAGGAAAGGTCAATCCAGCCGCGCCCTTTCATGGTGCGGAGGGCTAGGGACACGGTAAATCGATCGCGCTGGTAGACTTGTTCTAAGCGCGCTGGCAGCCATTGGGCTCGCAGTTCGCTGCAAGCTGCGGTTAAAGTTGTAAAGTCTACGGGTTGCACGGTGGCCTCTTTGCGATCGAACTATCTATTTCTATGCTGACAGATATCGGTCACATTTTACTAACTAAATCAAATTATTGTTTACTCTTGGGTTCGCATCCTTCGCTATGAAAGCCCTTCAATAATTACGTTAACAAATAATATCAAATCCCGTAGCATCGTCCTGTATTCATCTCTATATTCTCTCCCTCTGCGTTCTCTGCGCCCTCTGTGGTTAAATCATTCCGATGCAACCGGAAACGATATAACTAATAACTAATAGACATCTCCTAAAAAGCAGGTTTTGAACAGGCACAGTGCCTGTTCCACAATAATTATGGGAGATGTTTAATAAACTGTTGTGCATCTAATTTGACAGTAAATTTTTCTACAATTCCTGTGGGACGGGCATCCTGCCCGTCTCTGTATTCAATTTAGATGCGTAGCAGCTTAACAACTAATTAATAACTTCCCGAATCAATTCTAAATGTTTGTCCAAAGGTGCGATCGTATTGGCGGCGATCGCACCGCTAGCAGCAACAGCCGGCAAACCAATTCCCGGAAACGTCGAATCTCCGCAGCAAAACAACCCCGGTAAAGGCGTTCTCGGCCCGGGAAACAAGCCACTACCCGCCCGAATTCCGGGTCCGTAGGAACCGCGATGGCGGCGCAAAAACCGTTCGTGGGTTAGGGGTGTGCCAACTAAGGTGACTTCGCAGCGCGATCGAATATCGGGCACAATTCTTTCTAAGGCTTCCCACATTACCTCGGCGCGCGCTTGTTTTTGCAGTTTGTATTCTTGGCTGCTGCGATCGAGCTTTTGCCACAAATCGTAAGGCTCGTTTCCGGGGGTATATGCGTGAATGACGTGCTTTCCCGGAGGCGCGAGGTGGGGGTCGAGGAGGGAGGGAATCGAGACGAGAACGACGTTCTGAGGAGCCGCAACGCCCATTTCCCAGTCTTTGACGAAGATGTAGTGACAAGCCAAGTCCGATCGCACTCCGGCAGCATCAATTCCCAGATGCAGGTGCATGAAGCTGTCGCACTCTGGCGTCGCCTGCCTCTGTTGCCGAAACCTTTGCGGGACAGAGGTTTCAGGCAACAGTTTCAGGGTATCCCAAACGGAAGCGTTGGAGACGACGGCTTTGTGCGATCGAATTATTTTGCCCGATCGCAGCCGCACGCCCGCAGCCCGGTTGTTTTCCACCAAAACTTCTGCAACGTGGGAATTTAGCAGCAACTGCCCTCCGTGGCGCTCTAAACCGCGTACCAGGGCATTTACCAAAGCTGCACTACCGCCGATCGGATAGTCCAAAACTGCATTGGGGCGATACCAGTCGGCGAACATGAAAGCGACTTCGGCTGCGATCGTTCCGTCGGCGGGAAGTCCAGACAGCAGGAAACACAACAAATTCAGCCAATTTCTGACAAAGGGATCTTTGACATTTTTGTCCATAATTTTGCTGAAAGGGCCTGCAAGTGCGATCGCGTCGCCAGCACTTTGCAGGAAAGCCGGCGCAAATTGGCCGAGGGTAAAAACAGCGCCTAAATCGAAGCGCAAAGCCAGGGAGGGCAAGGCTGTGGCAGCTTTGGCGTAGGGTTCCATGATGCGCTGGAGTTGCCGCCATTCGGCGACTGCTTCGGCGCCGCGCAGTTGTGCGAGCACTTCGCCAAATTGACTCGCGCCTACGGATGTGTCGAAATCGCCTTCTGGCAAACAGCAACCCCAGGTATCGTAGGTGATGCAGGGGAGTTTTTCGCCGATCGCATCCAAAACTTGCCGCAGCGGATTGGCAGACGGGCTGTAGGATAATCCTGAGTACAGGGAGGGCCCGGAGTCGAAGCGAAATCCGTCGCGTTCAAAACCGTGGGCGGCCCCGCCCGCGATCGAATGGCTTTCGCAAACGACAACATCAAAGCCATAGCGGGCAAGCATTGCAGCGCAAGTCAAGCCGCCGATTCCGCTGCCGATGACGATGATTTCTGTGTCTGTGGGGGCGATCGCAACCATGTTTTTCTCCGCTACTTCAGCTAATATTATCTCTGTTACCAACAATAAAACTGGTTTGTATATTAAATGGAAAACATATCAATTCTAGAACAAGCCGCTAAATCTAATTCTAAACCATCTCCCGACGCCGTAGTCGCCGCCCTCCTAGAAGCTGAGAAAAACGCGAAAAAAAATAAAATTCGCTATTCTTTCGAGCAATTAATCGGCAACTGGCAACTCTGCTTTATCACCGGCACGAAAAAGACTCGACAAAAAGCGGGGATTGTGTTGGGTGCCGGACGTTACATCCCTGAGTGGATTGCGAAAATTCAAATTGCTTATTCGGCCCAAGCTGTGGCTGAAGGGGAAGCGCCTAGCGAAACCGGCAGGGTGGAGAATTCGGTGCAAGTTGGGGCGATCGCACTAACTCTTTCCGGGCCGACTAAGTTTTTGGTTAATAAAAATATTTTAGCTTTTGATTTTACCAGAATTACCGTGAAATTGTTGGGTAAAACTGTGTATCAAGGATTTATTCGCGGTGGAGAAGCGCGGGAGGCGGAATTTTTTAGTTTGAGTGTGGGGAAGCAGGCATTTTTTGCATATTTTCTGGTAGAAGATGGGATAATTGCGGCTAGGGGAAGGGGCGGCGGCTTGGCTTTGTGGGGGCTTGTAGGGGCGGGTTCACCAACAATTTATAATTCCAACCAACAATCTACATAAACCCGCCCCACCCAACGACAGAATGCGATCGCGTGCAATTCAACGAATATTATCAGGTGCGCCGCTATGAAATTGTCCATTTCTCATTTGGGATTTTTAATAGCGAAACACCCTAAAGCTACTGTAAACTATCAATTGTCAGCTTCTATAACTACCGCGCATCCCCAATTAAAATAAACGGCGACCAATAAAACGGATGCCGCTCAATTTGACTCAACTTAGCTTGCCGCAAAGCATCATTTTTACTCATCCCTTTATTGATATTTTGATAAAATTCAACCATCAAATCTTTAGTAGCGGAATCATCAACACTCCACAAACTCGCCATCACAGCTTGCGCGCCGGCACGCTCAAATATATAGGCCATTCCCGATATTTCTTCACCGTTGGAATTCGCTTGTATGGCAGTTTCACAAGCACTTAAAGTGATGAGTCTGGTGTTTTGCAATCCTAATAAGGCGGCATCGCGAATATTGAATTGACTGTCAGCAAACAGCAATGTATTTTCCTCCATGCCCAAATTTTGACAGCCTCCCGGTTGGAAACAGCCGTGAGTTGCGAGGTGTAAAAAGGGAAAGCGGGGCGCTTGAGTTTTGAATCGATCGAGGGTGGCGTCATTGCCGATATAAGCTGAACTTCCTGACAATAATTGAGCGATATTTCTGACTTCTGCTTCGGAACCGGGTAAATTTTGGGGTGGACGAGGGACGGGATTTCCTAATGCTAAGACTCCACCTTTTGAAGTTGAATCGGGAATTGTTCTGGTGGAAATGCGGGTGAGATAGTTGACGGGATATTTCTGGATGAGGAATTCATTTGTTTGTTTGTCATACAGGGTTTCAAAGGGGATGTAGCGTAGTTTTTCCGTGGCGATGATGCTCAATTGTTTGGGGGAAATAGCTTTAATTTGGTCTTCGATCGGACGAATCAGGATTTCGTAAAGTTTGCTGCCTGTTACGGTGAAGTTTGTTTCGCCAATATCTTGCACTTCTTTGCGGTATTGAGTGAGGAGATTGTCGAATTCTTCGGGAGCGATCGGAACTTTTTTAACACTTAAACTGTCTTTTGTCAAGACAAATAGGGCGACGGTATTGGGGACACCTGAGATATTTGTCAGCAAGACGGGTTGAATGACAGCGGTATCTGGCGCGATATTTGCTTTCAGTTGGGCGATGTCTTTGGGTGTGGTTTCAAATAGTTCGGCGACTTCTGGGAAACTGCGGGAAATTTGTTCTGCTTGGCGGTTGACTTCTGTTTCTAATTCTCGCATTTGTCGGGAGAGATTTTCGGAGAAATTGTCTTCGAGTTGGCGGCGAAGCGTTTGGAGTTGTTGATTTTTTTGATTCCACTCGTCAATGGCTTTTTGTGCTTCGGGGTTGGCAACTTTGGCGTCAATTAAGCGGGTGTAGTCGGCGAGATCGGCTGTGGTGGCGATGTTGATCCATTGAAAAGCGCGATCGGGTTGGTTTTGATCGATGAGGATGTCAACAAGTGCAACGGCGCTTCCTCTTTCACCTTCTAAAAACTTTTGGCGGTTTTCTCGCTGTAAACCCTTTCGTATTTTTAAGGTAATTTGGACAGATTGCTGAAAATTTTCGATCGCTTGAGTTGGTTGCATCGTATCTTGATAAACTGCACCAATATTACTCAAAATAGTAGCTTCCATCATTCGATCGCCCACTTCCCGTTTAATTAGTAAAGCTTGGTTATAGTATTTTAATGCTTCTTCTGGTTGTCCAATACTGTGGTACACTCCACCAATATTATTCAATGTAGTAGCTTCCCCCGCACGATCGTCCACTTCCCGTTTAATTGGTAAAGCTTGGTTATAGTATTTCAATGCTGATTGCGGTTGTCCAATTCTGAGGTACACTCTACCTATATTATTCAATGTAGTAGATTCCCCATTGCGATCGCCAACTTGCAGCAGAATTGGTACGGCTTGGTTATAGTATTTTAACGCTTCCTGTGGTTGTCCAATGTTGGCGTATACTGCACCAATATTATTCAATGTAGTAGCTTCCCCCGCACGATCGTTCACTTCCCGTTTAATTGGTAAAGCTTGGTTATAGTATTTCAATGCTGATTGCGGTTGTCCAATGCTGAGGTACACTCCACCTATATTATTCAATGTAGTAGCTTCTATCATCCGATCGCCCACTTCCTGCAGAATTGGTAAAGCTTGGTTATAGTATTTCAATGCTGATTGCGGTTGTCCAATGTTGGCGTACACTCCACCTATATTATTCAAAGTACGAGCTTCTATCATCCGATCGCCCACAGCCTGCAAAATTGGTAAAGCTTGGTTATAGTATTTTAATGCTTCTTCTGGTTGTCCAATGCTGAGGTACACTCCACCTATATTATTCAAAGTACGAGCTTCCCCATTGCGATCGCCCACCTCCTGCCAAATAGGTAAAGATCGGTTATAGTATTTTAATGCTGATTGCGGTTCTCCAATGGTGCTGTATACTCCACCAATATTAGTCAAAGTAGTAGCTTCCCCCTTGCGATCGCCCACTGACTGCCTAATTGGTAAAATTTGGTTATAGTATTTTAATGCTGATTGCGGCTGTCCAATACTGTGGTACACTAAACCCATATTATTCAAAGTAGTAGCTTCCCCCGCGCGATCGCCCATTTTCCGCCAGATTGGTAAAGCTTGGTTATAGTATTTCAATGCTTCTTGCGGTTGTCCAATACTGTGGTAG
This sequence comes from Microcoleus sp. D3_18_C2, assembly GCF_036702395.1. Lineage (NCBI taxonomy): Bacteria > Bacillati > Cyanobacteriota > Cyanophyceae > Oscillatoriales > Microcoleaceae > Microcoleus > Microcoleus sp. D3_18_C2. The sequence goes on along the minus strand of NZ_JAUBTG010000004.1, from coordinate 26,938 downwards.
GTTCCACCAATATTACTCAAAGTAACAGCTTCGCCGTTGCGATCGCCCACTTGCCGCCAGATTGGTAAAGCTTGGTTAAAATATTTCAACGCTGATTGCGGTTGCGAGATCGTTTTGTACACTGTACCAATATTAGTCAAAGTACGAGCTTCAATCGCCCGATAGTTTACTGCCCACAAAATTGCGAAAGCTTGCTTCAAGTATTTCAATGCTTCTTGCAGTTGTCCAATGCTTTTGTAAAGTTCACCAATATTATTCAAAGTAATAGCTTCCGAGTTGAGATCGCCCACTTCCCACCAAATTGATAAAGCTTGTTTGTAGTATTTCAATGCTTCTTGCACTTGTCCTATACCGGCGTACATTGCACCAATATTATTGAGTGCTAGAGCTTCATGTTGTCTCTCTTTAAATTGTCGTGCAGTGGCTAAAACCTGCTGCCATGTTTCTATTGCTTGTTGCGGTTGCTGTTGCCTTGCTTGCTCTATGAGTTGCTTTAATTTTTCAAGCTGTGAATTTTGAGTTTGCGCCCAACTCGGTTGCACCATCACCGGCAGAGTCAGAGGAGTCATACACACACCCAAAACCAAAACACTGCTAATAATTCGTTTCATTCTTTTCATGATTCACCACTGACGATTAATAGAATACGCATCTGAATTTGGACTTAGGCGTATTATACTTTTACTTGCTGTTTTTGAATGCTTCGATCCGAGCAAAATAATTATAATTAAATAACTAAGTCGCTGTTATGTCAATTCATATTATTCAGAAGCTGTATTCATAAAAGTCATGATTTAAAGCTATGAGGTTCATCAGTCTGAAGTTATTTTTCAATTTTCGCAATAATTTCATCTATTTCAGCAAAGACTTTAGTCAATTCTTTAGCTTTTTCAAGCGTTCGACCAACGGTGATGGCAAGAATTCCAACGGTTCGTCAAAATCATCAGAAATTGTAATTAGTCCTTTGTCGCTGCCAAATCTGCTGTATTTAGGTGAGTATTATTCAATTTTATAGACAGTTTTTTGTTATATTCCTGGTTTGATATCTTTGATTTTACTTTGTTTAGATTGCATTCTTTGTCTGAGATAAATTGCCGATATTAGGTCAGACCAAGTAAAATTTTCAGGCAGTCGATCGATTAAGTTGCGGACTTCTTATTGAAGATTGATGGTTTCCATCGGTTTTAGTAAAGAGAGTTTGCTTTTTAATTGTAGTAGAAGCGAACTAGGAGCGATCGGGCTTTTTGCAAAAGTCTGGCTCCTCCCGCAGTCTGGCAGGGAATTAATTCCCTGCCTCATAGCGAAAGTCCTCGCTTCCGAGGACTGCAAGATCGATCGAGAATGATGCAAGGTATGAATTGAAACAGACAGAAATTACGCGCTCCCACCAAAGAAACCGGGTTTTTATCGAATCTGCCGACTGCAACGAATATGGTCGTAAAAAACCCGGTTTCTAGCCCCCCGCGCACAAATCTTAACTCTCCTCTTCAGTCCTCGGAAGCGAGGACTTTCGCTATGAGGCGGGGGTTTTTAACCCCCGACGGACTTAATGCGGAGTCGCTACAATTGTCACCGTCATTTTTGTTGATTAGAGCTCTCCAGAAAAGCCAGTCTTGAACAGGCTTTCCGGCCTGTTCCACAATAATTATTGGAGAGGTATATTGATTAGGTGCGATCGCACATAACAACTTCAAACACACCCCCTGGAATAAACCGACACAAAGCCCTCCGCCGATCGTCCGCATCTTGGCGGTTGACAAAACGCGCAATTGTATAGTGCTCAGCATTCGGTAAAATTCGGACGATCGCCCAAGAATTGCGATCGCCCCCCTTTGACTTTTCAGGTGTTTTCCCTCGCGAATTAGAGTTGAGTTCGATCGCGGGGCGATCGGCGATCGTCGGAGAATTTGCTTTTCTGAGAGTGTTGAGGTAGCGGGCGATCGTACTACCTTTGAGATTCGCCCCGACGCGCAGAATCAGAAACACCGCAAAGCTTTCGAGCTCTGGCCCAGTCATGCGCGCGCGATCGGCCTCAAAATCCTCATCAGAGTAGCTGCGGATACCCGACAGCAGTTGCGTGATGCCAAAATCATTCAAAGCTTGTTGATAGCCGCGGGTATATTCGCTGCCGTCGCTCACAGGCTTTACCATAGTAATTGTCTCCTTTTATGTGGATTGTCTCCTTGTATTTGGGGAACCATCAGCCAGCGCGGGCCCTGCAAAAGTTCAGCGCTGGCTTTTGACTCTCTAAGAATATAGCGCATCATGCAGCACATTGCAACATATTGCTGCATATTCTACCAAATTGTCTAAAATACTCGACAATGACGATCGGCTTAAATAAGAAACAATTAACCTCTAATGTCTAAACGCATATCAACCTCCATAGGAGAAGGAATTTATGACCTACTTCAAGAGTGGGCAAATGAGGAACGCCGTTCAATCAGCGGCTTGTCAGCATTCATTTTGGAACAAGCTGTGAGGGAACGCCAAAAACAAATGCAAAAACAGTCCCCACCATCCGATGAGAAGCAGGAGAAGAGTTGAGTGGAGGCATCAAAGCCAAAGAAACCGGGTTTTTTGCGGTTTTTGCCGGCTGTAACGAAGTATTTGGCAAAAAAACCCGGTTTCTGACCACCCGTGCGTCCAGAACTATATGAAATTTATCGGCATAGACTTAGGTTTGAGTTCAGCAGCAAGGGGTTTGTGCTATTTGAATTGGCAAAATAACCAATTAGAATTAATAAAGTGCGATCGCCCCCACTGACAAGACTAAAACATTTCGATATAAAGCCAGAGGTTTGAAACATACATTTTCGCCCCTCTGCCTACCCCCTAAATCTCTCGCCCAAAAATTACATCACCCGTTTCCTGCTGGTATCCGCACAGTGAAAATAGACCCTTTTCCCGCTTCGCTTTCTACCAAAATTTCCCCGCCCATCATCTGACAGTAGTAGCGGCTAAGTGTCAGCCCCAATCCGGCGCCGTCGTAAGGTCGCGCTGCTGAAGAGTCAGCTTGCACAAAAGCTTCAAACAATTTGTGCTGTTGTTCTTCCGACATTCCAATTCCGGTATCTTTAACCGATAAACAAATCCAATCGGTGTCTTGAACATTCGGCAGGGGACAAGCGATCGCCCCAGAAGGAATTTCATCGGCAGCCATTGAATCGTCAATCGCCTCACGCCCTGCTGCATTCAATTTTCCACTTCCTGCAATGCGCTTCACAGTCACTTTCACCCTACCGTTTTTGGTGAACTTCGCAGCATTACTAAGCAGATGTATCAAAACCTGGCGCACTTTTTTGAAATCTGCGTGCATTATGCCCACAGTTCGATCGCACTCAATCTCCAAAACATTGCCATTTTTCTCTACCAACGGTTTCGCGGCACTCGCAACATTATCAACCAGGGATTCGATGTCAAACTCCTGGATTTCGAGTTTCATACTCCCCGCTTCAATTTTTGACAAATCAAGGATATCGTTAATCAAAGATAGCAGATGCGCGCCTGCTTTTTCAATCTTCTGCAAGTCGGGTACAAACTCATCAAATCCCGCATCCTGGGCATCTTCTGAAAGTAGTTGACTGTAGCCAATAATCGCATTTAAAGGCGTCCGCAATTCGTGGCTCATATTTGCTAAAAACTGGCTTTTAGCAGTGTTAGCTGCGACGGCGACTTCTTTAGCTTGTTCTAATTCTTTTGTATGTCCCGAAACCCGCTCGATTAGGTGATTGAGAGAGGCCGCCAGAGAGCCGATTTCGCCTTGTCCGGTGACGGGTGCTCGCAAGTCAAAATTTGACTCAGCGGCTACTTGTTGGGCCACCTGAGTAACGCTGATCATAGGTTGAGCGATCGCCCGACTCGTCCGGTAAGCCACCATTCCAGCCACCACAACCGACAGCAGCATACTAAAAATAATTATGGCTTTTTCCATGCCTTGGGCGTCTTCCATCACTTCACCGCCTTGGCCCTCTTGCTGCTGGGCAATATCGAGGATTTTGCTCAATTCCTCAAGGCTGCTGTTGAGCTGTTTTACACCTTCTCCGCTTTCGATTGCGAGCAATTTTCTGACCGACTCTATCTCCCCAGGCGATAGTTGCGATTGCTGGATTTTCTGCAAAGTTGACTTGAGAGTATCGGCGTAGGATTCTAAATTTTTAGTGCAATCTTGCACTAAAAACTTGAGAACTTCCGGCTTTGCTGCCAGCCAAGCGGGTTGGCTGTCGGCAAAATTTTCTATACGCAACCGCAGATTTTTTGCCTTAACAATACTCTTAACCAACTGTTCTTCTTGCTGTTTTAGCTTGACCGAATTATCTACAAAAGAATCTAGCTGTGAACCCTGCAATTGAGCCGCCAGCGCTGCATCTTTAAAATTGCCTAGCAATTGCGCTTGTAGGTGAGCATCGTTGAATTGCTTTAATCCTTGTCCTTGGTAGTAATCGGCAATCACCAGTCCGCTCAGCGAACCCAAAAATCCGATTCCTATTGCCAGCAAATACCCGTACCCAATTTTTTTATGGATAGGCAAACTGCCAATTTTAGATGGCAAACTTTGGCTGACTTTTAAGGATAATTTATCCACAAATTCCTGGTTGAATTTTGTTTTGCTGACTGTTTCGACAGAAGCCGCTTCTCCCGAAATAAAAACTGGCATCTGTTTACCTAAATTGGTATTATTTTGGTTAACCTTTCGCGTTTTCACGTTTTTATTCGACGGGTTAAATGGTTCTAAGTCTGAATTCAATTCCCCCTGGTTTTCACAAACTGCAACCGATAAACTTGCTTCGTGTCCTGTTTTTTTTAGCAAGTTAATTTTTGACATATGCAACCCCTGTCTTCTGTTAAAATTTACCACGCTCTTAAATTCTCCAAACGGAAAAGCTTGTCTATTTTCTAGTAGACATCTGCGAAAAAGTATCTAAAACTCTTGTCGAGTCCGAGGATAAACTTAAATTCGGTTGATGTCTGATAGATAATTAGGCTGTTGATGGCTGTTGCCAAATTACTTTTTCGACTTGTAAAAGTCTGCAGCAGGCAAAATAGATAAAAATTAATCCCGGCAGTGAATTATCCCCGCGTGGAATGTTACAGGCAGAAAATTGTTTCTGACCTGTTTTGCCTGTGATTCGCCCAAAGCTGATATTGTCTGTTGACAATGCACCCGATTCCTCAGCTTTGGAGTTTTGCTGCCAGCAATGCGACGATTGCTTGACGGTTTTTGTTGAGCATCCGACGACTTTTTAGCACAGAATGTCACAAATGCAGCAGCCGATCGAACTTTTGCACCCTGGCGATCGACTTTTGGCATCGTTGCCCCGCAAAGACAAGTCTGAGGCGAAGTCTCGTTAGTAGAGTATAACTTTAGGGCTCGCGAAAAGAAACCCGGTTTCTGCGAGTCAATCGATGGCGCGATTTTAGATTTTAGATTTTAGATTTTAGATTTGAAGCATTGACCCGACGGATAAATACGTTCGGCAAGTTTTATCGGATACAGGTTTTTTATTTCTGGATGGATGAATCCGGGGTTTGTATCCTGAATGCTTTCTGTCAATTTTTGGCGATTGCGAGTTCTGCTGTTACGGTAGTCAATTCGATCGCCAGTGCTAGCTTACCGTCTCTACCCAAAGCTTCATCGGCCAAGTGTACCATCCAGCGATTCGGCTTGGCTTGGGGTCTGGCGGCGAGCACCAACGCCCAAGCTTCCCGTTCTTTGCCACGACCCAACAGCGCAGCACAAACAATCAAAGCTGCGGCAGTTGAACGGCTGATCCCACTTTGGCAGCAGATCAGCAAACTGCCTCCCGGCGACGACATTTTGAGGGCGAAGTCAATAATTTTCAGTACATCCTCAAGGGTAGGCAAGATTTGATCGGGGTCGTCAACGGGGGTGTCGAGGTCGTTAAACTCCAGGCACATTCGGTTCGGGATTTGATCGAAAGTTTTGGGTTCGGGGACGCCTGGACTGCCGATCGAGATCAAGTATTTAATCTCGCGTCGCGCTTGGCGCTCAACAATGTATTCGCTGGCTTCTGCTTGCGAAGCAATCAGGATTTTTGGCAGTTTTTCACCCGACAAATCCGGGGAAACAGAGGGATCAAAATCAACTGTTTCTGCCTCAGTGCTGACATCCGCCAAGTATTGGGCAGCCCGGGCACGAACGTCAGCAAATTCGCGATTTAAAGCTGTTTCCAGAGCAACAATAGCAGCCGTGGAGCCAATGTGACCGAGGGATTTAACAGCCTTTTGGCGCACTCCAGAATTTTCGTCCCCCAGCAGCCGCACCAAACCTGCCACAGCTTCCTCTGTCCCAATTTCCCCCAAAGCAGCAGCAACTCTCCACCGCACATAAGATTCGCTGTCGCCAATTGCGCTCGCCAGTCCCGCGACCACCATTTTTGGCAATTTCGCATCTCCCTCTGTATTGATGTTCCCAAGGGCAACCGCCGCCCTGCCGCGCACGAAAATATCTCGATCCCAGAGCGACCCGATTACGGCCACCATAGCCACCTCGCTGCTGATTTCTCCCAAGGCAGAAACTGCACTGCCCCGCACGTCTGAGTCGTCATGGTTGAGGGCTTGCACCAGTCCCGCCACAGCCGTTTCCGTGCCGATTTGTCCCAAGGCCTCGGCGGCCCTCAAAGAAACTGCATAGGAGTCGGGATCATCGTGAAGCAATTCTACTAAGCCGGGTACTGCTTCAGAATCGCCGATTTTCCCCAAAGCCGCCGCCGCCCTAGCGCGGACGATGTGATTTTCGTCTCTGAGGGCATTCAGCAGGCCGGGAACTACCTCAGAGACGCCGATTTTCCCGCAGTTGACTGCTGCCCGCCAGCGCACTTCGGAGTCTGGGTGTTTGAGGGCTTTCAGCAGCGCGGGGACGGCTATTTTCGGGTTAATTTTGCCCAAGGCCCAAACAGCCCAGGCGCGCACCCCGGAGTCTGGGTGTTTGATGGCTTTGAGCAGTGCTACGGCGGCTGGTTTCGAGTCAATTTCTCCTAAAGCCCAAGCGGCCCAAGCTTGGATTTGGGAATCTTTGGATGCGAGCGATCGGGCTAATTCAATTACTGCTGCTTCGGAGCCGATTTTCCCGATCGCCCGAATCCCCTCCAGGCGCACTGCACTTTCTTTGTGGTTCAATGCGGCCACCAGTATCGGGATTGCCATATCCGAACTTGTGAGGGCCAGCAGTTGAATTTTGAGTAGGGGCGAAGTGGGGATTTTGTCGATTAATTTTATGGTGGCTATTTGAAATTCTGGCTTTACCGTTCCTGCTAGCTTTGAGCCGAGTTTTAAATTTACTTTTAGAGCTAATTTTACTGCCCGCAACGCCAGACTTTGCTGTTCTACTTGCGGCAATATAGTCGCCAAGGTGTGCATCCCTTGTTTTTGTTTCAAATATTTTTGATGGAATTGAGCATCGCTGAGCTCGGGTAGCTGTTGGATGAGGCTTGCTGCTGAGGTCACTGATTTATCCTAATATTTTGGCGAGCGGTTGAGATTGCTCTTTTAAACTGTCTGTATAAAAAAATATGGCGTCTACAAAACGCTACTTCAAAAAAAAAGCTTGCACCACTTCTAAAATATGTCTCATTCCCCTATTTTTGCAACTCCCCAATTATTAATTATCGGGTTTGTTTGGGCGATCGGCTTGACAATTAGTAGCGCTTGCTGCTTGGCATTGCTGTGCTATTAACGGGCATAGCTCTGCTAAATCATTTTATACTCACATCTTGCACCATTGTCAGCAACAGGCAAGATGCCTGTTCCACAATAAAATTCACTTTTTGGGGAACAGGCATCTTGCTTGTTAATCAAAGCTTATTGAGAATGCTGCAACATCTTATTTTATACCAACTTGGTTTGAAATAGCGATCGGCGCGGTTGACTGCAGCCAACCGGAAACAGCTTGATTGCGGGACAATCTCTCAACGAGCATAGGGCCCTTTTTTCAAAACCTTAGCCAAAGCGTTATCGTTATCTCGCAAACCTTCGTAAAAAAACATCACTTCTCCTTGAATCCCGCAAGAGCGGTTGTAAGCAATTACTTGCAACAACAGTTCGGGAGTTATGCTATATTTGCTGCCTCGATTCGTCAACAAAATACCGGGCGACACGCACTTTACTTGCTGCCCGCTAAGCTGTCCCGACATCATTTTATCGACCAATTGTTTGTAAGCATTAAAATCGCGACGATAAAACTGCGGGTGAAGCAGATCCACCAAATTTTTGTCAACCCAAGCTTTAGAATCTTGCAAATATTCCACCAGTCCCCAATCATAAGGACTCGGCGACATCGATAGCAACAAATCAGGATTAATCGCTTTCACTTCTCGGTGTAAACGAGCCACAAACTCAGTAATAATATTAGCGCGCCACTGCAGCCAATGTTGCTCTTTACAATCCGACGGCGCTGCTTTACCGCACTCTTCTAGATAGCGTTTAACCGTTTTTTCGTCGTAACCGCCTTCTACCGGAAACGCAATGCGATCGTCTCCTTGAACGCCGTTTACCGGATAATTCTTAGCAACTTCCAGCATCAACCCCAGCACAAAGTCTTGCACTTCCGCGTCAAGAGAATTCATCCAGTCAAAGTTATTTTTTTTAAGTAAATTGCCGCTGGCATCACGGGCAATCCACTCAGGTTTTTTCGCCAGCAAATGACCGCCATTGCGATTGTAAGAACTCACAAATCCGTATTCAAAACAAGGAATTACTTTTAAGCCAACTCTCTTTGCCTCAACACATATTTCTGCTAAGGGGTCGCGACCTTGATAGCGCGAGTCAATTTCCACCCCAAAGTTTTCTCGCATTATCTGAGAAGGATAAGCCGTATAACCCTGGTTCCAAATTATAGGAAAAACGGTATTAAATCCCGTATCGGCGAGAAAGTCCATTGCCTCAGCAATTCGCTCTTTTGATGTGAGAACTTTGCAGTCAGTGGTGGGTATCCAAACGCCGCGAATTCCACCATGATTGTTAGTCGCAAATGAACTTGGCAGCGTTGCTGGATTTGGTGCAGAAAATCCAGTCGTCGCCAACCGCTGTTGGAATGAAGAGACCAAACTGCGAATTGCAGATTGGAAAGGTGTGAAAAATCGCATTTATTTATTCTTTTTTTTTTGTAAGGTGCGGAGTACGCACGCTACGTTATTAATTTGTAGCACCCGATATTATTTATGGATAAGATGCGCCGAAGCACCGCCTATATTATTTTTGAATAAGGTGCGGAGTACGCACCCTATATTGATTGGTAGCACCCGATATTATTTATGGATAAGGTGCGCTGCGCGCACCCCAACATTGTACTATCCAGCGACAGCAGATAACTGCTGGCTCAAAGCTTCTTTCAAAAGTTCGGCCTTATCAGTTTGTTCCCAAGGCAAATCTAAGTCAGTGCGCCCGAAGTGACCGTAAGCCGCCACATCTTGATAGAAACGGCCGCCTCTTTCAGCAGGCAAATTCTGCAAGTTAAATGCCTGAATGATTCCCGCAGGACGCAGTTCAAAATGCTGCTTCACAACTTCTAAAAGGCGATCGTCATCAACTTTCCCAGTGCCAAAAGTTTCGATCATCATGCTAACAGGCCGCGCAACGCCGATCGCATAACTCAACTGCACTTCGCACTTTTGGGCCAAACCAGCCGCTACGATATTTTTAGCAACGTAGCGACAAGCATAAGCCGCGCTGCGGTCTACCTTGGTGGGGTCTTTCCCAGAAAAAGCGCCGCCGCCGTGGCGGGAATAGCCGCCGTAGGTATCCACAATAATTTTGCGGCCCGTCAAACCCGAATCTCCTTGAGGCCCGCCGACGACAAATTTGCCGGTGGGGTTGACAAGGAAGCGAGTTTCTGCATCCGGCTGCACGCTAATATCGGCAAACACGGGTTGGACGACTGCAGTCCAAAGGTCTTCTTTGATTTTGGCTTGAACTGCGGCCGTTTCTGTGATGTCGCCGATCGTTTCGGTGTGCTGGGTAGAAATTAAAATCGTATCTATGCCAACAGGTTTGCCGTCCTCGTAAATCACCGTAACTTGGCTTTTGCCGTCGGGACGCAGGTAAGATAACTGACCGGTTTTGCGGACTGCGGCCAGTTGACGGCAAATCCGGTGCGCTAAACTGATCGGCAGAGGCATCAATTCCGGCGTTTCGTTGCAAGCAAAGCCGAACATCAAGCCTTGGTCGCCAGCGCCGATGGCGTCTAATTCCTCTTCACTCGATTGTTCCCGGCTTTCGTGGGCTGTGTTCACCCCTTGAGCAATATCGGGAGACTGAGAATCAAGAGCCACTAACACTGAGCAACTATTGGCCGAAAAGCCGTTGTCAGCGTGGATGTAGCCAATATCGGCTATTTTTTTCCGGGCTAATTCTATGTAATTTACCTGAGCTTTAGTGGTAATTTCGCCCGTCAGCAGCATTAAGCCAGTGTTGACGACAACTTCTGCTGCGACGCGGCTTTTGGGGTCTTCGGTCAGTAAGGCATCTAAAATCGTATCGGAAATTTGATCGCAGATTTTATCGGGATGCCCTTCAGTGACCGATTCAGAGGTAAACAGGTAGCGGCGTGACAATGATTATTTCTCCTTAGATAGGGGCTCTTCCTGCGCGACCTCGACGACCAACGAGTTATTTTTCAGGTAAAGGCCAAGAAAGATCGCGTCTGGGCTACCGTCGAATTTTTGTCGGTCTGCAGAGCCGTGTTGAAGCAGGGTTTGAGATTGGGTAAAGTGACACTACTATAGCAAAGTGAGTTCCGGGAAGTCCCTAAAAACTTAGATTTTTTAGGATTGTCGATCGATCTTGGACACCGCTCGTCTCCCCCCTAACCTGACAAAGGTTGATGCACAGTAAGATACAGTCAGGGTATCGCCTTGCGGAACGACTATGGCAGGACTCCAAAAATTACCAAACTTGATCCAAACAGTTGCAGACCTAGAATTTCCCGGCGGCCCCATACCGCTTGACTCTCGATTTTATATCGATCGCTCAGGGGCCGAAGCCCTGGCCTGTGCAGAAATTAGCAAACCCGGTGGCCTTGTTCGCATTAAAGCTCCCAAAAAAATGGGCAAAAGTTCGCTGATGCTGCGGATAGTTCACGCGACAGTCGATCGTGGATACCGCACAGTAACTGTAGACTTTCAGCAAGCTGACGCAGCGGTTTTTGCTAGTTTAGATAAATTTTTACGCTGGCTTTGTGTCAATGTCGCTCGGCAACTCAAACTCGAACCAAATATTGATGAATTCTGGGATGAAGATATGGGCAGCAAGGTCAGCTGCACAATTTACTTTGAAAACTATTTGCTCGAACTAATTGACAGTCCTATTGTCTTGGTGATTAACGAAATAAATCGCATATTTGAACGGACTAACATTGCTCAAGATTTTCTTTCGATGATCCGTTTTTGGTATGAACAAGCTCGCGCTAGCACAATTTGGCAAAAACTCCGCATTGTTGTCATTCATTCGACCGAGATTTATATTGCTTTGAGGCTTAATCAATCTCCATTTAATGTAGGAATGCCGATTAAACTCTCAGAATTTACTGCTGAACAAGTTCAAGATTTGGCGTGCAGACACGGACTGAACTGGAGCAATAGCGCTCCGATCGAGCAATTAATGAACATGGTAGGCGGGCATCCTTATTTAGTGCATTTAGCGCTGTATCACCTGGCAATTTTGCAACAAAATCGCCTCTTTGTCGATCGGGATGAACCAGGGAATGAACTGGGGCTAGCCGAGTTGGCAGAATTGTTAACAGCAGCTCCTACTCACAGCGGAATTTATAGCGACTACTTGCAAAATCAGTCGATCGCCATTCAACAGCAGCCCGAACTCGCCTCCGCATTCCAACAGGTTGTCGATGCTAAAAATAGCGTTCACCTCGAACCTTTGATGGCTTATCAGTTAGACAGCATGGGACTTGTCAAATTAGAGGGAAATAACTGTAGTTTGTCTTGCGAATTATATCGCCTGTATTTTCAAGGGCAAAATTTGTGCGAGGACAAGTTATCGGTGGTTCGTTTTGAGGAGTTGCAGCAAGAAAATCTAAGGCTGCAAGCTTTGGTGAATGTGGACGAACTTACTCAAATTGGCAACAGACGGTATTTTGATAGTTGCTTGCGAACCGAATGGAAACACATGGCTCGCGAGGGGTCTCCGATATCTTTAATTTTGTGCGATCTCGATTATTTCAAAATATATAATGATACCTACGGACATCAAGCAGGAGATGATTGTTTGCGATTGGTAGCTCAGACAATTCGCCGATCGCTCCAGCGTCCTGCTGATGTAGCTGCTCGCTACGGGGGCGAGGAATTTGCTGTGATTTTACCGGAAACTGATGCGTCGGCGGCTCTGGTTGTTGCCGAACAAATTAGAGCAAAAGTGAAAGCTTTGAATATTCTTTTTAACCCGCAGAGTCTTGACGGTCTACCTAATTCTGTGGTAACGATTAGTTTGGGAATTGCCAGCGTTGTTCCCAGCGAGGAAAATGATGCGATAACCCTGCTACTGGCGGCTGATGAAGCTCTTTATGACTCGAAAAGGCAGGGGCGCGATCGGCTCACTATGAGTACGCTTTTCAATTTTCGATTTGCTGGTGTTAATTAGCTCATTCCGGGGAAATATTATTCGTTTCTACACATACAAAGTCCGCCCGCGCGGACTCTGAAGAAAAGGATAGTTAAGAACTGGATTTGATGTTAATAGCGGGGGACGGTTCGATCGACTACCATTGAATAAGCATCGATACCGCCAACGATATTTTTAACGTTGGTAAATCCTTGAGTGGCTAACCAGTGGCACATTTGAGCCGATCGCACTCCGTGATGGCACAGAACTAGGGTTTCTGTGTCGCGATCGAGTCTAGCGTCAATTTCACCAGACCATTCCGCAAACTCGCTCAGCGGAAAAGCTACAAATCCCGGCAGCGCCGCCAGCTCAATTTCGTAAGGTTCCCGCACGTCTACAAGCTGCAATTTCTCAGCATTGGTTTCTGCTAATTGGCGAGCTAATTCTTCGACTGTAATTTGAGCAAAAATTTCTGACATTTGATTAGGAAAATGTAGGCATCAGTCAATCGATTTTAGATTTTAGATTTTAGATTTTAGATTGTTAACAGTCAACAGTCAACAGTCAACTGTTAACAGTGATTAATTGAGGGGCGAAGGCGTTGGAATTAGCTCCACAGGAGGGGTAGGTGCAGGGCGTCCGTCCAACTGGCTCACGCTGTCCCTGGGGTCAAGACAAGTGGTGATTAACCGGTCAGTGGGAAAGTCGAGCCTGCCGCTCAAACCGACTACGCATTCAGAAAACTGTTGTGGCAATAAACTGCGGCGGCATCCATCCAGCACTACCAGGGGATCAGCAGGTTGAGTTCGACTTTTGCTGTTAATATTCACTACGCAAGTAGCCAATTCTTGGGGACGCCTCACCCGCCGACAGCTAGAGAGCGCTTCGACACCAGAAATCTTGGTTTTGCGGTTGATTTGGAGGGCGCATTTAGATATGTCGCGGGGGCGGAGGGCGTCAGCACAAGCGGCGGCGGCGGCCTCTGCTGCCACTCCGGCTTCGATTAGTTCCAAGGCGCAGACGCGATAGGGATTCCTAGAGCGAGGAATTCTAATAGTGATGGCTGAGGCTGGCGATATGGGCAGGGCTGTTGCCAACAAACCAAGTGCTGCTAGCTGCGTGCCGAGAGCTAATATCCAGCGCCCGGTAGGGTTTGAGCCGGTCGGTGCTGGCTTTGGGGAAGAAGTGCGGGAGAAATTGCGGTTGTGCATGGCAGATCGAGTAGTGAGTTTTTTTGGCTGATTTGGGCGATCGAGCGATCGGCTTTTCCTTCAGAATTTACCGCACATTATGGATCGCCCTCCGGTCGATCGTTTTTTTATCGATCTTTATTTGAATTTTGACCGTTACCAACATATAATATAGAGTCTGCATAAATATTGCATACAGATATTAGAGAGGAAAATAAATGTCTCGATATCGAGGCCCCCGATTGAGAATCGTCCGTCGCCTGAAAGAGTTGCCCGGTCTAACCCGCAAAACCCCCAGACGAGATTATCCGCCTGGACAGCACGGTCAAAACCGCAAAAAGCTCTCTGAGTATGCGGTTCGCTTGCAAGAAAAGCAAAAACTCCGTTTCAATTACGGTGTGACGGAACGCCAATTGCTCCGTTACGTCCGCAAAGCCCGCCGTGTCACGGGCTCCACAGGTCAAGTGTTACTGCAATTTTTGGAAATGCGCTTGGACAATACTGTGTTTCGGATGGGAATGGCTCCAACCATTCCGTCCGCTAGACAATTGGTAAATCACGGTCACATAACTGTCAATGACCGTGAAGTCAATATCGCCAGCTATCAGTGCAAGCCTGGTGATGTGGTTGCTGTGAAAAATAGAGAGCGCTCTCGCACAATGGTAGAAGCTAATCTCAAAGACCCAGGCTTGGCTCACTTGCCGAATCACTTGGAATTTGATAAGCAAAAACTGGTTGGCAAAGTTAATGGCGTTATCGAACGCGAGTGGATTGCTCTACAAATTAACGAACTGCTAGTGGTGGAATACTACTCACGGCAAGCTTAATTTATTAGTCATCAGTCGTTGGTCATTAGTCATCAGTTGGTTGCTAGCAGAATAATTAATAATTGGGTACGAACCCAGTTATTGATTAATTGCTACTGAATAATGAGGACTAAGGACTGAGGACTAAGAATTCATCATTTTTAACACTCCCACCCCCTAAAAAGGGATGGGATTTTTTGAAGGTTTCGCTTGTTAACTTCTTTTATATCGTTTCCGGTTGCATCGGAATGATTTAACCGCAGAGGGCGCAGAGAACGCAGAGGGAGAGAATACAGAGATGAATACAGGACGATGCTACCGGATTTGATATTAGTTGCCATTTGCTCAGACGACACCTGCCTGATGGCTTAAATGATTTCCCAGCCCCAAATTACTCCCTTAAAAAGTTTCTTCTCCTGTGGGTTCTTGGTGGACAAGACCTCGCTTTTGAAGGCGATAATTCGCTACAACGGGGTAAACAACACCGCGTATCCGATTGATCGCACCTACTGGACGATGAACTGCTAAGCCGTTCCAGGGAGAATATCTCAGGTTTTCGTTGAAATCAGATTGTTTTTCATAATCAATAATCTGATGCTTGACGGTGAGACGACCTACTCTCAAGAAGGGTGATTCTTTTTCCTTCCAGACATTGATGCCATCGTCGATCGGCATTTTTAGGCTGGTTTGGAACTGAATGCCAAAATCCCAACAGTATTGAGCGTCAGGTTTCGCCAAGGCTTGAATGAGATCGTCCCGATAATAATTATCTGGTTTATTGGGATCTAAACCCAAGGCTTTAGCGCGATCGACAAAGGGAATTTTAGGAATTCCCGGTCGAGATTGTTCTGGAATTATTTCATGCGGTGGTTTGCATGAAATCGGAGTAAACCCATACTTAATTACAGCAGGATATTCGACAGGAACTAGACCAGGCTTAGAGGGATCGAAATCGGGATTGAGACCCAAAGCAGAGGGTGAACCGCTCCAATATTTTGCTGTTAGCAAACTCTTCGGAGTCCGGCTACCCGTAAGCGTCGAGACCGCTAGAAAGTGTCTGGGATGTCGTATTAGCCACTTTTTCAATGCCTCTGGTGATTCAACCAGAGCAGAAAAAAAGCCGTAGTAGTCTTTGATGGTTTGGCTCACAAATATCTCTGAATTGTGAACAATGATATCCTGGGTTTTTAACTCGTGGCTTTGCGCGAGTCGTTCCCCTTCCACCCCCATCACTTTCACTGATATTGAGCGCGAATCTTTTTGGTAATCAGGGTATACTTTGGTAGCCCCGTTAGCAAATCGCAACCAAACAGGATATTCCTTGGGTTTTGCTAGCAAACCTTGCTTAAGGGAAATAGCATTGAGTCGCGAAGAACTTAACGAAGCGCGTTTGCCCAATTCGCGTTTAATCGCTTCCTCATCAAAGTCAAAAATTTCCAGAGTTCCTTTAACGCAAGCATGAGTTTTGGCGTGAGTATCTCGCAGCGCCCGCTCCTTATTGCCGTAAAGATTATCCATCCGAAGCTTGGCCTGCTCAACCAAAAGATCGTAATATTTGCGTTCGTCTTGTTCGGGATATTCGGTAAATAACTTCTTGTTCATAACATAACCTTTGGTTAATCGCTAAAAAAGGCTCTACACAAACCGTTGCATCTGTGAAACAGTATAAATGCTGGTGCAATTGCTTCCGAATTGCCGTAGCTTATCGCTTGCGAAAATATCGCCTTTTTCTTCCTCATTTTTGAGGGCGCAGGTGTCTTTGCGCCCCCAACTAATTTGAGTCTTAGTTGTCAGCTACAACTTAAAGATCGAAGGAGACTTTGTACTTGGGATCGCTTGGAGGAACATTACGATTCACTAAATCAGAGACTGTTTTGGTATTTTGGATAATTTCCCAACCAACCTCAGAAAAAGTTTCCTTATTGAAGACTTTAGGCGATAACAAAGGATTAGTTAAAGCTTGGGAGAAAGCATCAATGCCAATTATCCGTGCTACTAAAGGCGGAATTGCTGAATTTTCCCGCACATCTTCAGCGTACAATCCGACAAATAGTTCAATCTTATCAACATGACCGTACAACTCTTTTAATTTCTGTTGAGCGTATTCGTCACCCGTAATTTGATTGAAATCAGTCACCCTGGGATAACCACACATTTCGCGGTAATCGTTATAACTGGCTAACTGCGCCTGCCGTCCGAGTTTAACAGATGCTAGTTCGGTAGCATCAATAAATGTATAAGGTGTTCCTGCGATCTTAAAATCAGGTGTGTTAAACAAACCAATTCTAGTGCCTGGTTGGGAACAAGTTTCTTCCATCAATGCACCCAACCCTTTATCGATTAACATCTGATTATTCCAGAGGGAATCGTACATGGATTTTTCTTTCCCGTCATAGGTAAAGGTTTCAGGAACCGCACTATGCCAGCGATAGACAAAACTAAACTCAATCGCCATCCAATTTTCTCGATACCAACTTTCCTTGGTAAAAGCTTCAGGATCGGCAAAGAACCTAAAATTATAGGGCGTAATGTGGAAAATGTACTCTTCCATAATGATATTGAGAACAATCACCATGAGAATATTTCTCGCGGTTTGGAAGAGCCTCTCGTCGTCCCATTCTGGATAGCTTTTTGACAAAACATCGCAAATTCGATTATGCTCCCTGATACATAAAGTGTTGAGCATGACATAGCCAACTTGGACGTTTGCCCGTTCAACTCCCATTGCAAATAGCTTGCTTTTCTTTTCGGGGGATTGTCTTTTCTCATCATTAAGGGGTGCATGAAGACCTTCAAATTGAGGATCGATAATACCCTGCTCAGGATCGGCATAATAAAAGAGTGGATATTCTTCTTCTACGCCATCTTTGCGCTTGAGTTTTTGGGTTTTAAATTTACCGTCTTTGAAAGCTCTGAGCATATTTGTTTGTTTGCGGGTCAACCCGTAAACATTACACATATCAATCTGATGGTTGGAGGTATTTTTGAAGCGGTTTTGCTGATCGATCCGCAGAAAACTATCTGTAAACCACTGCACCCAATAGGGAAAGAGCAGAGTCGATTTGTCTGAATAAATGGTTTTTCCATCTCTTTTTTGAAATAAGGTCTTTAATTTACCCAGTGGTGGTAAATTCCCTTCTTTGTTAAATTCGGGGTCGGGAGGTAAATGTCGCCCAGTATAAGTCTTGTCTGTAAGTGAATCCCAAGAGATGTAGGTATCAGTTTTTTTTGGAATATCTGTCCCTGGAATTTTGGGATCTAAGCCCATTAAGCTATAGGGAAGCGGGCGAGTCGGAAGTTTGTAAATGATGCTATTGAGAAAAAATTTGTTTAGTTTACGTTTCAGAGGCTCGTAACTTTGAACTAAGTTCCAAATTGGTTTGAAATGAGTCAACGTATATGCTAAAGCTTTGTTGCTAAATCCATCTCTAGATGTATCTCTTTTCATGATTGCTTTTCCTTTGTTGTAGATGAGATAGTCTTATTAGGTTCCGTTCTGAGAGCTTGATAAATTTTTATCATTTTTCTATATTATCAATTATTTTGGAGAGAATTTTTTGCAGATTCTTAGGTCGATAGTCTTGGCGTTTTTTTAATCGATTGATCGTGCTTTCGTGAAGATCCTCAATAGCATCGCCCACCTCGCGGAACTTGATTCCTGCCAATTTGAAGAACCCAGGATTGTTTTTAAAATCAATCTCATAATTGGGATTGATACCTGTGGGAATGGCACTTGGATCGAATTCAAGCCCCAATCCCAGGTTACGGGTTGAATCGATCATCCATTGTAAGGCGGCATCTGATAAACCGCTGTATTCTTTCGTTCCACCGCCGATGCAGATATGCGAGCCGGGAAACCAAACTTGAATAACCCGCTGGTTCTCAATATCAGGATTTTTTTTCATAGGCGTAACATCAAAGATTTCGCGAACTTCGTCGATCGCAACGGCGTGCAACGCATTTTGAATTAACTTATTTAAAGTGGTGTCGTGGAATCTGTACCTTTTCTTGAGCTGTTCGTCATACTTCTTGAAGGCGGGTAGAGTAGGAATACCAAGGGCTCCAACGGTGTCGAAACAACCAAGCAAGGTAATCGGGACGCGATCGCCGTAATCTTCGCGGTAATTGGCTGCTACCCGATCCTTTGGTTTAATGTCTCGTTTACGGTAAAGCTCGTAAGCTTCTGATGCCCTGGTAATATGAGGGCGGGATAGGAGACCGGAGCAATAAATCATCCCGGTTAGACTCCTGACTGTGTAAGCACCGCGACTGAACCCGAATAGATATATTTCGTCACCCTTCTCATAGTTGAGAGAAAGAAAACGATAGGCATCTTGTATATTTTTATCGATTCCCAGTCCAGTGGCTCCGCCCAAAATCTTGTTACTATCCGCTCCAACTCCTTCGTCATAAAACACGATTTGCGGAACCCCGTCACTGGCGGTCGATTTCACTGCCTGGGCAAGTTTAATCACATTACTTGGGTAACTACTATTGAGTTGTTGCCAAGTGCCATCACAGCAAACGATTAGACGTTTCATTTTTACTTGTCTCTCTTTGAATCGGAAATTTGAGAGCGATCTGTCATTGGTCATCGGTTACAAGAGAATTGCCAATTCCCCTTTTTGTATGGCGTCAGGCGATCGCTGCTAGTTTTTGGATCGAAATTGTTATGTGGGTGGGCAATCTTTAGTTATTTCGATTGTCAGGATAGTAGTCTCAAACCACCACCTAGTTGAGTTTATTGTATTAAAATGTGAATAATATTTATATTTCTTAATACAAAAAGGGCTGAGCGTGAGATCGTAGGTTTGGTTCTGAGAAAATGCTCGATTATCCTAAAACGTAAAAAATTCAGAGCGTGAAATCGTAGGTTTGCTTCAGGGAAAATGCTCGATTATCGTAACATAAGTAGTGATACGACGCCCTAGCTAACAAACCTTTAAACACATTTACGGTCTGCACAGTGAGTTTTTAGAACAGCTATATATTATCGATTTGTCGGTTGGCTGCAAGATAATAGTGAGATATTTGCCGCACATCAGATTTAGGCGATGTTTTAGGTTAATTTTTGTCTCAGTCACTCTCAGGTTTTCTGCGATCTGCTTGAAGTTTTTAACAATCTGTGGGCTTTTCTGGTTTCTCGATCGGTAAATTTGTGCGAAAATTTCCTAGCCCCGATTAAATTTAAAACGTCCCAAAGTGGGGACGATCGACCGCAGCGACTGGCTACGAGGTTCTCGCACCAAAATCAAAGGCAGCAAGCCTACCAGCCTCACAGCAGCCGAGAGGGCAAACAGTGAGCCCAAACTCATACCAGGAAGTTGGGCAAGAAAGCCGCCGGCGGTAGTTCCCAAAGCCCCAGCTAATCCCGAAACAGCAGCGCCGATCGCAAAATAAGTCGAAGGTTGCTCGATCGACGCGAGCTCCATTTGAATATTGTTAGTACACAGCCCGATCGCCCCTAAAGTCGTTCCCCCCAACAAGTGCAGCAGCGGCAGCCACACCCAGAGGGCAAACGGGTAATTGCCCGTACCCAACCACAGCAAAGGGGTTACAGCCACCACCAGCCCAACCGCAATTAGCAGCGGACGATTCCCCCAGCGATCGGCCAACTTACCCCAAAACATCAGCAGCAGTAGATTTGCGCCGGAACTTAAGCTGGTGTAAATCGTTACCAAACTCACATCCAAGCTTAAATCTTTCAGCAAGTAGATATTAAAAAAAGGCGCGCTGAGATTAACTGCAAATGTCCATAGGCTGAAGTAAAGAATAAACATTAAAAAATTAGAATCTTTCAGCACAGAAGGCACAAAATCTGTTATTTGCTTTTCTTTTTTCTTTGTAAGTCGATCGTTCAGTGCATTTTTTTTGTATACCTGGGGATTCACATCAACCATGAAGGATTGACACCCCAAACTAATCATTCCCGCCAAAACACCCACCAATAAAACAATACCGTAGCCCAAAATTGGGCCGCCGTCCCAAGTTGACACTCCCAATCCCATCAACGGCACTCCCAGCAAAGTGATGAGGCTGACAGCACTGTTGCGAAAGCCAAAATAGCGTCCCCGCAAGCGCTGAGGAACCACAGCAGCCATCCAACTGAACCAGCTAGAATTGGCAAAAGCTGCCAGCACGCTAGCTGCTACGACTGTTACCAGTGTCCATTGCAGCAGTTGGCGGGGATCTTGGTGCTGGGAACCCCAAACAATTGCCACCGCCAGCACCAGCCACAGCAGCCGCGAAACGCTGAATACAAATAGGTTGTACGAGCGGCGGGTGGTTGTCCGATCTGCGATGTAGGCTCCTAATGGTTGCAGGAGATTTACCACCATCGGAATAGCAAAGAATATACCTATTTCCACGCTACTCGCGCCGAGTTGCAGCAAGAAGTTGCTCAGCAGCACGCCGGTGGTCGCCGACTCGAAGATAGTGGCAAAAACGCCGTCTAGAGTTGAGGCTTTCAGGGTCGATCGAACGTCTTTTTTGGAAAATTTGAGAGCTATTTTTGGAGAGAGAACGAGCTGAAATATTTTCGGGTCTACTATTTCTACTATTTCTGCAGTCTGAAGAGATAGAGGTTCATTTAACTCTGCAACTGGTTCAACCATAGTCAATCAATTTTAGATTTTAGGTTTTAGATTGTAGATTGGAGAAGTGAAGTAACAGGGTTAGATAAAACCAGCCCCACCTTCAAGAGGCTAGCTCGAAAGTAGGACTGGCACGTCCGGGTAATTCATATCAATATAAATGACTTGCGATCGCTAGGACATCAACCGGTTGGGAGATATAAATTTGCTAATTGTAAAAAAGTAGGTTTTAGGGCTTAACCAGGAAGCGAGCGCAGCATTTTGCATACCAAAAATTGCTCGAATTCCGCCTCAAACAAGTTCCCCAAAGGCAAAAGCAAATTTCGCGCGATCTCACTCGGTTCTCAAATCTTTACGGCTAGCTAAATCTATAAAATGAAAGACGATCGACTTGCTGAGTATCGCTGCTAACTATTTGTACCTAATTCCTGGAATGCGTTTGTTCAGTCCCAGCGCTGGCGATCGAGATTCCGGGTTTTTTGTGAAAATCGCCCGCACCGGCCCGTAAGCCTTCGGAGTGGGTTGTGGGCGCTCCTCGTAGAGGCTCGCCAACTGGTAGGACAAAATTATAGTTGACAAAAATTACGCTAACTGCAGATAATAGCAAACCCTAGAATTACACTTAAATGTTTGAGGGGTATCAGTGCTAAGGCGTGATGTCGATCGCCAGCCAATTTACGGATTTCTGAATTACAACGTGACAAAAACTCAACCTTTATCGGGGTATACACTGCCAGTATTTGCCTGTGCGGCCGCACTTGCAGCTTTGCGGTGCTTACGCGCAGGTATTCAGTCTCTAGATAGCGTATCAGTCAATTTACTGGAACCGCAAATAACTGCAGAAATTCCGATCGAACAGGCGTCTGTACTCAAAACTGATACCGCTTTAGGAGTGACTCGCTCAGATCCGGGCGACAATCTCGATCTGACTCGAAATACCCCCGTTTGGGCAATGGTGGAATTGGGGAATTGGGAAGAGGGAGAGCAGATTGTGATTCTCGGCGGTGAAGGTATAGGGCGTCACACAGTCGGTGGAGGGGCGGCGATCTATGATTACGCAATGCGACTGTTGCGATCGAATCTGAGCCGAGAACTCGCAGGGGGAGAAAAAATTACTGTCACCCTGATTCTGCCGTCTGGGCGGCAACTAGCCACCCGCACTTCTAACGAAGCTTTCGGCGTGGTAGAAGGACTTTCGCTGCTGGGTACAACGGGCATTTCTCAACCGCTGAGCGCCCCTGGACAGTTGGAAGTTTACCGCGAACAACTGCAACAAAAAGCCGAACTGTTTGACTGTTTGGTTTTCTGCATCGGCGAAAACGGCTTGGATTTGGCGCGACAACTGGGGATTAATCGTGAGAGGTTAGTCAAAACCGCTAACTGGCTCGGCCCGCTGCTGGTAGAAGCCGGATATCAGGGCGTGCAGTCAATTTTGCTGTTTGGCTATCACGGGAAACTGATGAAATTGGCGGCGGGAATTTTTCACACTCACCACCACCTCGCTGACGGGCGCAGGGAAATTCTCACAGCTTACTGTGCTAAGGCTGGAATGCCGGCTGATGCGTGTTCCGCAATTTTTGCCGCAGCGACAGCCGAAGAGGCTCTCGGGCAACTGCGGGCTTTAGACGCCGAGTTTGGGAGCAATTGGGTCGATCTAATTTACGGCGACATCGCCCGACAAATAGACTTGCGGTCATCGGATTGCATTTTTACTCACACTAACTTGCACATCCCCGTGGGCTCGGTGATGTTCGGGCGCGATCGCAAAATTATTGTTAAAAGTGACATAGGAGATACATTTTTGACCCAAATTTGTTAATGTAGTGTGAATATCCCTGAATTCTGTTTAAAACATCGGTCAGGGATAATATTTAACAAGTAATAATTCTCTGTCCCTAAACCTTAATTATACTAGGTTGCTTCGGGAAGCTATTTCTGAAGCAAGAATTCAATTAATTAGGGTAAGGATCGAAGTAAATCTATGGCCCTGTACCCGATTAATCGACTAACATCGCTGACGGCAATCTAGTATCAATAAGATTTATTCCTAGCGACCAATGGTTCCTAGTCTTCCTTAGAATTGTACTGAGAGCGCGACAGATACGTCCGCTACTTTCTGCCCAATTAGCACTTAGCAATTACGCAATAACCGTGACTACTAAAATAGAAACTGAGTCCGTTCTCACAAACTCTTTAATGCAGCAGATCGATCGCCAGATCATCGTGATTCTCGACTTCGGTTCGCAATATTCCGAACTGATTGCTCGTCGAATTCGCGAAACTCAAGTATATTCAGAAGTAATTTCTTACCGCACTACGGCAGAACAGTTAAAAGCTATCAATCCTAAAGGAATTATTCTTTCAGGAGGCCCAAGTTCTGTATACGATGAAAAAGCACCCCACTGCGACCCAGAAATTTGGAATTTGGGAATACCGGTGTTGGGAGTGTGTTACGGGATGCAGTTGATGGTAAAGCAGCTCGGAGGCACGGTTGAACGGGCTAAGTTAGCCGAATATGGCAAGGCATCGCTATTTATTGACGATCCTACAGATTTGCTGACAAATGTCGAAGAAGGCAGCACGATGTGGATGAGCCACGGAGACTCGTGTACTCAACTGCCACCGGGTTTTGAAATCCTCGCTCACACAGACAATACTCCGTGTGCTGCTGTGGCTAACCACGAGAAAAATTTGTACGGGGTTCAGTTTCACCCCGAAGTAGTTCACTCGATCGGGGGAATAGCTTTAATTCGCAATTTTGTTTACCACATTTGCGAGTGCGAACCGACTTGGACGACTGCTACTTTTGTGGAGGAATCGATTCGCGAAATTCGCGCGCAAGTGGGAGATAAACGAGTTTTGCTGGCTCTATCGGGCGGTGTAGATTCTTCTACTTTGGCTTTCTTGCTGCATAAGGCGATCGGCGACCAACTTACCTGTATGTTTATCGATCAAGGGTTTATGCGGAAGTATGAACCAGAACGGTTGGTAAAATTATTTAAAGAGCAATTCCACATTGACGTTGAGTATGTTAATGCTCGCGAACGCTTTTTAGCTCAACTTGAAGGGATTACCGATCCTGAAGTAAAACGCAAGCGGATCGGTCACGAATTTATCAACGTATTTGAAGAAGAATCGAAGCGTCTGGGCCCCTTTGACTACCTCGCACAAGGTACTCTTTATCCTGATGTGATTGAGTCGGCTGACACGAATGCAGACCCCAAAAGTGGCGAGCGAGTTGCTGTTAAAATTAAAAGCCACCACAACGTCGGCGGTTTGCCGAAAAATTTGCGATTTAAGCTGATTGAACCGCTGCGAAAACTGTTTAAGGATGAGGTGCGAAAAGTCGGCCGGTCGATCGGGCTTCCCGAAGAAATAGTGAACCGACAACCTTTCCCCGGCCCGGGATTGGCGATTCGGATTATCGGAGAAGTTACCTCCGAGAGACTAAATATTTTGCGGGATGCTGACTTCATTGTTCGCCAAGAAATTAACCGGCACGGATTGTACGGTGAACTTTGGCAAGCTTTTGCAGTTTTGCTACCGATTCGCAGTGTAGGCGTGATGGGCGATCAGCGCACTTATGCTTACCCGATCGTCTTGCGATTTATTAAGAGTGAAGACGGGATGACGGCTGATTGGGCGCGGGTTCCTTACGATTTGTTGGAACTGATCTCGAATCGGATTGTGAATGAGGTTAAGGGGGTGAACCGAGTGGTTTACGATATTACTTCTAAGCCACCGGGAACGATCGAGTGGGAGTGATTTCTAGTTAGCGATTAAGTAGGCGGACTAATTTTTTTGTCTGTCTACTTATTTTGATTTTGGATAAAAAGTCAACAGTCGTTACTTGTTGACAAGTGATTGAAGAAGAGGTAGTTCTTCCTATGAAGGTCTGAAACATTTGCACAGCAAGAGGTTCAGACTCGTGAAAAACGAAAATTATCACTGTGACACTTGAAGGGCCGAAGGTTGGTTCTAACTGACATCTTGCACCATTCTCGATAAGCATTTTAGGAACAGGCTTTTCGGCCTGTTCCACAAGAAAATTCACTCTTTGTGGAACAGGCCGAAAAGCCTGTTCTTGAGAAGGGTGCAAGATGTGGGTTCTAATTGTTCCACCGCTGCATTAGTTTCAATGTTGTGACTTCGATCACTGGTAACACGGACTTGGTTCACCGAAGATTTTCAGTATTATCACGGAAAAAAACCAGCACCATCACTTGCTCTTAGGAGAAACCACGAGATGATTAAGGTGTCGAGTTCAAAACAATCCCATGTATCCAGTTAATCTTCTCCCCGGCGCTATCAACGAATTAATTGCCACTGTCACCGATACTCACCGCGTTACCAAGGCTGACCGCTACGGCATGATGGCCGCCATCCTCGATGAGTCTATCAGTGAAGAAGAACGTGGCTCACTCGATCGTCTGATTCGCTCCCTAGTCAAAGGTAGGATTCAAGTCAGTGATGAACTCTCCATCGTCTCGTAAGCAGAAAGCTCGTTGAGAACTCGACACTCTACAAGAGCTTTCGATTGGGAAAGTTTAGACCAGTCACTGATATTGCGATCGTCCTTTACAAGGATAGCTTTTTGTATCATGCACTTTTGACATAGACGATTAGCGTTGGGAACTTCATAAACATTATGACGGATACCATCCAGCATCTCATCACAAATTTGGGTAGAAACCCCGTCCTTTTAGGACGGCTTTATATTAGAATGTAATTGGTCAACGACCCACCCGAGACGATGGATCAAACAGCCTATACGAGCGAAGTTCAGCCCGAGGTGCTGGCGGCGAAGCAAAATCGGTAGACCGGGAAAAGAGGATAGGGCAATGGAAGTCTAACCCTAGAATCAAAACAGGAGAAGAATTCCGTTTGGTATTCGACACGTAAAAACCGCAGGGCTTGCGGGGTTAGTCTGTGGAGCGAACATAAGACCAAAACTCTTTGAGGGTGGAGGCAGTTGCGAAGAAGCAGAAACTTAAGTCGCGAGGCTTAAGAATCACCGTACCTTCAGGTCAGTGAGTATGTCAATGAGCCACACATTCAAGATTTGGGTGGATTCCAAGCCCGTCACTTGCTTCCCTCAGACGTTTTAGCACTGGTAGGCCCGTTCATCTTTTTTGACCATCTCGGCCCTGCGGTGTTTCCACCCGGCCGGGGCGTGGATGTCAGACCGCATCCGCACATCAACTTAGCAACCGTCACCTACCTGTTTGAAGGTGTTTTGCTGCATCGTGATAGTGTGGGCAGCGTTCAAGAAATCCGTCAGGCGTGCGGTGAACTGGATGACGGCAGGGCGAGGCATTGTCCACTCCGAACGCACGCCTGACGACGATCGCAGCAAAGAAGCCATCCTGCATGGCATTCAAACTTGGATAGCCCTTCCCCATGAATACGAAGAAACCGACCCCTGGTTTCGGCATCATCCGGCAACTGAACTGCCTGTTTGGGAGTCGGACTTAAGTGCCAAATAGTTTGCTAAACTTATCTACAGTTGATTGCCGAGAAGAAGTTCCATGTTTGCCGTCAAGCGAGCGCTCAAATTGAATAACAGCGAAGCGACCTTGATGGCAAAACACGCAGGATTTAGGCGAGTTGTTTTCAATTTAGGATTGAGCCTGCGAGTCCAAATGTACGGTGAGGGCAATTTTTCTGACTCAAAGGTTATCGGCGAAGTCAAGAAAGTTCTTACCAACCACGTCAAGAAACAACCTGAATGCGCTTGGATGAACCAGTTGTCTTCTCGTGTTTACCAAAACGCTTTGAT
>NZ_JAUBTG010000003.1:282074-295849 GCF_036702395.1 Microcoleus sp. D3_18_C2 | reverse complement strand
CGCCCGTCCAAAAAGGACGGGCGGGACGCCCATCCCACTTTCAAGAGTGGAAGTTATTTAATTCTCATTCCTAAGCTTTTAACTGCGGTGGCGGGAGCGAGGACTTGATGCCCCTGAGCTGACAATTCCTCAAGTTAAAGCGCTGTGTCACGCTTTGGGCAAGAATCTTAACGAATTGCCCGACAACTTAGGCCCGCCGCAGCGCTCTAGCAGTGATGATGTTGGGGGTGCAGCGCAGGAAAATAAGTCGGGAGACTAAGATTCGCGGTCAAGAACTATAACTTTCGGGGGCGCACGAAGCACCTGATCCCTATTGGTGGGTGAGGCGCGCCGATTAACTATTGTCAGCAATAGATAAATCTTGAACCGCGCCTCACCCACCCTACAATTGACTGATGACTAATAACTAATGACTAATGACTAATTAAGCAATTTTCACTTGTTGCAACTGAGAATTTAGCAATAGCTTCCTAGCCTCACCAGCCGAGAGGGCAGGGCTGAAATAATGACCCTGAATTTCTTGACAGTGGAGTTCGCGCAAACACTCCAACTGCTCTTTAGTTTCTACTCCTTCAGCTACCACGCTCAAGTTCAAATCTCGCCCCAGGGTCGCTACAGCCTTGGCGATCGCCCGTTCGCAGGGATCGGTCGTCAATCCGCTGACAAACGACCTGTCTATTTTTAAGATATTCAAGGGAAACTTTTTGAGATAATTTAGAGAACAATAACCCGTGCCGAAATCGTCCAGCGCAATTTGCACTCCCATATTCTGCAACTCCCTGAGAACTTTTGTGGTATAATCCACATCTTGCATGGCTGTAGTTTCGGTAATTTCTAACTCTAAATATTTGGGTGCTAAACCAGTTTTTTCCAAGCAGTTCGCTACCATTTCTAATAAATTAAATTGCTGGAACTGCCGAGCCGAAACGTTGACTGCTACCCGCAAATCTGGCTGCAAAGCATCCTGCCAAGCTTTATTTTGAGTGCAGGCTGTTTGCAGCACCCATTCCCCAATAGGTACAATGAGTCCGTTCTCTTCGGCGATGGGAATAAATGTAGCGGGAGTAACTAAACCTAATTGTGGATGTTGCCAGCGCAGCAGAGCTTCCATGCCCTGAATTTGCCAAGTAGTAATGTTGACTTTTGGCTGATAGAAAACCTCAAATTCTCCTTGTTCTAAAGCCTCGTGCAGTCTGTGTTCTATAGTTAGTAAATGGCTGCAGTGGGGATTAAGTGTTGAAGTATATAACTGATAGTTATTTCTTCCCATTTCTTTAGCGTAGTACAAGGCAGCATCGGCATTTTTGACTAAAGTTTCGGCCTCTTCACCATCATCGGGATAAAGGGCAATGCCGATGCTGCTGCTAACATGAAACGGTTGTCCTTCTAGTTTAAATGGTGGCTTTAAATTGTTGAGTATTCTTTGAGCTGTTTTAACGGCATCTTCTAAGCAATTGATGTCGGGAAGCAGTATGGTAAATTCGTCGCCTCCCCAGCGGGCTACCGTGTCAGTCGATCGCAAAGTGTCGCTGATGCGTCCGGCAAAACCTTCTAACAGGCGATCGCCCGCAGCGTGACCTAGTGTATCATTAATCTTTTTGAACCTGTCCAAGTCTAAAAACATCACAGCAAGCATTTTTTTTGTTTGTTTAGCTTGTTTTAAGGACGCCAGCAGCCTCTCGTTAAACAGTATCCGGTTCGGTAAACCGGTGAGTTGGTCATAAACAGCTTGATAGCGAATAATTTCTTCAGCTTGCTTGCGCTGAGTAATGTCCATCATCGTGCCGATCGCCCTGACTGCTTGGCCACTTTCATTGCGGATGATATAGCCGCGATCGAGCACAAAAACATATCCCCCGTCTGCACGGTGAAAACTGTATTCTTCCGACCAACATTGAGCGTCTGAGTTCATTGTTTGGTTGAAGCTAAACATCACTCTTTCCCGTTCTTCGGGATGAATATTTAACCACCAAGATTCTAATTCTATCGTCTGAGTTTGGTTGAGTTTGTATCCAAAAACTTTTTCAAATTCTTCGCTCAACCAATACTCATTTTTTAACAAATCAAAGTCCCATACTGCATCATTTGTCGCCCGCGTCAGCAGGTGAAAGCGTTCTTCGCTTTTGCGTAGTTTTTCTTCGGATTGCACCCGTTCCGTTACATCCCGAAAGCTGAATACTCGACCAGTAATTTTGCCTCCCGTGCGCTGAGGCAACGAGTAGCGCTCGAAGATTCTGCCATCTGTTAACTCAATGATATCGTAACTTTCTTCGGTAGGGCGATCGGACAATTCTTTAGCACGGTTGAGAAATATTTCCGGATATTTTAACTGGTTGATTCCAAAGGCCAAAATTTGGTTGTTATCTCTCGAATCCAGCAGGAAATCCGGCAACTGCCACATTTCGGCAAACTTGCGGTTAAAGGTGAGCACTGTGCCTCCACTGTCAACCGCCAGAATACCGTCAGCAGTAGATTCAATGGTTGCTTGAAGCAAGGAAAGAGATGTTTCTCGTTCTAACTCTGCTAATTTGCGATCGCTGATGTCAAATGCTGTGATTAATATTGAGGCTTTTTTTTCAAATTTTATAATATCTACAGTTGCTTCAATCCAGCGCATTTCTCCAGTTTTCGTGACTATTACTAATTCATATTTAGAGCCTGCTGTTGAGCGCGCATGACTGGATTTACCCCATTTTTTAACTATTTCTATAAAATCTAGATGAATTAAGTCGTATAAATCCAATGCTAGTAATTCTTCGCGAGTATATCCTGTCAGAGCTTCTGTCTCAGCATTGACATAGCGGAACTGTCTGCGGTGATAGATAAATGCAACAGCATTAACAGTTTCTATCAGTTGGCGAAACTTTTTTTCACTGCGTCGCAAATTTCTTTCAACCTGCTTGCTTTCGGTAATATTTTGTGCTATGTATAACTTACCGCTGACCTTGCCTTGACTGTCGCAAATAATTGAAATAGAAAGCAGTACAATTATTTTTTTTCGCTGTTTAGAAAGGTAGACTTTTTCCACGTTGTGGACAGAACCTTCGGCTGTTAAACTTCCTAAATCTAACACCGGGGCTGGTGATTCACTTTTCTTAAAAAGTCCGGCTATTGGTTTGCCTAACAACTCTTTTTTAGAGTATCCCAAAAGTTGACAGGTAGCTTGGTTTAACGATAGGATATGACCGCCTGGAGTCGTCGCGATTATCGAGACGTTCATTTCCTCACAAATATCGAGAGCATATTCGGCAGTTTGCTGCAAATCTTGGGTCATCTGGGCAATAGTATGCCAGATATCCTGTTCTTTTTTTGGATATAACACTTTTTCTCCTTTTGGTAGCTTGTCATTCTCTGTTTCAGACTTCGGCTTGATTAACCTCATCGTCTTGGATAAGCTATTTACTGTCTTCTCCCGGATCAATAATGAAATTACTAAACAAAGACAAACCAGAAAATAACCGATGATTTTTAACCTAACATTAGGTTCTTCTTTATTGGTATTTTGAGAGTTAATCTGATTGTAATTTGGTAATATTCGTGGTTCAATTTGGGATAAATGATTCAAAAATAATGCGGCGCTTCCAGAGGTAAGGGGACGAGATGCCGATCGCAAATAGCTATGTTTTTGAGACAGCACCAAAACCCTTTCTACAGGGTGAGTGCCAGATTCACCCCATACACTTATCGGTAATATTTTTGCACTCATGCTAGATTCCACACCAAAAATAGCAACCGCGAAATATCCCCAAATTAATTGAAAAATTATTTTCATTTGCTCTATTTCCTAAGATAAAATACTTTTTTAGTAACCAAAAATTGTAAAAATCTTAGCAGAAGTTTCTCTGCCATAGGAAAACCCAGCCACCATTAATTCATGTGGATTTGTAAATTAAATTTTAGCCAGGTAATAACTTAGCTTTATAACTAATTACAATTTTAATCTTAATTTAAAATGTGTCATCAGCCATTGTGCCACAAATTATCCGCCATTCTGCCTAGACACCGGGTGGAAGCGCGCTAAAATTAGATAATTCCCGCAAGGAGGCGATCGGGATTTGTTAGAAAAATAAACAATTAGCTTAAAATCTATGCAGAGGTCCACTAATTGAACCCATGAGTCAGACCATCCCAGAACTCCAAAAAGAAGTCCGCGCGCTAGAAGCAGAACTTACCGCCCTGCAAGAGTCGCGGGAAAAACTTGGCGTAGAGCGCTCAGAGTGCCGAGTGGCAGTCAGTTTTCCCAAAAATAATACTCCTGAAGCCATTGCCGAGTTCCACCAGCAAACTGCTGCTTTTGGGGAGCAGTGGTTGCAGCAAATCCAGGAAATTGACCGAGAGACTAAAAATATTGAAAAGCAACTGCAACAAAAACAGGCTTTACTCAATTACAAGCAAGGTGAACTAGAAAAGTTGGTGGCCGGAGAGCACTGGCAAGAACTAGAAAACAAAGTTCAAACCGGGGAAAAGCGCTTGCAAACACAAGCTCGCAGAATCAATCAAGCAGCAGCGCAGCTACAGGCAGAAATCCAAGCTTTGAAAGCACTGTACGACCAACTCAATCCGAGTTATTCCGAGTGGTTTCAACAACCAACTCAAATAGTCAAATTTTCAGCCACAACTATTCCTTACGCTGTTCCCAGCAGCAGCGGGTTGATATTGGAGAATAAGGAGATTGAGTGGGAAAAGAAGTAGTTTTGGATTGTAAATTTAAAAGGTAAATTAGTGATTTGAATGTCGCCGTCGAACCATCTAATAAGGAATGAGAATTAAATAACTTCCACAAGTTTGTGGGATGGGCTCTTATAGCCCGTCATGAGTGGACGGGCGGGACGCCCATCCCACAATAACAATTAAAATTGTAAGTTATTTAATTCGCGATCCTAAGCAATACAGATTCGACGGCAACATCGCAAGGCTTTTTCCTGCAGTTTTATATAAAAAATATAAAACTGCCTCTGGCGCAGCTAATTTTAAGATTTTTGAGTTTCTTTTTTGGAAACAGGTTTATTTTTAACTCTGGTGTGAACCTAAAATCTAAAATATAACTGTTATGAACGCATCAACCGGGTTTTACGAAAAGACTTTGTGGCTGCCCTCGCTTCCGCTAAAAAACCCGGTTTATGGGAGTGAGGAGTGCGTAAGCTCTGTCTAAAATTTCAAATAGACTTACTAATGAAACAATTGATTTGGATAGCGCTATTTATTGTGGTTGCGGTGACGGCTGCGGGTTGGGGTTCTGACTCGTGGCAGCGGTTGTCGGCTGTACCCGAAGTTGGGATCGATCGCAATATCCACACTTCCCAAAAACCGTCTCCCTTACCGCTTCCTGCTGAAAAAAATAGTTTTTTTCAGCCCCAAATTGACCCGTCTCGGTTGTGGAAACACGTCGATAGTTTAGCAGGAGAACGCGATGGAGAACGAGATCGCTCTTTTACTAGAGACTACATTTCCCAACAACTAAAAACATTAGGATTTTCCGCAGAGTTGCAGCCGTTCGATCGCGGAATCAATGTCTTCGCTGAGAGAAAAGGCACTGACTCAAACGCCGGTGCAATTTTAGTAGCAGCACACTACGATACTGTACCAAACTCCCCCGGCGCTGACGACAATGCGACGGGAGTTGCAGTAGTTTTAGAAGTAGCAAGATTGCTGGGTTCTCGCCCCACGCCTCGGACATTGCAAGTAGCATTTTTCGACAGGGAAGAACTCGGACTTTTAGGCAGTTTAGCATTTACAGGTAGCGACGCGCGGTTAAAAAATTTGCAGGGAGCGATCGTCCTAGATATGGTAGGTTATGCCTGCCGCACGCCCGGATGCCAGCAATATCCCGAAGGATTGACAGCGCAACCTTTTCTAGAAGCATCGGGGGTAAAATCTCCCGACAAAGGCGAGTTTATCGCTGTGATTGGGGATGCCGAACATCCGCTGCTATTGAAAAGTTTTGCGGAGTCGGGAAAAGCCGATTTACCGCCGGTGGTGGCGCTGCCGGTTCCCCTGAAAGGGTTGCTGACTCCCGATGTTTTGCGGAGCGACCACGCGCCTTTCTGGTATAAAGGAATTGGTGCTGTGTTGGTGACGGATACTGCAAATTTGCGATCGCCCCACTATCACCAATCTAGCGATACATTAGCAACTATCGATCGACCTTTTTTCGCAGGTTCTGCTCAAATTGTTGTCAATGCCACGGCTAAATTATTGGAAATTCGGTAATTGGTAATCGGTAATTGGTAATCGGTAATCTACTCGTTACCAGGCTCGGCCTGGTAACGCATATCTGGAGGCTCTGCCTCCAATTTTCCCACGCCAAGCAAGCGAGGCAGAGCCTCTGGGCATCGGTTCCTAGGCTCTGCCTAGGAACCAGCTAAATAACAAATAACAAATAACAAACCACCAATAACAAATAACCAATAACAAATAACAAATGACTAACAAAGAAAGCCTGCAACGGCATTTACTGCAACTAGACAATCGAGGCTACAAAGCCTACAAAGACATTCAAGGTAACTACGACTTTTCTGAATTCACATTAATTATTGATTACGTGCAGGGAGATCCGTTTGCTTCTCCCAGTAAATTTAGAGTCATAGTTCCCCCCAACATTGCTCAAATTCCCCGCAAACTTTTCAACTCTCGCAGTCGAGAAATAGCCTTGCGAGATTACCTAACTCGCCAGTTTGACAAAGCAGCACACAGCATCAGCAGCAAACGCGGCACTGGCAAAAGCGGTTTGATTGCAGTGACTCGCTTCGGACAAGAAGTTTTAGAGCGAACTTCCGCATTTATTACCCCCCCAACCCCCCCTTACCAAGGGGGGGAGAAAATATCTATATCCCCCCCTTACCAAGGGGGGGAATTAGGGGGGGTAGAACTGCGATTTGCCGTCGGACTTCCAGCGGGCGGGCGCAGTATTTTAGGGCGACAAGCTGCTGAAATGCTGTGCGAAGATATTCCGCAAATTGTCAGTCAATCTCTGA
Source organism: Microcoleus sp. D3_18_C2 (assembly GCF_036702395.1). Lineage (NCBI taxonomy): Bacteria > Bacillati > Cyanobacteriota > Cyanophyceae > Oscillatoriales > Microcoleaceae > Microcoleus > Microcoleus sp. D3_18_C2. The sequence goes on along the minus strand of NZ_JAUBTG010000003.1, from coordinate 288,875 downwards.
ATTATGCTAAGTTAAATGCTGCTGAATGTCGCCGTCACGTTGAAACTGTAGAAGATGCTGACTGGCTGCGGGAACAGTTAGCTGAAAAAGGATTAGTTGCGTTTGTGGCTGACGGTTCTATTTTACCCCGCCGCAGTGGAGTTGACAACAGCCCTTTGTTAAATAATGCTGTGGCTTTTCAGTCGCCGCCGTCGTTAAAAGTTGAGTTTAATTGTCCGAATCGCGGTTGGATTTCCGGTATGGGGATTCCGGCTGGCATTACTTTGATTGTTGGGGGCGGCTATCACGGGAAATCGACTTTACTCAGGGCGATAGAGTTGGGAGTTTACAACCGAATTCCGGGAGATGGCAGGGAATTTGTGGTGACTAATCCGGCGGCGGTTAAAATTAGGGCGGAAGATGGCAGAAGTGTTGCGGGAGTAAATATTTCGCCTTTTATTAACCACTTGCCGCAAGGTAGAGATACTGCACAATTTTCTACTGAAAATGCGAGCGGTAGCACGTCGCAAGCTGCTAATATTATTGAGGCTTTGGAAGTGGGGAGAATGCCTGTTTTATTGGTGGATGAGGATACGGCGGCGACGAATTTCATGATTCGCGATCGCAGAATGCAGGAACTCATCGCTAAGGATAAGGAACCGATTACACCGTTTATTGATAAAGTAAGACAATTGTATGCAGATTATGGCGTATCGACTATTTTAGTCATGGGGGGAAGCGGCGATTATTTTGATGTGGCAGATACTGTGATTGCACTGGATAATTTTCAAGCGTATAATGTGACGAAAAAAGCTAAAGAGATTGCTAAAAATTACTCGATTAGCCGCGCTGCTGAAGGGGGAGAAAATTTTGGTAAGCTTACTCAAAGAGTGCCGATTCCTGCTAGTTTAGATCCGAGTCGGGGACGGCGAGATGTGCGGGTGAAGGTGCGGGATGTTGATGAATTGGCTTTCGGAAATGAGGAGATTGATTTGGGTGCTGTTGAGCAAATTGTGGACACCGGACAGTTAAGGGCGATCGCTGCGGCAATGGTTTATGCTAAGCAGCAATACATGGACGGGAAACGCACTTTGTCGGAAATCATAGATTTGGTGATGGCAGATATTGACGCGCAGGGGATGGATATTTTATCGCCTTTTCCTGAAGGGGATTTTGCCATGTTTCGACGGTTTGAATTGGCGGCGGCAATTAATCGGCTTCGTAGTTTGTCGGTTGTTGCTAAATAGACTTGCTTAATATAAGTGTATTGTTGTCCTACTTTTGATATGCTGACAAAAGTGAGTGCAAAAACCGCGATTGAAGTATGACAGGCAATATAGGACAACTGACTGCTTTAAGCGATCGACCGTATTTAGTATTAAGCAATCAAGGCGAGGTTTTACAGTTAGAGTTAAAACAGCAGCAGCACGTATTGGGGCGCGATCGCACTCGTGCTGATTTAGTCATTCCCGAAGCTTGGCGGGCAGTTTCCGGCGTTCACGCTGTTTTGCGCCAAATTGGGGATAATTACTGGATTTACGACGGTGACGGCCTGCGACCGAGCACTAATGGCTTATTTGTCGATCGCACTCGCATCACTCCCAATGACGGTTATTGTCTGAAAAACGGTACAGAAATTAAAATCGGTCTCGATCCTCAAAATCAAGTTTTGCTGAGTTATTTTAATCCGCTGGCGAATCAGGTGGCTGTCCCCAGCAAGCAGTCAATTCTTCTTAAGAATCGGTCGGTTTTGTTGGGCCGCGATCCCAACGCTTCGCTGCAATTAGATGCGCCGCTTGTTTCTAGACGCCACGCCACAATTGACCAAGACAGTCGCGGCAATTATATTTTGCGAGACCACAGCGTTAACGGGGTTTTTGTTAACGGTCAGCGAGTGACAAATTCTGTACAGTTGTCCGAGGGAGATGCAATTCGGATCGGCCCGTTTACTCTAACTTACCGCAGCGGTGAGTTGCAGATGCAAGACTCCGGCCATCAAATTCGTTTGGATGCTGACAGTCTGGTGATTCCGAAGCGTTTGGATAACATCACTTTGGCGATCGAACCGGGGCAGTTTGTGGCTTTAGTCGGCGGTAGCGGCGCTGGCAAATCTACTTTAATGCGGACGCTTTTAGGCATCGAAAAAACTACTAACGGCGCTGTGTTTCTCAATGGCGACAACCTGCGCCAAAACTTCAATATTTACCGCAATCAAATCGGTTACGTGCCTCAAGATGATATTGTACACGCAGATTTGACAGTAGAAGAAGTCTTGAGTTATGCAGCTAAATTGCGCTTACCTCCCGATACAGATGTCAAGCAGGTAGTCGCAAAAACTTTAGAAGATATTGAAATGACTCACCGTCGCAAGGCTTTGGTAAAACAGCTTAGCGGCGGACAGCGGAAGCGCGTCAGCATCGGAGTTGAACTGTTAGCAGACCCGAAACTTTTCTTTTTAGACGAACCGACTTCAGGACTCGATCCGGGTTTGGATAAGAAGATGATGCAACTGCTGCGAAAGTTGGCAAATCAAGGTCGGACGGTGATTCTGGTGACTCACGCGACGGCAAATATCACGATGTGCGATCGGATTGTTTTTATGGGTCGCGGCGGACGCCTTTGTTACTTCGGCCCGCCTAGGGAAGCCCTCGATTTTTTCGATGTCAAAACGGGCGATTTTGCAGACATTTACAACGAATTAGAAACAGGAGAAACCAACGTTCAAAGCTGGGCAGAAAAGTTTAATAAATCTCCCTACTATCAGCGCTATATAGTCAACCACTTCAGCAGAAACCAGGCTAATGCAAAAATACCTTCTGCACCTTCTGTACCAAAATCTCAATCTTTTGTAAGACAACTCGTTTTGCTTGCCCAGCGCTATTTTCAACTCGTTTCCCGCGACTTAGTTAACTTAAGTTTAGCTCTTTTAACGGCTCCGATCGGCATTAGTTTGCTGCGGCTAGCCGTCAGAGATAAAGACCCATTAATTGGCGCACCGGAGGCAACTTTAGCACCTTTAGCGCTCAGAGTTTTATTTGTATTTACCTGCGCGGCGATTTGGGTAGGACTTGCCACTTCTCTGCAAGAAATTGTAAAAGAATCTGCTATTTATCTGCGCGAACGTTTGGTCAATTTAGGATTGTTTGCTTATTTAGGGTCAAAAATTTTTATACTTTCTGGTTTGGCAGTATTGCAAACACTGTTAATGGTAGGAGTTATTCTGATTGCTTTTAAATCCCCCGAACCGAGTTTTATTTCCTGGTCTGTGGGAGCAAGTATTACCACATTCCTAACTTTGATGAGCTGCATAAGTCTCGGATTAGTTGTCTCGGCGATTGTTAAAAATGGCTCTCAAGCTAACAGCGCTTTGCCTCTATTATTGCTGCCTCAGATTATTTTTTCTGGAGTTTTGTTTAAGATGGAAGGTGCTGCGAGCACATTTTCTTGGCTGATGTTAAGCCGCTGGTCTGTCGGTGCTTATGGCTCTTTAGTTAATGTGAATGGCATGGTTCCCGCGCCTACTACATTACCCGATGGGAGTACGCTTCCTCAGCCGTTTGATCCTACTCCTGTTTACGATCCAACCTGGGAGAATTTGGCTTTAAACTGGGGTATTTTGTGCGTGCATATTTTTGTTTATTTGATGTTGACTCTGTGGTTGCAGAAGCGGAAGGATATTTTATAATTAAAATTACGCCTTTTTAACTCACAGTTCATTATCAAGTCAGATCATGGGAGAGATAAATGTTAGTTAAAACCAACGCAGTAGTAGAAATTGCTGCATCGCCTGAAGTAGTCTTTGATTTTGTTACGTCCCTGTCAAATCTGCCCAAAGTCTTTCGCGGATATGGCCCAATTCCAGCAATTATTAAAGCTGAGATGGCAGATGGTGGAGAGATGCGTGAAGGCGGCGTGCGGCGGATAGAAAATTCCGACTCTTCGGTGATTGATGAAGAAATCATTACTTTCAAAAAGCCCGAAAGACAAACCTACCGACTGGTTAGAGGGTTTAAGTTTCCGCTTTCTCTACTCATTGAGTCTGGTGGCGGAGATTGGAATTTCACTGCTACAGAAAAGGGAACTCGGATTGATTGGGAGTTTTATTTTATGCTGACTTCTCCGGTATTCTATCCGGTTGGGTTGTTGCTAGTTCAGGTTTTTATGCAAAAAGCTATGCAGCAGTGTTTAGATAATATTCAAGAATATTTGGCTAACCCAAGCGAATAGATTGTATGAATTATTGGCTAATGAAGTCGGAACCAGATGTTTATAGTATTGGGGATTTGAAGCACGATCGCACTTCCATTTGGGATGGCGTTCGCAACTATCAAGCGCGCAATTTTATGCGAGAAATGAGTCGGGGAGACTTAGTATTTTTTTACCATTCTAATACTAAATTTCCGGGTATTGTCGGGTTAGTGCGCGTCGTGGAAACAGGGATTACTGATCCGAGTCAGTTCGATATGAATAGCGAATATTATGATCCTAAATCGCAGTTTGATGCTCCTCGCTGGCAAACTGTGAGAGTTGAGTTTGTTGAGGAATTTGCTAATTTAATATCTTTGGATGAACTGAAACAAAAGTTTAGCACTGATGAGATTCTGCTGGTGAGGAAAGGCAATCGGTTATCGGTGATGCCGGTATCTGAAAGTGCGGCACAGAAGATTTTGAAGATGAAGTAGGAGAAAAGAGGAAAATAGATCCGGATGTCGATCCGTAGAGTGAGAATAGGAGATTTAAACTGATTATATTATTTGGAGTTTTCGATGATTAGCGATCGCCTGTCCCACCTGCAATCTGAAGTGAAAGGTTATTACGATCAACTCGCTGGCAAGGAAACAGCGAAACGGTTGGCTGAAGACGCGGAAAAGGTACGGATTCAGCAGGGAATTGATAAACTGAAAAAAGAACTCGGTAGCGTTGAACGAGACTATTGGCAGCGCTGGCGGGCGGAAATTGCCGGATTGACGATTCCCGAAGGAGATGCGGAAATAGTTGCGAGTCAATTGGTGGGGGAAGTGGAGTTTCTGGAGATTGAACCTGCGGTTCAGAGGAATGCTGAATTGATGACGGTGTTACAGGAAATCAAAGCCGCATTGAGTAAGCCGGGAATTCCGGCGGCGGGAAAACTCAAAGCAGCGATTCCGTTGTTGCCGGGAGTAATTTCCTATGAGATGGAGTTGGATACGGAAGGATTGTTGCGACGGGTATTTCCCACGTTTTGTAACTTTGCAGACAAACTAAAAAAGTAACGCCCCCCCCAAAGAACCCGAACTTGGGGGGGAACCCGCAAAGGCTTTGGCTATTTGCAGGGGCGATGGGGTTATTGAGTCTCGGTGGTGGCGGTATAGGTTGGCATTTTCTACAACCTCAGTTATCACCTCTATGTCTGATACAACAGTGCAAACAAAAAACCCAAACTGTAACGGTTCTGTTAGCGGAGTTTGATGGGGTGGATGCGGAAAAATATCGCGTCACAGAAACGATTTTACAGAACTTGCAGGATGCAACTAAAAATTACCCAACCGTGAAAATTCTGCCCCTCAAACAAGCGATTAGTCAGCAGGAAGGCAAAGATAAAGCGCGGGAATTGGGCAAGAATAAAAATGCGGATATTGTGATTTGGGGTTGGTATGGCAAGACGCAGCAGAAAGCAGCAGTCAGCGTGAATTTTGAGATTCTTTCAGCAGCAAAGGATTATCTCGATGTAGGTAAGCAAGTGCAGGGAAAACCTCGCTACATGACGGTGGCTGCGCTAGAAAGTTTTGAGATACAAGTCAATTTAGCGGAGGAACTGAAATATTTAACGTTGGTGACATTGGGGGTGTCTGCTTATGCAGCGGATGATTGGGATAATGCTATTAAGCAACTAACGGTAGCACTTTCAGTGGCTAAACCAAATAAAGAAGCTGCACTTGACCCAGCGACTATTTATTTCTATCGCGGCCATACTTACGACAATCAAAAGGAATACGATCGCGCCATTGCCGATTACAATCAAGCCCTCCTACTCAATCCTAAATATGCAGAAGCCTTCAACAATCGCGGCAGTGCTTACGGCAAGAAAGGGGAATACGATCGCGCCATTGCCGATTCCACTCAAGCCCTTCTACTCAATCCTAAATATGCAGAAGCCTTCAACAATCGCGGCAATGCTTACAGCAATAAAAGGGAGTACGATCGCGCCATTGCCGATTACAATCAAGCCCTAAAACTCAATCCTAAATATGCAGCACCCTTCTACAACCGCGGCCTTACTTACGGCAAGAAAGGGGAATACGATCGCGCCATTGCCGATTACAATCAAGCCCTAAAACTCAATCCTAAAGATGCAGAAGCCTTGAACAATCGCGGCATTGTTTACAACGATAAAAAGGAATACGATCGCGCCATTGCCGATTACAATCAAGCCCTAAAACTCAATCCTAAATATGTAGACGCCTTCAACAATCGCGGCACTGCTTACAACGATAAAAAGGAATACGATCGCGCCATTGAGGATTTCAATCAAGCCCTTCTACTCAATCCTAAATATGCAACAGCCTTCTACAATCGCGGCAATGCTTACAACGATAAAAAGGAATACGATCGCGCCATTGCCGATTACAATCAAACCCTAAAAATCAATCCTAAATATGCAGATGCCTTCTACAATCGCGGCATTGCTTACACCGATAAAAAGGAATACGATCGCGCCATTGCCGATTTCACTCAAGCCCTTATACTCAATCCTAAAAATGCAACAGCCTTCTACAATCGCGGCATTGCTTACACCGATAAAAAGGAATACGATCGCGCCATTGCCGATTTCACTCAAGCCCT
>NZ_JAUBTG010000003.1:238911-281974 GCF_036702395.1 Microcoleus sp. D3_18_C2 | reverse complement strand
TATACTCAATCCTAAAGATGCAGACGCCTTCACATATCGCGGCAATGCTTACGACGATAAAAAGGAATACGATCGCGCCATTGCCGATTACAATCAAGCCCTTCTACTCAATCCTAAATACGCAGGAGTCTTCAACAATCGCGGCCTTGCTTACGACAATAAAAAGGAATACGATCGCGCCATTGCCGATTACAATCAAGCCCTTCTACTCAATCCTAAATATGCAGAAGCCTTCTACAATCGCGGAAATGCTTACAACCATAAAAAAGAATACGATCGCGCCATTGCCGATTTCAATCAAGCCCTTCTACTCAATCCTAAAGATGCAGAAGCCTTCAACAATCGCGGCCTTGCTTATGAACTCAAAGACGACAAATTAAAAGCAATTGAAAGCTATCGCCAAGCTTTAGCCGTCGCTCAAGATCCGCAGGTGAAGGAGTTAGCCCAGCGGAAGCTGAAAGAACTGGAAGGGAAGTAATTTTAAATTTTAGATTAAAACTAGAAAGGATATTCTATTTTACTTAGTCTACTTAATCCCAGCTATGATATAATTAGTCATCCGATTTTGTATATGAGTCTGAGGATGAGACGTTAATTTTATAATCGGTTGAGTTTGAGGGATATTTACGATCGCATAAAATTTGAGATTCTTGAATGAGGATAATCTAAGAAATCAGGATACGGCAATGCCCTTTTTCTACAATGAATCGGGGTAGGGACACGGCAATACCGTGTCCTCTATCATTTCGGTGTCTTAACTAAAGACCGGCCGCACAAACTGCGGCTCCAATTAACCCTACATTATCATTTAAAACCAATCTCACCGGCATCATTTCTAACAGCGAATCCATCCGGCCTTTATGGGTAAAAGCTCGCATAAAACCCCCTTCTTGAATCAGCGGCAAAATCTTAGCAGCAATGCCGCCAGCTACATACAAACCGCCGTAAGGTAAAAGTGATACAGCCATATTTCCCGCCACCGCACCGTAGGCTTCTACAAACATTTGCATTGTTTGTTCCGAAAGCCGATCGCACTTTTTGAGGGCCGCCTGTGCAATTGTCGCCCCCGGATCGACAGTCTTTTCAGTTTTACCGATTTCTGACTCCCATTTTTTGATAACTTCGCCTATCTCCGGCGATTCAGGAGCAAACTTTCTGTCCCGCAAAAACTGGTAAATTGAAACAATCCCTAGTCCCGAAACCACACGCTCGATCGATATTCTTTGAATGTCGTGTTTTGCTAACAAATATTTCAGCAATTCAAACTCCAACTCCGAACGAGGAGCAAAGTCACCGTGCCCCCCTTCCGAAGAAAATACTCTGATGCCATTTGCCTCTGGAATTCCAAAACAATTTCCCAAACCAGTACCCGCACCAATCACAGCAATTGGATCGTGTTGGCGGGGTTTTCCAACTTGCAAAGTGTGCAAATCTCGATCGTCCAAAGCCCACACGCCGTAGCCAACCGCGACAAAATCATTAATTAAACTAACGTGTGATATTCCTAATTCCTGTTCCAGACGCTTCGCCTCCAGCACCCAAGGCAAATTAGTCAGTTTTGCAGTGTTATTAACCACCGGGCCTGCGATCGCAAAACAAGCTTTTTCAGGCAATGGCGCAAAATCCAATTTCATAGCAGCTTCCGTCAAAAACTGCTGCACCATCGGTACTAAATCTGGAAACTCCCCGCTCGGATAGCGAAACTCGTAAAGAGCGTTCATTTCACCGTTAACAGTCCTTTCCACTAAGCGCAAAATTGTCTTAGTTCCGCCAATATCGCCCGCTAATAATAATGCCATAAATCTCTTTTTCCACCAAAGATAACATTCCCCATTTAAACACCGACAGTATTAATTGCCAACCAAGCCCGCAGCACCTCAGCCACAGTCCAAGCTTGAGCCGTGCAGCCCCGCGGCGAGTGGGGGGCGTCGCCCTCAAAAATTTCGCCCAGACTGCCAACTCCGCCGGCTCTTATATGATGTGCCATCGGTTCTAGGAATTCGAGCGCTTGTGCTGGGTCTTTGTATACGTGCAAGTGCGCCAAGACAAACGGGCCAATCAGCCAGCCCCAAACTGTGCCCTGGTGGTAGGCGCTGTCGCGCTGCAATTGGTCGCCTCCGTATACGCCGCGATACTGCGGGTGCTGCGGCGAGAGGCTGCGGAGGCCGACAGAAGTCAGAAGCTGTTGAGCGCAGGCGTCCACCACGCCACGCTGCTGGATGGGCGTCAGTAACGGTGTATAGCGGGTTTCCTGGCGCATCCCCGCTGACAAGGAGTTGGCGGAGTGAGGAGGAATCGAGTCTAGGGGCAGGGAAACGGCGAATATTTGGTTGGGCCGCAGGGAGCTATCGTGTCCGTCTGGGCCGTCCAGAACGTCGTAACAGTAACCAGTTGAGGCGTTCCAGAAGCGAGGGAATCCGGCGGCTGTTCGATCGCCCAATTGCTGGTATTCATTGTGAGGCTTGCCCAATTTTCGAGCAAAACTTGCCATAGCTTGTATAGCATTGTACCAAAGGGCGCTGAGTTCGATCGGCTTACCAATCCGAGGCGTCACCACCCAATCGCCGATTTTCGCGTCCATCCAAGTCAGTTGCACACCCTTTTCGCCGGCGTAGATTAAACCGTCATCGGGATCGAGGCGGATGTTATACCGAGTTCCCTGTATGTGCCAATCAACAATCTCACATAAAGTAGGCCAGAGTTCGCTCAAAAGTTCCTCGTCCCCCGTGACATCGATATAAGCGCGAATTGCCTCAAAGTACCACAGAGTGGCGTCTGCGGTGTTGTATTCCGGTGCGCCGCCCGCATCGGGGAAGCGGTTCGGCAGCATCCCCCGATCGACATACCGCGCAAATGTTCGCAAAATCGATCGCGCAATTTCCCATCGCCCGGTACAGATTGTGAGACCGGGTAGGGCGATCGTCGTGTCGCGCCCCCAGTCGCTGAACCAGGGATATCCGGCGATGATCGTTTTGCCTTGGGATTCCTCCGGTAGCGGGCGGCTGACGATAAATTGGTCGGCGGCTAGCACTAAGTGATTGATCCAGTCGGGAGATTCGCTCACTTTTGACCAGTTTTGCAGCAGTTCTTGATCCGCAGCGCGGCGCACTTCTAAAGCTGTACCGCCGTTGAGTTCGGTATTTTTCTCGGTGCTGGCTATCAATGTGAGAGAACTTCCCGGTGCGATCGTCATGTGAAAAGTCGCCGCGTGCAAGTGATCCTCGCAGTAGTCCAATCCGCGCCGCTTTTCGGCTGCTAGGTCAAATCCGTAATGCCAATTGTATAAAGGCGTAGAAACTCGAAAATTCGCCTCTGGTTCGGCATCCGTCAGCAGGTACAGGGGTACAGACTTGGGAAATGCAGTCACGCAAACCCCGCGTTCTAAGGTCTGTAGGCTCATCTGCCAGTCGCCGGCGCTCGTTGTGTGGTGGTAGTCGCGGTAGTTGACTAGGGCTTTGACAGCGAGGGCGATCGGTTGTGAGGCGCGGTGCAAGCGGTATTGAATATATGTTGTGTTAGCACCTTGCTGCATCCAAATCCGCTTTTCCAGGATAGCGTCGCCGAGAGCAAACCTCCAAACAGGCGTCGTGCCTTCGAGGTGAAAGCTTTCGATGTAGTTGTAGCCGTGGGGTTCCATCGTCGCGTCGGCCCAGCGGTTTGTATAAAGCGGATAGGCGCGATCGTGATACACCGCCGTCTCGTCCAGCTTGGCGAGCATCAAAGTTCGTCCCAGCGGGGGTTTGAGGGCGGCTACCAGCAAGCCGTGATAGCGGCGGGTGAGGAGATTTGCGATCGTCCCGCTAGCATAACCGCCGATCCCGTTTGTGACCAACCACTCGCGAGACTCCGCCGAGTCGAGATTGCAGCAGATTTCCCGTCCAAAAGCCATAACCATAAAATCCACACTCGCGCTGATTTTTTACCTACCTTTAGGTAGATTTTCGACATGATATCAACCAGAAATATTAACGATTCCAGGCCGTTAATTTGGCGATCGCCCCCGCGCCGATTCCTGCTCTAATTTCGGTCTCACCAACCGCTACTTTTGCCCCTTACCCAATTTTCCCCTTTGATGCCTCTGTCTAAAGTTAGTTGTTTGTTATATTAAGTAATATTACCGTCTAAACAGGCGCTGAACGTTAAGGGCAAGCATTTGATAGCGCGTCGGGCGATCGAACTACCAACCTATTTTATAAGGAGAACGGCTCAAAGTGAAGATAGGAGCAAATTACCTCGGCAATAACCAATGTGAATTTACCGTTTGGGCGCCCACCCTCAAACAAATCGCAGTCCAAATTGTTTCCCCAAAAAAACGCCTGATACCCCTGCAACAATCAGCAGAAGGTTATTGGCAAACCACAGCTACAGACATCGAACCAGGAACCCTTTACACTTACCAAATCGAAGGAAAAACCGACCGACCAGACCCAGCCTCAAAATATCAACCCCAAGGCGTACACGCTCCGTCGCAAGTAATAGATCAAAATATTTTTACTTGGACTGACACAAATTGGCAAGGCGTGCCGCTAGCCGAAATGATTATTTACGAACTGCACGTCGGCACATTCACCCAAGCCGGAACATTTGAAGCAATAATTCCCCATCTAAAACAACTTAAAGACTTGGGAATCAACGCCATCGAAATCATGCCAGTAGCCCAATTTCCCGGCGAGCGAAACTGGGGATATGACGGCGTATATCCCTACGCAGTTCAAAACTCCTACGGCAGCCCCGAAGGCTTCAAAACACTCGTCAACGCCTGCCACGAACACGGCATTTCAGTAATTCTCGATGTAGTTTACAACCACCTCGGCCCCGAAGGCAACTACCTCAGTCAATTCGGCCCCTACTTTACATCCAAATACGGCTCAATTTGGGGAGATCCCCTCAACTTCGACGACGCCTACAGCGACGGCGTGCGTAACTACTTTATTGAAAACGCCCTCTACTGGTTTCGAGACTATCACATCGATGCCCTGAGATTAGATGCAATTCAAGCAATATTTGAAGTAGGTGCAAGACCTTTTTTACAAGAACTATCCGATGCCACAGCAGATATTTCCAACGAACTAGGACGGCAACTTTACTTAATAGCCGAAAGTGACTTAAATGATGTCCGCACTATACGTCCCAAAGAACTCGGTGGCTTCGGACTAGACGCCCAATGGTGCGATGATTTCCACCACGCACTGCACGCCTTGCTCACCGGAGAAGACGACCGCTACTACCAAGATTTCGGCAAATGCGAACACTTAGAAAAAGCCTTCAAAGAAAGCTTTGTTTACTCCGGCCAGTACGCCCCCCACAGAAAGCGGAGACACGGCAATTCTGTCAAGGATGAACCGGGTCATAAATTTCTGGTGTTTGCCCAAACCCACGACCAAATCGGCAACCGCATTTTGGGAGACCGACTCTCAAAAATAGTTAACTTTGAAGCATTGAAACTCGCAGCAGGCACTGTCTTAATTTCTCCTTACATTCCCTTCTTTTTTATGGGAGAAGAATACGGAGAAGAAGCACCGTTTTTTTACTTCGTTTCCCACTCGGACGAAAACTTAATTGAAGCTATCCGCAAAGACAAACAACAAGAATTTAAAATCTTTGAAGGCCGAGGCGAGTTTCAAGACCCCCAGAGTCCAGAGACTTTCGATAAGTGTAAGTTAAACTGGGAAAAACAAACCGAAGGCAAACACAAAATCCTTTGGGAATGGCACCAACATCTGATTCAACTGCGGCGGACAATACCAGCCCTTAAAAAACTCGACAAAAACAGTCTAGAAGTGTCCAGCATTGAAGCGGAAAAAATCTTATTTCTACGTCGCTGGACAGATGACAGCCAGATATTCTGCATTCTAAACTTCAACACGCAAGATGTCACTTTTACGGCTACACTGCCCCAAGGCAACGGTCACAAAATTTTAGACTCTGCTGATGAAAAATGGATGGGTTCAGGTTCTAGCTTGCCTGAAAAGATAACTTCAGAGCAAAAATTGACCGTTAAACCGCAGAGTTTCGCACTCTATGAATTAGAGTAATTAAAACGGGAGGCAGAGCCTCCAATACAGGCGTTCCCAGGCAGAGCCTAGGAACAAGCAATAGGAGGCAGAACCTATGTAGTTCCCAGGCTCTGTCGCGGAATCTAGTCCCACAAGAAACGGGAGGCAGAGCCTCTCTCGTTCCCAGGCTCTGCCTGGGAATGCAGTTCAGGAGGCTCTGCCTCCTATATTACAAAAGAAAACCCTAAAAAACTTGGAGTAAAATTAACATGATGAGAATTCCCACAACAACTTATCGGATTCAATTTCATGGAGGTTTTAACTTTGAAGCCGCCAAACAAATCCTTAGCTATCTGGAAGATTTAGGAATTACCGACCTTTACGCTTCACCAATATTTAAAGCCAGAAAAGGCAGCTCTCACGGATACGATGTCGTTGACTCAAATCAGCTCAATCCCGATTTGGGAACATCAGAAAATTTTGAAGCCCTCACATACGAAATCAAGAAACGGAACATGGGATGGCTGCAAGATATTGTTCCGAACCACATGGCTTATGACACTCAAAATTTGCTGCTGTTAGACGTATTGGAACACGGGCCAGATTCCGACTATTTCGATTACTTCGATATTGAATGGAATCACGCTTACGAACATCTCAGGGGTCGAGTGCTGGCTCCGCTGCTGGGGAATTTTTATGGAGAGTGTCTGGAAAATGGCGAGATTCAACTCAAATACAGCGAAATTGGGCTAACCATCAATTATTATAGCTTACAATTGCCAGTAAGAATTGAATCTTATGCTAAATTCATCAGTCATAACTTGGGGCATTTAGCTAGAGAATTAGGCAGACGCCATCCAGATTTTATCAAGTTTTTAGGAATTCTTTATTTAATTAAAAATACACCTTCAGAAACTAAAGGTAAAACCCGATACGATCAGATAGCTTTTGTCAAAGGACTGCTGTGGGAACTCTACAATCAAAATCCCCTTGTACAGGAATTTATCGATGAAAATATCAAAGTTTTTAACGGAGAAAAGGGAAATTCCGAAAGCTTTAATTTGCTAGACGAATTGCTTTCCGAGCAGTTTTACCGTCTGTCTTTCTGGAAAGTGGGGGCAGAGGAAATTAATTACCGAAGGTTTTTTACAGTAAACGAACTTATTTCGGTAAAAGTTGAAGAGATTAAAGTTTTTCACAAAAACCACGCTCTGATATTCGACATGGTTGATGAGGGAAAGTTTACTGGATTGAGAATCGACCACATCGATGGACTGTACGACCCCACAGAATATTTGAAACGCCTCCGAGAGAAAGTCGGAGACACTTATATTACTGTTGAAAAGATTCTGGAACACGAAGAAGATTTGCCGTCATATTGGCCGATTGAGGGAACTAGCGGCTACGACTTTTTGAATTACGTAAACGGCGTTTTTTGTCGGTGCGATCGCGAGCAGCAATTTACCGAAATATATCAGAGATTTACTCGCTTGACCGTTCCCTACGAACAGTTGTTTTTAGATAAAAAAGGACTGATTGTTGAGAAAAATTTGGCGGGAGATGTAGACAATCTAGCTCAACTTTTGAAGAATATTTCCGGTCAATCGAGACAGGGAAATGACTTTACTCGTCCCGGTTTGGAAAAAGCATTGGCGGCTGTTTTGACAATTTTTCCAGTCTACCGAACTTACATCAATCAAGACGGTTTGAGAGAGTCCGATCGCACTTACGTAAAATATGCGATCGCCCATGCCAAAGAACAAGCACCCAGACTCCTCAAGGAACTTAAATTTATCGAAACGGTGCTGTTACTGGAAGAAGAAGAAACCCTAACACCCGAACAAAAAGAGCAGCGCCGGCACTTTGTAATGAAACTCCAGCAGTTGACAGGCCCATTAATGGCAAAAGGCGTGGAAGACACGCTTTTATACGTCTACTATCGACTTTTATCCCTCAACGAAGTGGGAGGAAATCCCAGTCAGTTCGGCGTGTCGCTGGGAGATTTTCACGAGTTCAACCAACAGCAGCAAGCAGCTTGGCCACACAAAATGAATGCGACAGCTACCCACGATACCAAACGTGGCGAAGATGTGCGAGCCAGAATAAACGTTTTGTCAGAAATTCCCGATGAATGGGAACAGCAAGTCAGGTCTTGGAGAGAGGTAAACTCTTCTAAGAAAGTCAACTTTGTGAATCGAATGGTTCCAGATACTAATGACGAATACTTCCTGTACCAAACTCTGCTAGGCAGTTTTCCCTTTGAGGGAATTGAAAACACTGATTATGTCGATCGCCTGAAAGATTATGTGATTAAAGCTGTCCGCGAAGCCAAAGTTTATACGGCTTGGCTGAGACCGGATAACGACTACGAAGCTGGTTTTATGACCTTTGTCGATAGCGTTCTCGAAACTTCGGAACAAAATCAGTTTCTCAACAAATTTACACCTTTCTGGAAAAAAGTAGCTAATTACGGAATTTTCAATTCTTTATCTCAAACGCTGCTGAAAATCACGGCTCCGGGTGTTCCCGACATTTATCAAGGGACGGAATTCTGGGATTTAAGCCACGTCGATCCAGATAACCGCCGTCCCGTAGATTTTGAGCGCAGAATCGAGGTTTTGCGGGAAATTAAAGAGCAAGCTCAGACGGATATTTTGCAACTAATTGAAGATTTGATTGCGACGCGAGAAGACGCGAGAATTAAGTTGTTTTTGACGGCAAGAGCCCTAGAAGCGAGAAAAAAATACTTGCAAGTTTTTCAATCAGGCGATTATCTGCCCCTGGAAGCAGTTGGCACGTTTAAAGATAATGTTGTTGCCTTTGCCAGAAGCTTTGGAGAGACTACCGTTATTGTCATTGCTCCCCGGTTTTTGACGGGAATTGTCAAACCGGAAGAAATGCCGATCGGCAAACAAGTCTGGAAAGATACTAATTTGAAATTATCCGAGGAAATGCCGTCGGTTTGGAAAGATGCAATTACAAATCAGGCGGTAGAAAGTAACGGTACTTTGGCAATTGGTGACGCTCTGAGTTACTTTCCGGCAGCTCTGCTGATCGGTAAAAAATAGCAATTAAATAGTCTGCCATGGCGGACTTTGTACAGCTAGCGGCAGGTTTCGACCTGTCGCTTTTTTAGTTATAATCATAGCAGGAAAGCAATCTTAGTAGCGGGAGGAATAGCAAAATGCGATCGCTCGTCAAAACCGAAACCAGTACCGAAACCAGACTCTCTTGGTGGGCTTACCTATTTGTCCTAGACGAATTCATTGCCGAAGCAGATGCTACTATCAACGGCCCAGCAGCTTACAATAATACACCTCCAGCACTGTCCGATCGCGATCGAGCCTTTTTACTTTCAGTCATGGAAAACCCGCCAGCACCGTCTGAAGGATTGCTCGCATTATTTGCAGATTATTAAACAAAACAGTAAAGCGAGTGAATTGGACTATTAGCCGTCTAGAAGATATAAACCGAAGCACGAGCAGTCTTAGAAAAGACCCATTTAATTCGGGAAATACAGAATTAGATGCTTATCTCAAACGATATGCAAAGCAGAACGATCGCCTCGGTACTGCTAGAACTTTTGTAGCTTTAGCAGGTGAAGATAACTACACAATAGCAGGCTATTATGCTGGCAGCGCTAATTTACTCGATCGTACCCAGCTACCACCTAACTTGCGAGAAAATCTCCCCAACTATCCCCCTCCTGCTATGCTAGTTGGGAAACTTGCAGTCGATCGATCAATGCAAGGTAGAGGCTTGGGGAAGCGGTTACTGCGCCATGCCTTCGAGAATGCACTGAATTTATCCCAAAATATGGGAATTTATGCTGTCAGGGTAGATGCTATTGACGAACAAGCTAAAGAATTTTACAAAAGGTGCGGTTTCTTGGAGTACCAAGATAGTCCTTTTTCACTGTTTATTCTGATGAGTACAATTAAACAAGCAGCAAATGGGTAGGTCTCTAACTCATGACTCTAACTGATAAATTTTACTTTTATTTTGAAGCCGATCGACCGATCGCCCCTACCAACCAAACAAAATTTATACAACAAAGACGGCAAACACAACACAACGTATACGGTTTGCCACAATACCCGAATCGATCGCACACCGTACATTAGGAAGAGTAAAGAAAAGCAGTCAACAACTGTAGCGGTGCAAGCCTCACGGATGCAACCGTCCCCCAACAGGTTCGGTAAATACCCCTTCATCGCAAGGTCTACCGCCCGCAGTATAGAGATAAGCACCCTATCGAAGACTGTATTAAAGCAGGACTCACTACCCGTAAACCGCGAGGTAAAATGGCAGTCCTGAATAACCAGACTATCGCACAGATAAAACACCAAAATTTTGTAGAGATTGGAGCCGGAACACCCCTATGGGAAAAGTAGTTGGAATTGACTTAGGTACGACAAACTCCTGCGTCGCAGTTATGGAAGGCGGCAAACCCACCGTCATAGCCAACGCCGAGGGGGGTCGCACCACACCTTCTGTAGTAGCATATGCTAAAAATGGGGATCAACTTGTCGGACAAATCGCCAAGCGTCAAGCCGTGATGAACGCCGAAAACACCTTTTACTCAGTAAAACGGTTTATCGGGCGTAGGGTTGATGAAGTAACCCACGAAACCACTGAAGTTTCCTACAAAGTTCTCAAAGTCGGCAACAGCCTCAAACTAGACTGTCCCGCCCGCGGCAAGCAATTTGCCCCAGAAGAAATTTCTGCACAAGTTCTTCGGAAACTCGTAGAAGACGCCAGCAAATACCTCGGCGAAACTGTTACCCAAGCGGTAATTACTGTTCCCGCTTACTTCAACGACTCCCAGCGCCAAGCTACGAAAGACGCAGGAAAAATTGCCGGTATAGAAGTGCTGCGGATTATTAACGAACCTACAGCAGCAGCTTTAGCTTACGGGTTAGATAAAAAGAGCAACGAAACCATCCTCGTATTTGACTTAGGTGGCGGTACTTTCGACGTATCTATTCTCGAAGTAGGCGACGGCGTATTTGAAGTGCTAGCAACTTCTGGAGACACTCACCTCGGCGGTGACGACTTCGACAAAAAAATTGTTGATTTCATCGCTAATGAATTCCAAAGAGCCGAAGGAATTGACCTCCGCAAAGACAAACAAGCCCTGCAACGCCTGACGGAAGCAGCCGAAAAAGCCAAGATTGAGCTTTCGAGCGTTACCCAAGCAGAAATCAACCTGCCGTTTATTACCGCGACTCAAGACGGGCCAAAACACTTGGACACGACTTTGACGCGGGGCAAGTTTGAAGAACTCTGTTCCGATTTGATCGATCGCTCCCGCATCCCCGTAGAAAATGCGATCCGCGACGCCAAATTAGACAAATCTGCAATTAATGAAGTCGTCTTAGTTGGTGGTTCTACGCGCATTCCTGCGGTGCAAGAACTGGTCAAAAAACTCCTTGGCAAAGACCCCAACCAAACCGTAAACCCGGACGAAGTGGTCGCAGTCGGTGCAGCAATTCAAGCAGGCGTACTCTCCGGCGAAGTCAAAGACATCCTGTTGCTCGACGTTACTCCGCTGTCTCTCGGCGTCGAAACCTTGGGTGGCGTGATGACCAAAATCATTCCCCGCAACACCACTATTCCTACCAAGAAGTCGGAAACTTTCTCGACTGCTGTAGACGGTCAAACAAACGTGGAAATTCACGTTTTGCAAGGCGAACGGGAAATGGCCAATGATAACAAGGATTTGGGAACCTTCCGCTTAGATGGAGTTCCACCGGCCCCCCGTGGCGTACCTCAAATTGAAGTTACTTTCGATATCGATGCTAACGGTATTTTGAATGTAGCTGCTAAGGATAAAGGTACTGGCAAGGAGCAATCGATTAGCATTACTGGTGCTTCTACTTTGCCCAGCAATGAAGTCGATCGCATGGTGAAGGAAGCCGAATCGAATGCTTCTGCTGACAAAGAGCGTCGCGAAAGGATCGATCGCAAAAACCAAGCTGATTCTCAAGCCTATCAAATCGAGAAGCAGTTGGCAGAATTGGGCGATAAAGTTCCCGCTGATGACAAAACTAAGATTGAAGGGTTGCTTAAAGACTTGCGATCCGCGATCGAGAGTGAAGATGACGATCGCATCAAGACACTGACAACAGAGTTGCAGCAAGCATTCTACGCTGTCAGCAGCAACCTGTACCAGCAAGCAGGCGGCCCAACTGATGGCCCTGGCGGCCCTGGCGGCTATGGAGACGGCGGCCCCACTGGTGGCGACGACGTGATTGACGCCGACTTCACAGAAGGCAACAAATAACAGGCTAAATTAAAAGCCCCCAGCTAGAAGCAAGAAACCCGGTTTTGAACAGAAACCGGGTTTCTCTGTATTCGGACTTGTATGATGTTAAATTTTGTAGGGGCGGGTTCACCAAAAATAATTGCCAATAATCGACAATCTCATCAACCCGCCCCCGCCCGCGATATAAAAGCGGTATTTAAGCCGGAATGAATATTGTATTGCAATCAGGAGTAATCTAAATGTCTCGTTCTCCCCTACAAAATTCCTCCCCAAATACTCCCAGCCCATCTCATATTGCATCCTTGCGCCGACTCCGCCGCATCAGCCATTTACTAGACAACGCAATTCCCATTCCCGGCACAAAATACCGCATCGGACTCGATCCGATACTGGGACTTATACCGGGCGGCGGCGATTTAATCAGTTCAATTTTTGCAGGCTATGTTGTCTTCAAATCCGCTCAAATGGGAGTGCCTCAAGAGACTTTAGTAAAAATGGCAGCTAATATCGTATTTGATACAGTTGCTGGTACTGTACCGGTAGCCGGAGATTTGTTAGATGTTGCTTGGAAAGCTAATGTCAAAAATATAGAATTGCTGGATGCTCATTTAGGTTCCCCTGAACAAGGCAAAAAAGCCGATTGGCTATTTGTGGCGGCGCTGTTATTGGGTTTAATTTTAATTGTCGGAGGTGTTATTTTCTTGAGTGTGATGCTTTTTGGGTTGCTATTTCAATTAATTACAGGGCGTTAAATTGGGTTTAACGCTCCAGATAAATTCCTCTCTTTATGTCATTCATAGTGATAGCATATAATCGGGAAGCTTCTCCTTGAAACTCCTTTTTGAGGATGATTGCGAACCGAAACACAACATCTGGCTTTAATTATCCATAGGGTGCGTTGCTTTTTTTGATGCCTTACTAAAGAGCAAATATTTCACATATCCGTAGATTACAAACAGGGCGATTGGAAAAAAAACAAACTGTTTTTTCGCAGCAATACTTAATAATAAGAGGAGTATTAGCTACAAAAAAACAGTGACTGCAATCAATGTTCAATAAATAAATACTAAAGTGTGTCTGGGTTTAAAAATTCAACCAACCCCTACTAATAAAAGTTCTGATCCTCTTACCAAGAAGAGATATGTGGCAGAAATCTGAGATATTGCAGCATTCTCAACAACAGGCAAGATGCCTGTTCCACAAGAGAATTCACTCTGGATATTAAAAAATATATCTTAAGGGGATTGACAAAATTTATTAAATACATATTTAATAATCAATTTTCTTTGAAACTAGGAATTGACCAGGAATTTCAAAGGTGGTACCCGCCACGTGATGTATCTCGCGCAAATCAATCCAAAATCGAAAATCCTTGCGTCCCCCGCATTTATCCGTCGGGTCGCCTCTAAAATCTAAAATCTAAAATCTAAAATCTAAAATCGATTGACCGGCTCGCCCTTGAGTCCGATATAGTGATATAATCCAGACTATAATATCAAATTGATATAAATGCTTGAATTATCAGCACTTGGACTGCTACAGTTGCAACCCCTGCACGGCTATCGGCTAAAGCAAAAACTGGAGCTGTTTATGAGCAGTTGCATCAGCGTCAACTATGGAGCGATTTACCCGCTGCTGAAGCGCTTGGAAGAGCGAGGGGAGATTTCGGTAATAGCCGAAGAAGCCGGAGATGCGGGCTGTCCGCGCAAAATCTACGGAATTACCCCCAAAGGGCGCGAACTGTGGCGGCAAAAAATGCTCGAACACCCTCAAGAAAGCTGGGTTAACAGTGGTTCCCGGTTCCAAATCAAGTTTTTCTTTTTTGGCGACTTAGAACCGGCAGAACGGCTGAAGCTATTGGAACACCGCTTGCGAGCCTGTTACACCAGGCAAGACTACATCGAAAGCCTCAAGAGCGAATATCCACTAACCGACGACTATCAATTCGCTTCTCGCGATCGCTGCAAGTCAGTGCTGGCCTCAGAGATTGAGTGGTTAACCGAGCAACTAGCCAAGGAAAAAAGCGCGATCGCCCGAGTGCGTGACTCCCCAACCTCCGCTGAATCCGCTGAATCCAAGGGAAAATCCTTCCAACTCACCCACTCAGGTGACTCGTAAGAAGGATGTGCAATCATTCCTGCCATCGTAACTTTTGAGAAATAACAAGAAGCTTTCCTAAAAATAATCACCCCTAGGCTTGGCTAACTGTGATGAGACTAAAGCCCTGCACATACCCCAACCCCATTAAAAAGAGACTTTCCCGATTCCATCCTGTTTAAAATCCCTTGTCATTATTCCCCCTTGTTGGAGGGGAACGCCGGAGAATCAAAGATTTCGCCCAAGTCTCAGTCAGAAGTTAAAAAAAATCTAAGTGGTGCTGCCCATGAGTTATTCTAAATCCCCAGAATCCGTCGTTGAAACAGAAGAGCAAAAACCTGCCACACCCGAACTGCACCCAACCGATGCAGACAGCGATCTACCAGAGGATTTTCCCGCCGTTGTCGATCGCCCGGAACCTGTTGCTAAACCACGATCGCGCTGGCCCCTAATTGCCGCGCTCGCGATCGCCACAGGCGCAGCAGGTTTCGGCTGGTACTCGTGGCAATCAGGCCAGACTCGCGCACCGCAACAGGCAGCCGCCGCCCAACCCCCAGGCATACCAGTCAAGATCGCAGCCGTACAAACCAGCTCAGTCGAAGATGCTTCCGAATTTGTTAGCAGCTTAGAAGCCAAGCGTTCGGTACAAATCAAACCCGAAGCAGAAGGGCTAGTCACGGAGATTTTTGTCAAAGCCGGCGACTTCATAAATCAAGGGCAAGCCATCGCCCGCATGAAAAGCGACAGCGCCCAAGCGGACTTGAGGCAATCCCAAGCCAACCTGATCCGCGCTCAATCCCACTTAGCCGAATTGCAAGCAGGAGCCAGGCCCGAAGAAATCGCCCAAGCTCAAGCCCAAGTCGCCCAAGCCCAAGCCAACCTCGCCCAACTGCGATCGGGCTCTCGGCCAGAAGAAATTGGTCAAGCCCAAGCCCGCGTTAGCCAAGCTGAAGCCGACCTCGCCGACGCCCAAACAGGTAGCCTCTTAGAAGAAATCGCCCAAGCAAGAGCGCAAATAGAAGCAAGCACAGCCGAAGCAAAGTTAGCCAGCCAGCAACTTGCCAGATATGAGGCCTTGGCAAAAGAAGGTGCAGAATCCGCGAACACCCTTGAGCAATACACCCAAAAAGAAGGCAGCGCCAAAGCCAATCTCCGAGAAGCTCAAAGGCGGTTTGAGCAGCGACAAAAGAACAGACAAGCCGAGATCGAGCGTCGCACAGCAGCCTTGCAACAGCAGCGGCAAGCTTTGCGACAATTGCAAAACGGTTCGCGCCCAGAGGAAATAGCTGCATCCGAAGCAGAAGTCGCACAAGCCAAGAGTAGATTAGCCCAGTTAGCCAACGGCACCCGCCAAGAACAGCTCGATCAAGCTGAAGCGCAAGTTGCCCAGGCCGCGGCTCAAGTGCGCGGCTTTGAAGTACAACTACAAGAAACTGCGGTCATCGCCCCCTTCGCAGGAGTCATCGGCGACATACCAGTGAAAGTAGGTGATTACTTGCAAAAAGGCAACGCTATCGCCACCCTGACAGAGAACCAATTGCTAGACTTGCGGTTATCAATTCCTTTGGAACGGATGCCTCAATTACGCTTAGGGTTGCCAGTACAAATGCTCGATGCTCAAGGTAAGGCGATCGCGATCGGTCAAATCAGTTTTATCTCCCCCAACGTCAGCGCCAATTCCCAAACAATTTTAGCTAAAGCCACCTTTCCCAACCCCACCGGCGAACTACTTAATCTCCAGTTTGTAAAAGCTAAAGTCATCTGGAAACAGAACCCCGGAATTTTAGTTCCAGTAACAGCAGTTACTCGTTTAGGGGGGGAAACTTTTGTCTTCACAGCTCAACAGCCGGAACAGCCAAAACCTGGAATGCCACCTTTAGTAGCGCGGCAAAAGCCCGTGAAATTGGGAGCCATTCAGGGGAATAATTATCAAGTTATCGAAGGTTTGAAAGCCGGCGAAAAAATTGTTACCGCAGGCATCCTTAACCTGACAGACGGCGCTCCCATTATGGCTCAAGAGGAAGGGAAAGGAGCAGGGGAAAAATTACCATTAGCAAGCCAAAAATAAGGTAGGTTGTTGCGCTTTAGCGCTCTTAATAGGTAAATTAAGAGCGCTAAAGGGCAACTACGTACCTTACGTGAAACTACTTGATTGCTCCGCTCTAAAAAAGGGGGCTATTTTAATTTTTGACGCAAGTGCAATTAGGAATTAGCAATTATCAACTAACAACTACCCATTACCCAAATAATGTTTGCAGATTTCTTTATTAAACGACCAGTCTTTGCTAGCGTCTGCGCCTTAATTATTGTTTTGGTAGGCGCAATAAGCATTCCCACATTGCCGATCGAACGCTTCCCCGACATCAGCCCCACCCAAATCAACGTCACAGCCAACTATAGCGGTGCCAATGCTGAAGTTGTCGAAAATGCGGTAACAAACATCCTAGAAAGGCAAATCAACGGCATTGAAGGACTGAAATATCTAACTTCCAGTAGCACTAACAGTGGAACTAGCACCATTACAGCCACCTTTGATACTTCCCGCGACAAAGATATCGCCGCCGTCGATGTGCAGAATCGAGTTGCAGTCGCTCAGCCACAACTCCCCGATGCCGTACAACGCACAGGAGTTACAGTTACAAAACAATCTAACAGCCTACTGCTGGCTATAGGATTATTTACCGAAAATAAAGAATACGATACCATATTTTTAAGCAACTACGCCGACCTCTATTTAGCAGACACTTTAAAGAGAGTAAAAGGCGTGGGCGACGTGCGAATTTTTGGGGAAAGACGCTATGCTATGCGCCTGTGGATCGATCCCAATAAATTAGCGGCTCGTAATCTAACAATGCAAGATGTAACAAGAGCAATTAACGAACAAAACTTGCAAGTTGGAGTAGGAAGAATTGGTCAAGAACCCGCCCCAGAAGGGCAAATGTATCAGATTGATTTGAGTGCAGAAAGTCGTCTCAAAAGCCCCACAGAATTTGAAGACCTAGTTATTAAAAGCGAAGCAAATGGAACTTTAGTTAAGTTAAAAGATGTCGGTAGAGCAGAATTAGGAGCAGAAAATTATAACTCTTTTCTGCGATTTCGAGGGAATGACGCGGTGGGTTTAGGGATTTACCAATTACCCGGAAGTAATGCTCTAAATGTTGCCCAAGCCGTCAAAGCAGAAATGGAGAAATTAGCGAAAAACTTCCCTCCGGGGGTGATACATAGAACCGCACTAGATACGACTCAATTTGTCCAAGAGTCAATGGCAGAAGTAGTCAAAACTCTGTTTGAAGCAGTCTTGCTAGTGGTGATAGTTATTTTTGTTTTCCTGCAAGATTGGCGCACTACGATTATTCCCACCCTCACAATACCCATTTCCTTGATTGGGACATTTGCTTTTATCAAAGCATTCGGATTTACGATTAACAGTTTGTCTCTATTTGGTCTTACCTTAGCAACAGGTTTAGTGGTTGATGACGCTATCATCGTAGTCGAAAATATTGACCGTCTAGTCCGCCAAGGTATGAATGCCCGCCAAGCAGCTTCCGAGTCAATGCGGGAACTTTTTAGTGCTGTAATTGCCACTTCCTTAGTATTGATGGCCGTGTTCGTACCCGTGGCATTTTTCCCTGGGACAACGGGAGCACTCTATAAACAATTTGCCCTGACAATTGCTTTTTCAGTGCTGCTTTCTACCTTTATGGCGGTTACTCTTACTCCCTCACTTGCCGCTATATTACTGCGCCCAGGTAAGAAGTTTGGCGGCCCGTTGGGTTGGGTTTTTAACCGGATTAATATTTTTCTTGATTGGATGCAAAAGAAATATAGAGAGTCCTTAATATTCTTAACACGATTTAAAACCCTTGTTACCCTGTTGTTTATTGCTTCTCTGGGATTCACCGCTTGGCTTTATTTAGCAGTACCAACAGCATTTATCCCAGAGGAAGACCAGGGCTATTTTCTGACAATTATTCAAGGGCCTCAAGGCGTTTCGCTGCAATACACCCAGCAGGTGATGGATGGAGTTGAACAAGAAATCCTCAATGTTCCTGAAGTGGTGGGTACTTTTTCGGTAGGTGGCTTTGGTTTTAGTGGTAATAGTTCCAACCAGGGGATTATATTTACTACCCTTAAACCCTGGAAAGAAAGGAAAGGTGAAGCTCAAACCGTACAAGCGATTATTGGTAAATTGCAGGGTAAGTTTTTCGCGATTCCAGAAGCGAGAATTTTCCCGGTGAATCCGCCGGCTATTCAAGGTTTAGGTCAATTTGGCGGCTTCCAATTTCAATTGCAAGACCGCAAAGGGAACAGCGGTTTAGATTCTCTAGTTCAGGCGATGGGCGGGATTTTAAAGCAGGCGAATCAGACGCCCGGATTGCAGGCGGTATTTAGTACGTTTGCTGCGAATACGCCTCAGTTACTTGTGGAAGTTGACCGCAATCGAGCTAAGGCTCTAGATATTCCGATTAATGATGTTTTCAGTACGTTACAAACGGCTCTTGGTTCTCAGTATGTGAATGATTTTAATCTGCAGCAGCGCAATTATCGGGTGTATGTTCAGGCGGATAAACAGTTTCGTGATAACCCTGAAGATATTGGGAAATTGTATGTCCGCTCTGGAAAAAATGAAATGATTTCTTTGAGCAATTTGGTGAAAATAACTCCGGTGGTGGGAGCGCAAACTGTTAACCACTACAATTTATATAGGTCAATTGAAATTAGTGGCTCCCCGGCTCCGGGCTCGAGTTCTGGACAGGCGATAAAATTGATGGAAAAGGTGTCGGCTGAAGTTTTGCCGTCGGGTTTTGGATATGAATGGTCGGGGAGTTCTTTAGAAGAAATTGAGTCGGGGGGTCAAGCACCAATTATTTTTGGTTTGGGGCTGATTTTTGTGTTCTTGGTTTTGGCTGCTCAGTACGAAAATTATGTCGATCCTTTCATTATTTTGCTATCGGTTCCTCTAGCGATTTTAGGTGCACTTTTAGCTCAGTCGTTGCGGGGGTTGGCGAATGATGTTTATTGCCAGATTGGTTTGGTGATGTTGATTGGATTGGCAAGTAAAAATGCGATTTTAATTGTGGAGTTTGCTAACCAGTTGCGGGAGCAGGGATATTCAATTACTAAGGCAGCAGTGGAGGCTTCTCAAGAGCGTTTACGACCGATTTTGATGACTTCTCTATCATTTATTTTGGGGATTGCTCCCCTAATTAACCCGGAAGGTGCGGGGGCTGCAAGTCGTAGATCGCTAGGGAATGCGATCGCGGGGGGGATGGTTGTTTCTACTTTCTTGAGTTTGTTTATGGTGCCGGTGCTGTATGTGGTCATTGTCTCGACTCGCGATCGCTTTCGGAAGCGCGATCGATTAACAAATCTACCCGGTGATGGTACAACTTTGAACGGCAAAACGACTCCAGGCGAGGAGGTTGAACGCGATAAAGTATCGCCGCTGTAGTGGGTAATTAGTTCCTTTAACTATCCGGTTAGTGGTTATTGTTGCAAAATATCCGACTATCTGTGCCACGGGCTTTTTGATTGTTGCGACGCTGTGCGGTAACTCTCGGAGAAGATTTTTTGTACAGGTAGCGATCGCCCCCCATCGTGCAATAATGATATGACTTGCACAAAAGCTCTATTAGTAGGTAAATCTTGCCTACCTTACCGCTACATATAGCGTCTCAACTGTCAACCCGTGCTAGTTATCAATTAAACCGGCTGTTGCACTACACAAATTTTTTCTAATGGCTGAAGTCCCCCTAAATCCCGCAGAACTTGCAGAAGCCCTCAACGGCTTTACCGATATCAATTTCCAATTGCCAGACCCCGAAGACGAACAAATACCAGACTTTGATTTTGACAATCAGGTTGACAATGCCTGGAAAGTGTGCGATCGCTTCGACTTGCAAACCGACATCTGGCGGGGACGCATTCTCCGAACAGTCCGAGACAGAGAAAAAAAAGGCGGCGAAGGACGCGGTACAGGGTTTTTGAACTGGCTCAAAGAAAGAGAAATTGGCAAAAGTCAAGCCTATTCTTTGATAGAATTAGCTAATAGTGCCGACACTCTGATTCAGCAAGGAGATTTAGACCCAGATTCCATTAGAAACTTCAGCAAAAGAGCCTTTGTAGAAACAGCCAAAGCATCTCCCGAAGTCCAGCAAATGGTAACAGATGCCGCAGCAAATGGCGATCGCATCACCCGCCGCGAAGTCAAACAACTCT
Source organism: Microcoleus sp. D3_18_C2 (assembly GCF_036702395.1). NCBI lineage: Bacteria > Bacillati > Cyanobacteriota > Cyanophyceae > Oscillatoriales > Microcoleaceae > Microcoleus > Microcoleus sp. D3_18_C2. The sequence continues at coordinate 261,394 of NZ_JAUBTG010000003.1, read as the reverse complement.
CCGACGAATGGATGGCAATGAACTCAGATTTATTGCCAGAAGAAGTCAAAGAAAAAGCATCTACAGGTTCTCTACCTTCCCGCTACCTCGCTCCTTTAGTGAAAGAAATGGAGAAACTCTCTCCATCTCACCAAAGCGAAATTCAAAAAGAAGTAGCAGAAAATCCCGACGTAGATACTGTTAAACAGCTAACATCCGACGCCAAGAACTTATCAAAATATCTCGACGCCGCCGCCCAAGTGCAAGCTCTCAATCAGTCTCACTTAGATATGGAAATGGCCTTAGAAGAATCTTTGCGAGTAGGCTGTTTGGGAACCACCGCCGACGTTGTAAAACAAGCCGCACAGCTAGAACAAGCAGTAGTCAAACTCTACACCATTTGGAAACGCTTAGGCAGTTTGGCAGATAGATTGTACGTGGATACAGGAGCAAGCACACCCAATTTGCGGTTGCTTTTGGGATGCTTGGACAGTCTTTCGGGAGAAAAGATTGAAGTGGATTTCGGAGACGGAGAACGCTCTATTCGCTTGCAAATTTTCAGCGAATAGCTCAACTTTGACCGCAGATAAAAGCCAACATCACGGCTCATTATCTGCGTCGATTCCTGTTCATCTGCGGTTAAAATTTTTGATTTTTTCCAAAGATATCGGGGATGCAAATAACGCCGATATTTGGTAACTACTTCTTTCCCCAACAGCACTACGCTAATCCAAAAACAAACTTCCGCCCCAACAGCCAGAACGAAAGATAAAGTAGTTTTTTGGGTAATGTCCAGCCCCAGGAAGGGCACAACAAATAAGACTGCCAGCCAGGGCAGAAAAGATAGGACAAATAAGAACAAACCGAGCTTTTGCATAGATTCACATAATACAGCTTTGATCTGCCCTTTATCTGTTAGTCCGCTTAAAGTGGACTTCGTTTGTATAGTAGCGATTTCAATCGCCTCCTTCACTACAAACTCACCTCTGGAACCAATGTCAGCAACAGGCTTTCCGGCCTGTTCCACAAGAACATTTAGTATTGGTGGAACAAGCATCTTGCCTGTTCTTGAGAATGGTTCAACCTCTGACTACAAACTTAATTGCCAAGCATTTCCAACTCAATTCTTAATCCCCGTTGCCGCAATCCCTCGAATAAACTGTCGCTGACCGGCCAAAAACAGCAACACCACCGGCACTGTTCCAATTACCACCGCCGCCATCAACAACTGCCAACTGCTAGTAAACTGTTCCTGAAATTCGGCCAGAACCAACTGCACAGTCCGCAACTGGGGCCGCGTCGTAAACACCAGCGGCTTAAACAAATCGTTCCACTCCCCGATAAACGTAAACAAAAACAGCGTCACCAAAGCAGGGCGGGCTAAAGGTAACATCACCTGCCACAAAACCTGCCAGCGGTTAGCCCCATCCAGCATTGCCGCCTCCTCTAACTCCGCGGGAATTGTCATAAAATACTGGCGCAGCAGAAAAATCCCAAAACCGTTAGCCGCCGTCGGCAAAATCAGCGCCCCGTAAGTATTCAGCAGATGGCCCCACTTCAAAACCAAGAAAATCGGAATCACCAAAAGCTGAAACGGAATTACCAGCGTCGCCAAAACCCCCAACACAATCGCCTGTCGCCCGCGAAACTTCAGCCTGGCCAAGGCGTAACCGGCCAAAGCAGAAGTTACAACCTGAAAACCCGTCACTGCGATCGCCACTAGAGTAGAATTAAGGAATGCCAACAAAAAATTGCCCCGTCGCCAAGCCTCCTGATAGTTTGCAAAAGTCAGGCCTGCAGCCTTGACACCGACACCAGATGGTGATAATGAAACCCAAAATACAGCAGCCAGTGGCAGCAGCACCAGCGCAGCACCCGCCAGCAACAAAATAAAACTCAGCAGTTCCAGCGCATGAGACCTGTCAAAGGATTTACCCATAAATTTGTGAATTAACCTAAAATAATAAGCCTGTGACGTTCTCCAACCCGATCGCATCCCCGATTCCCATACAACAACATAATAGTCGTAGAAGGAAAGAAGGAGTACCTAGGGAGGAAGTTGTGATTAGGATATAATGTTATAGATAGAGTTGGTACTGTAAAACCCTGAAAGGTGGAGACATAGACCGTATTTCTATCATCTATTTCCGGGCAAAAGATCGACTAACGACTAATTCAAGTAATTAGTAAATAGATAGCATTCTAGCGATAGTCTTTCTGGAGTGTTCGACGGCAAAAGTCCGGCAAACACGCACGCTTGACGCCAGTTTTTCCCGGAACGTCAAAGAAAAGTTCTTTGTCGAAAGCATCCTCAGCTATAATCTGTGATTTAGATGGGGTGCGTTCAAAATAGGTAAAGTGTACTGTCACTGACCCCCCATTTTAAAGGGGTTTCCCAACATCCCGCAAGCTTATATAAGGAGACTACATATCTATGCCCCAGCTTGAGGCCAGCCCAACAATTGACTTTCAAACCGAAACTTACAAAGATGCTTACAGCCGCATCAACGCCATTGTGATTGAAGGCGAACAAGAAGCTCACGATAATTACCTGACACTGGCCGAACTGTTGGCGGACAAAAAAGCAGAGTTAGTTGGCTTGTCCAAGATGGAGAACCGCCACATGAAAGGCTTCCAAGCTTGTGGCAGGAATCTTAAAGTCACGCCCGACATGGCATTTGCCAAGCAGTTCTTTTCGGAATTGCACAGAAACTTCCAAACGGCAGCGGCCGAAGGTCAGATTGTAACTTGCTTGTTGATTCAATCGCTAATTATCGAGTGTTTTGCGATCGCAGCTTACAACATCTACATCCCCGTCGCCGATGACTTTGCTCGCAAAATCACCGAAGGCGTCGTCAAAGAAGAATACAGCCACCTCAACTTTGGGGAAGTCTGGCTGCAGGCTCACTTTGAGGAATCCAAAGCCGAACTCGAAGCTGCCAACCGCCAAAACCTGCCCATCATCTGGAGACTGCTAAACTCTGTCGCAGACGATGCCCGCGTCTTGGGAATGGAAAAAGACGCTTTAATCGAAGACTTTATGATTGCCTACGGCGAAGCCCTAGGCAACATAGGCTTTAACAACCGCGATATCATGCGGATGTCAGCACAAGGCCTCGCAGCCTAGTTAACTTGGAAATAAGGAATGGGAAAAAAATTAAAAATTAAAAATTAAAAATGGGATAACTCATTTTAAAATATAAATTTTTAATCTTCCCATCTTCCATCTTCCATCTTCCATCTTCCACCTTCCATCTTCCTTCATTTGACAACTTAATGTTTGGTCTAATCGGTCACTTAACCAGCTTAGAACACGCCCAATCAGTAGCTAACGAGCTGGGCTATCCAGAATATGCCGATCAAGGTCTCGATTTTTGGTGCAGCGCACCGCCCCAAATAGTTGATCAGATCACGGTAACAAGCATCACTGGACAAAAAATAGAAGGTCGCTATGTCGAGTCCTGTTTTTTGCCAGAAATGCTAGCAACTCGCCGGATTAAAGCAGCTACTCGCAAAATCCTTAATGCGATGGCACACGCTCAAAAAAACGGGATTAACATCACTGCTTTGGGCGGCTTTTCTTCGATCATTTTTGAGACTTTCAACTTGCAGCAAATTAAGCAAATTCGCAATCTCAAGTTGGAGTTTGAACGCTTCACCACTGGTAACACTCACACAGCTTACATCCTCTGCCGCCAAGTAGAAGAAGCAGCCCCTAAATTGGGGATTGAACTTTCAAAAGCCACGGTAGCGGTTTGTGGTGCTACTGGCGATATTGGCAGTGCTGTGTGTCGCTGGCTCAATGTTAAAACAAATGTAGCAGAATTGTTGCTCATCGCCCGCGACAAAGAACGATTGCAAGATTTGCAATCAGAATTGGGTCGAGGGAAAATTATGGACTTGGAAGAAGCCCTGCCCCAAGCGGATATTGTAGTCTGGGTAGCCAGTATGCCCAAGGGAGTAGAAATTGACCCTAAGACATTGAAGCAACCATGTTTATTGATTGACGGTGGCTATCCGAAAAATTTGGCAACTCAGGTTCAGCATCCCGGAATTTACGTACTCAATGGCGGCATTGTGGAGCATTCCCTCGATATTGAGTGGAAAATCATGAAGATTGTCAATATGGATGTGCCGGGCCGACAGTTGTTTGCCTGTTTTGCTGAATCAATGCTGCTGGAATTTGAAAAAATGTATACCAATTTTTCTTGGGGACGGAATCAAATTACTGTGGAAAAGATGGAGCAAATCGGTCATATTTCTGTCAAGCACGGTTTCAGACCTTTATTAATGTCAGTTTGATGTTAAAAGTCAACTGTTAAATTTGAAAATTTAATAGTTGACTTTTTATTTGGCATCAGAATAATATTTTTCGGAGTGCAGCGCTAGCTTCCGGCTCGCGCTATATGATAATGATGATGTGACCAAATTTGATCTCATACAAAATTTAAAATTCAAAACTTCCAAATTTCCTCTCTTTTTCAGCATCCCCTGACAGGGTAGGATCGGGAAATAGTCGATCGACTTTCACCTTAAAACCTTATAGAAATTATCAGCGTGCCAAACCCAGACCGTAAACCCTTACTCTTAGATTTTGAAAAGCCCCTGGCCGAACTCGAAACCCGAATTCACCAGATTCGCGAACTCGCCGCCGAAAACAGCGTCGATGTCACCGACGAAATTCGCAAACTCGAAGCGCGTTCCGCCCAACTGCGACAAGAAATTTTCAGCAGCTTGTCCCCCATGCAGCGGCTGCAACTGGCCCGTCACCCGCGCCGCCCCAGCACCCTCGATTACATTCAGGCAATTAGCGACGAGTGGCTCGAGCTTCACGGCGATCGGCGCGGCGGAGACGACCCGGCCCTCGTCGGCGGAATTGCCCGCATAGACGGGCGTCCCACAGTCATCATCGGCCATCAAAAAGGGCGCGACACAAAAGACAATATCGCCCGCAACTTCGGCATGGCTGCTCCCGGCGGCTACCGCAAAGCCCTGCGCTTGATGGAACACGCCGATCGCTTCTCCATGCCAATTTTCACCTTTATCGACACTCCGGGGGCTTGGGCGGGCTTAGAAGCAGAACAGCTCGGACAGGGAGAGGCGATCGCCTGTAACCTCCGCGAGATGTTTCGCCTCGACGTTCCCATTATTTGCACCGTCATCGGCGAAGGCGGATCCGGCGGCGCATTGGGTATCGGCGTCGGCGAGCGGCTGTTAATGTTAGAACATTCCGTCTACACCGTCGCCACCCCCGAAGCTTGCGCGGCGATTCTCTGGAAAGACTCCGGTAAAGCTAACTTGGCCGCAGAAGCTCTCAAAATCACTTCCTGGGATTTGAAAAACCTCGGCATTCTCGATCAAATAGTACCAGAGCCGATCGGCGGCGCTCACTCGAATCCCCTCAAAGCTGCCTCCATACTCAAACAAGCTTTGTTAGAAAACTTAGCAGAACTAACCCAGCTTACGGGTCAGCAGCGACGCGAACTCCGGTATCAAAAATTTCGCCACATCGGTGTATTCACTGAAATTGCGGCTTGAGCCGATCGATTCAGAGTTATCAGTTATGAGTTAAAAATTCTTAACTTTAAACTCATAACTCACAGCTCATTATTCTGCGGATCTGTCAGCAGTGTTATAATTTCTCAGGTGACACGGCTTAACAGTTCTTAATGTTTATCTCATAATTAACTGTTATCACCCGCAGCAGACAGTTGTCTAATTTGCCGATGAAGGCTGCAACGCTGTAGGGAGTTGCCGAGGGAAAGTATTAGGACATTGAATGAACCATCCAACAACAAAGCAGGCTCTGATTACCGGAGCCAGCAGCGGTATTGGCAAAGCGACGGCTCTAGCGTTCGCCGCCGAAGGCATAAATCTGGCCTTAGTTAGCCGAGAGTCGGAAAACTTAGAAGCCGTTGCCGCAGCGGCCCGAGCAGTCGGAGTGAAAGCAGAAGCTTATCCCTTAGACTTGGCAAAAATTGAGCAAGTGCAAAGCAGCATCAGCGCGATCGCAGCTCAATTGGGTGCCGTAGATATCCTGGTAAACAGCGCTGGCATGGGCTACACCGGCTCCTTGACGGAAACTTCCCTAACCGACTGGCAAAGCGTTCTAGACCTCAATCTGACTAGCGTTTGGCAGTGCATTTTAGGAGTTTTGCCCTCAATGCGCGATCGCCGATCGGGAATCATCATCAACGTTTCCTCGATCGCCGGCACCCAAACCTTCCCCAACTGGGGAGCCTACTGCGTTAGCAAATTTGGTCTCATGGCTTTGTCTAAAACCTTAGCCGCCGAAGAACGGGCTCACGGAATTCGCGTAACAGCAATCTGTCCGGGTTCTGTCAACACTCCTATGTGGGACACAGACACCGTGGACGCCGACTTCGATCGCAGCGCCATGTTAACCCCAGAAATCGTCGCCCAATCAATTCTGCACGCAGTTCAGTTACCAGCGAGTGCAGTAATTGAAGAAATCACGCTCATGTCCAACGCAGGAGTTTTGTGAACTTGAGATTTTAGACTGCTGGATTTTTCTCGAATTCAACAATCTTTGAATCTCTAGCTATAGCGGTTCTCAGATAAATGAGGTATACAGAAACCCTGTAATGTCAAGCTTTCCAGGTCAAAATTCGTACCTCACATTTTTGAGAAAGGCTATATATCCCCCAATCGAAAATCTAAAATCGAAAATCGAAAATCGATTCACCCTCACACCAACTTGTTATGACAATTGCATCTTCCGCCGATTCCAATGGGTCGAACTCTCTCTCGACTGACAGCATGAAACTGTTACAAACCGCAGACAACAACACCCCGCGCATCCCAACTCGACCCGATCGCAATTCCTCCCACGGTCAAGAATCCAGCGTGCCCAAACCATCAGAAGTAGGCATGGAAGAAATGATGGAGGCTGTTCGCACAATGCTGCTGGGAGTAGGAGAAGATCCTGAACGGGAAGGATTGCTCAAAACCCCAAAACGGGTAGCAGAAGCAATGCGGTTTCTCACCAGCGGTTACAGTCAATCCCTAGAAGAACTCCTCAACGGCGCTATCTTTGACGAAGGCCACAACGAAATGGTACTGGTACGAGACATCAGCGTATTCAGTATGTGCGAACACCATATGCTGCCGTTTATGGGTAGAGTTCATGTCGCTTACATTCCCAACCAAAAAGTAGTGGGATTGAGTAAATTAGCCCGAATTGCTGAAATGTACAGCCGCCGATTGCAGGTGCAAGAACGTTTGACACGCCAGATTGCTGAAGCAGTTCAGACAATATTGGAACCGCAGGGAGTAGCTGTAGTAATGGAAGCCAGCCATATGTGCATGACGATGCGGGGTGTGCAAAAACCTGGTGCTTGGACGGTTACGAGTGCCATGTTGGGCGTGTTTCAAGAGGAACAGAAAACTCGCGAAGAATTCCTGAATTTGATCCGCCACCAACCGGCATTCTTTTAGTCATTAGTTATTAGTCATTAGTCATTAGTCATTAGTCATTCACTTTTTTCTTGGTGGCTGTAATCAAGCATGAGGTCCAGAAACCGGGTTTTTTTTACGATATATTTCGTTACGCACCGTAAATTCGGTAAAAAACCCGGTTTCTTTGTCGGAGTGCGTCCAGGACCGATCTAAAATCTAAAATCGGATGACGATCGACTGATAAACCCATAAAATAGACGGGTGACTCATGACTTGTGACTAAATGAATCCTCCTATCAAATTCGGTACAGATGGCTGGCGCGGCATCATTGCTGACGATTTTACATTCGATCGCGTAGCGTTAGTCGCTCCCTTAGCGGCACAAGTTCTCGCACAAACCGGCAGCAGCGATGGCAGCAGCGGTACCGTAATTGTCGGTTACGACCGCCGATTTCTGGCTGAAGAATTTGCCTTCACAGCGGCTGTTGCCGTCCAAAACGCAGGATTTGACGTGCTGCTGAGCGAATCCTACGCCCCCACTCCAGCTTTCAGTTTAGCTGCCAAACAATTAAATGCTTTGGGTGCGATCGTCCTGACAGCCAGCCACAATCCCGGTGCATATTTAGGGTTAAAAGTCAAGGGCGGATTTGGCGGTTCAGTTTCGCCCGAAGTTACTCAACAGATAGAAGCAAAACTCGAAAATCCGGCGGCAATTTCAGCAACTCCCGGCAAATTGGATAATTTCAATCCTTGGCCAGCTTACTGCAAAACCTTGCGGGAAATGGTAGATATTGAGGCGATTAAAGAAGCGATCGCCAGCGGCAAAATTACAGTATTTGTAGATGTAATGCACGGGGCCGCAGCAGGAGGACTAGCTCAAATTTTAGAAGAAACAGTACATGAAGTCAACAGCGATCGAGATCCGCTGTTTGGTGGCGGTGCACCGGAACCTTTGCCGCGCTACCTGTCGCAGTTATTTCGGGTGATGCGTACTCACCAGCGAAAAAGTTCTGGTTTGTCCATTGGATTTGTATTTGACGGAGATAGCGATCGAATTGCAGCCGTTGACTCTAGCGGCAACTTCCTCAGTTCACAAATCCTAGTTCCCATCTTAATCGAACATTTAGCTTCACGGCGCGGCTGGACCGGGGAAGTCATCAAAACAGTCAGCGGTTCAGACATAATTCCTAAAATTGCCAAGCTGTACGACTTGCCATTATTTGAAACGCCGATCGGTTACAAGTATATAGCCGATCGAATGTTGACCACCCAAGTCTTAGTCGGCGGCGAAGAATCGGGAGGAATTGGCTACGGTACACACATACCCGAACGAGATGCTTTGCTGTCAGCGCTGTACTTATTAGAAGCAGTTGTCAAATCCGGCGAAGACTTAAGCGAAATTTACAGCCGACTGCAACAAGAAACAAGCTTTACTTCAGCGTATGACAGAATAGACTTGCACCTAGCAAACATGGAAGAAAGGTCGCGTTTGCTGTCCCTGCTGCAAAATCAACCCTTAACAGAAATCGCCGGCAAAGCAGTTGTAGATTGCAACAAAGTGGACGGATATAAATTTCGTTTAGCAGACGGAAGTTGGCTGTTAATTCGGTTTAGCGGAACCGAACCAGTGTTGCGGCTGTATTCAGAAGCAGCGACATTGAAAGAAGTCATGAAAAACTTAAACTGGGCGAAAAATTGGGCGCATAATTAATCGGACTTTTCCACCGCAGATCAACGCAGATGAACGCAGATGACTCGATCTCAAATCTCTCTTTCTCTGCGTCCTCTGCGCCCTCTGCGGTAAAAAAATCTTGTTCAGAAATCAAATAGTATGGCGGCTATATCAGGTTATTTTTAGGATACAAGCAAATGGCATACAGCGATTTCAGCCTTGCGAGAGTCAAAAAAGATTTTGGATTAACCTTAGATGAAACTCGCAATTTATTTGCCGACACAAAACCAGTTTCACCATCAGAAATTTTAACAACAATCCTGATTGATTATGTACCGCTAGCAACTTTTATTTCCACAGAAAAAGCTCGTTCAGAATTTTTGATTGCGCCGATATTAGCAGAAGTCCGGCGATTGTTAAACAAACGAGTTTCTCTTTTTTCCGGTAAGGATTTTACTGTCGATCCAGAAAGAGGTTTGCAAGGATTTTGCGATTATATTATTAGCGGTTCTTCAGAACAATTGTTCATCAGTGCTCCGGTTATAACAATTTTTGAGGCAAAAAAGGAAGATATCATTGGGGGTTTGGGTCAATGCGTAGCGGCAATGGTAGCGGCCCAATGTTTCAATCAAAACCAAGACACTGAGGTCGATCGCATTTACGGCGCGGTGACGACGGGAACTAACTGGAAATTCTTGATTTTGGAGGAAACTACTGTTTATATCGATCCGATTGAATACTATATTCAAGATGTTGATAAGATTTTGGGAATTTTGTTGCAACCATTTTTCCAATCTTTTGTTAATATAGAGCCGTAAGTTTTAATAGAAATAATGACCGATCGCAAATTGCTAGTTGTCGCTACGGGCAATCCGGGTAAACTCAAGGAAATGCAAGTTTATCTTCAGGATTTGGGATGGAAATTGGATCTCAAACCGGAAGAGTTGGACATCGAGGAAACAGGCGAAACTTTTATTGCTAATGCTTGCTTGAAGGCGTCTGAAGTCGCAAAAGCAACGGGCAAATGGTCGATCGCCGATGATTCTGGTTTAATGGTAGATGCACTCAACGGCCAACCTGGGATTTACTCCGCGCGCTACGGGAAAACCGATGCTGACAGGATATCTCGACTTCTCAAAGAATTGGGAAGCGAACAAAACCGGGAAGCACAATTTGTTTGCGCGATCGCGATCGCCCGTCCCGACGGTACAATTGCCCTGCAAGTAGAAGGAATTTGCCGAGGCGAAATCCTGCACACTCCTCGCGGTACGGGAGGTTTCGGATATGACCCCATTTTCTACGTACCCGCACAGCAACAGACTTTTGCCGAAATGACACCGGATATCAAGCGATCGCACTCTCACCGCGGCCGAGCCTTCCACGCTCTCATACCACAAATGGCGAACCTTGTCAACCCCTAACGAGTAAAAAAGCCAAAACCGGGGGGAACTGTGGCATTGGATATTGACACTTAGGTATCAGAACTAAACAGGAAATAGGTTTTTCCTGGGCAAAGACCAGTTACCAAAGACCAATGCCCAATGCTCAATGCCCCAGTATCTTAGATAGCCTCCAAGTTCTTTTCTCCAGTCCGAATCCGAATAATTTGTTCTACAGGAGAGATGAAAATCTTGCCGTCGCCAATCTCGCCCGTGCGGGAAGCCGCGATAATTTTATCAACCACCATGTCAACCTGATCGTTTTCCACAACAATCTCGACCTTGAGCTTTTGCAAGAACTCAACGGTGTACTCAGAACCGCGATAGCGTTCTGTCATGCCCTTCTGACGGCCAAAACCTCTAACTTCAGAAACAGTCATCCCCACAATACCAGCATTGACGAGTGCGATTTTCACTTCGTCTAGTTTAAAGGGGCGAATAATAGCTTCAACCTTTTTCAAGTTTTTCACTCCTAACAGTTAGTACCTTCGTTATATTACTTAAATCGCGTGACATCTTTTAATATCACTGCTAGTATTAAGTATTTTGTAAAATATACTACCTTATTTTGTACTCGCGATGAGAGGCACGCCAATCTTTAACAATATTCTCCCATTGGCCCGAGGCGCGGGCTCTCCGCTCCGATAGATCGCGGTAGAGTGAAAAAGACCCAAGCCCTCCGCCACGGATCTGCTAAAACAGAAAAAGAACCCAGGAGACAGGAGTTTTCCGAGTTTCCGCTTTGCTATGTCAGATTTGCACATATTGCTGAAAACTATAATTGCCAGAGGCGGTCAGTTAAACTATTCTTATGCACCCAGCCAGCCCTCCCCCTGACCGCAGCGGGCTTGATGCCCTACTGAGAAATCGCCCCTTCCTCGCCTTGTGGACGGGCCAGTTATTGGCCCAAGTGGCGGATAAAATCTTTTACGTATTGCTGATTATTCTGCTGAAAACCGGCGACTACCGACCCTGGCCGGTTTCTTGGCAACATTCGGAAAATTCTATGCTGTCAGCGGTGATGATCGCCTACACCGTGCCAGCGATCGTCTTTGGTTCCGTAGCCGGTATCGTGGTAGACCGCTTTTCCAAAAAGCAAATGCTGGTCGCCTGCAACGTGATTCGAGCCGGGTTGATTGTAGCTTTGCCGTTTTTGCCCAAAGCTTTTGTGGTTTTGTTGACAATGACGTTTTTAATCTCTACCGTAACGCAATTTTTTGCTCCTGCAGAAGCGGCCGCCGTCCCCCTGGCTGTGGGGCGAGAGGGACTGATGTCGGCAAATGCTCTGTTCGCCTCGTCCACAATGGGCGGGATCATTATTGGGATGACGATCGGCGAACCGCTGTTTAGTTGGGTCAAACACAGCTTCGGATCAGCTTCTCAAGAGTTTTTGCTGGGCGGGTTGTACCTGATATCAGCAGGTTTGATCTATGCCATGCAGATCAAAGAAGGTCATGTCGGCAGCAGTGGCAAAAACGTCCATCCTTGGCAAGACCTCAAGGAAGGTTTGCGGTATGTGAAACACAATCACCTTGTCAGCAACGCGATGGTGCAGTTGACCATTTTGTATTCCGTGTTTGCGGCGCTTCAGGTGCTGGCGATCGCGCTTTCAGGCAAAATAGGTCTCAAAGAAACTCAATTTGGCTTTTTACTCGCTGCAGCGGGAATTGGAATGGTCTTCGGCGCAGCCTTTTTGGGACATTGGGGTCATCGAATGCACCACAAACCTCTGCCTTTAATCGGTTTCTTGATGATGGGTTTTGTATTAGCAATGTTTGCCTTTGCCAGACACCTTTGGGTGGGATTCGGATTGAGCGCTCTGTTCGGTTTTGGTGCTTCCTTAATTAACGGCCCGATGCAGGCTCTGATTCAAGAAAAAACTCCCGAATCTATGCGGGGTAAAGTCTTTGGATTTGAAAACAATGCGATTAATATTGCTCTGAGCCTGCCTTTAGCACTGACTGGCCCGCTAACGGATGCTGTCAGTAATGCCGTCGGCGACGATGACTTGGGCTTGCGGATCGTGTTGCTGGGTTTGGGCTTTTTGGTCTCGGTGATGGGCATGGCAGCTTGGAAACATACTCGCAAAGTCTTGCAGGATGTTCTCTGAACTTTGCCAAGAAGGAAGAAGCAAGAGGGCTTGGTTTTCGCGATCGATCCATAACATAGCAACCGCCCTGATGATTAGGACGTTCTTAATTGCTCAAACGATTAGTTTTTCTTGTCGAATGCCGAATCAAGAATGCTATAGAAGCGTCATATCACGGTAAACCGACATAGAGGCAGCGATTTCCTCTGTGTCTTTCTTCCTCTGCTGTTCCACAATTTATCGCTCGGACACCGCCCGCTCGCCAAACTTTTTGTAAAATATCAGCAGTCAAATTTTCAGAATTTGACTATTGAGATTAAAGTAGTATTATAAAACATCATTAAGATTGTAAACATCAATAGACAATGGTAGTATCATATAGTCAGATGATTAATGCCGATGCTAACGGGTCTTATAATATTTTGAGAAAAGCAATCCCAAATGCGTTTAGCGATGGGATAGGGAGCTGCGTAGTTCAGCCGAGGCGGGTTAATCCGCTTAAAGTAAAAGCGAAAGGGGAGGGACTTCATGCCTCCCACGTCATGTAATATAGCAATCCTCGCATCAGTTGTAAAAATATGTAGGGGTAGTGCTACCCCTACTCCCCGTGCCTACCCCAGCCTGCATCGGTGCAACCGGGCGTGGGGAGAGCCCCTACAAGAATTACACAAATCATTTAGGATTGCTATAGATGACTATAGTTTTACAAGCTATAAAAGCTTTCATTAAAAAACATAATTAGTTTAAGGAAGGAAATACTGTGCAACTAAAAACTAAAGTGACAATCAGGCGTGCAACTGGTGGATTTGCTCTGATTGACAGCTTGATCCGCCACGGTGTCAAGCATATTTTTGGTTATCCCGGCGGCGCAATTCTGCCACTTTACGACGAACTCTACCGCGCCGAAGAAACTGGCGCTATCAAACATATTCTGGTGCGCCACGAACAAGGCGCGGCTCACGCGGCTGACGGATACGCCCGCGCTACGGGCAAAGTTGGAGTTTGTTTTGCTACTTCGGGCCCCGGCGCAACTAATTTAGTGACGGGGATTGCGACGGCCCACATGGATTCGATCCCGATGGTAATTATTACCGGTCAGGTGCCCCGTGCGGCGATCGGCACTGATGCGTTTCAGGAAACAGATATTTACGGGATTACCCTGCCAATTGTCAAGCATTCCTATGTAGTACGCGACCCCAGAGATATGGCGCGAATTGTGGCAGAAGCTTTCCACATCGCCAGTACAGGGCGGCCGGGGCCAGTCTTGGTTGATGTACCCAAGGATGTGGGTTTAGAAGAATTTGACTATCTGCCCGTGGAACCCGGATCGGTGAGAATTCCGGGCTACCGCCCGACGGTGAAGGGAAATCCTCGGCAGATTAATCAAGCAATCTATTTGCTGCAGGAAGCAAAGCGTCCTTTGCTGTATGTGGGCGGCGGGGCGATCGCAGCCGGGGCCCACGAAGAAATTAAGGAACTGGCCGAACTTTTCCAATTGCCGGTCACGACAACACTGATGGGCAAAGGTGCCTTTGACGAAAACCATCCTTTGTCGGTGAAAATGCTGGGGATGCACGGCACTGCTTACGCTAATTTTGCCGTTACCGAGTGCGATTTGCTGATTGCTGTGGGGGCGAGGTTTGACGATCGCGTGACGGGCAAATTAGACGAGTTTGCCGCGCGCGCTAAGGTGATTCACATCGATATCGATCCGGCGGAAGTGGGCAAAAATCGCGGCCCTGACGTGCCAATTGTGGGAGATGTCCGCCAAGTTTTGCTCGATTTGCTGCGCCGCTGTCGGGAAACTGGAGTTTCGGGGAAGGCCGGACAGACTGCGGAATGGCTGCACAGGATCGATCACTGGAAACAGGACTATCCGTTAGTTGTGCCTCATTACCCAGACATTTTGTCTCCGCAAGAGGTGATTTCGGAGTTGGCTACTCAAGCGCCGGATGCTTACTACACAACAGATGTCGGTCAACATCAAATGTGGTCGGCTCAATTCTTGAACAACGGGCCGCGCCGCTGGATTTCGAGCGCTGGTTTGGGCACGATGGGTTTCGGGGTGCCGGCTGCGATGGGCGCGAAAATGGCGCTACCCAATGAGCAAGTGATTTGTATTGCTGGCGATGCTAGCGTGCAAATGAATATTCAAGAGCTGGGAACGCTAACACAATACGGCATTAATGTCAAAATTGTGATTGTAAATAATGGCTGGCAAGGCATGGTGCGGCAGTGGCAGCAAGCGTTCTATGGGGAACGTTATTCGTCGTCTAATATGACTGTAGGGATGCCGGATTTTGTGATGCTGGCTGAAGCTTACGGCGTGAAGGGGATGCTGGTTTCGCGGCCGGAGGAACTAAAAGATGCGATCGCTCAAATGCTCGCTCACGAGGGCCCGGTGCTGATGAACGTGAAGGTAACGAGGGACGAAAACTGCTATCCGATGGTTGTTCCAGGTAAGAGCAACGCTCAAATGGTGGGTTTGCCCGAACGCAGCAAGTTGCAATCTGCGGAGTTGATTTATTGTCCGAGTTGCGGCGCGAAGAATGTTTCGACCAATAAGTTTTGTCCTGAGTGCGGGACAAAAGTTTAAGTAGAGACAATGCCTTGTCTGGCAGGGGTTTAAACCCCTGCCAAGCTTTCGGGTGAAGCGGTTTTTCGGGTTAAGTTTACACGCTTTGGGCAATGCGATGTCCTTACCCGGATCGGCTGTTTCAGATTTAACACCATCTCCGCTGGCATCGCATCCAGAGCTTTAATCTTTAATCTCTAAGCATATTTTATGAGCCAGTGTCTAAACCCTGATTGCCTATTCCAAAACCCGTCTGGCTATACAAAATTCTGTCAAAAATGTGGGAATAAACTGCTATTGGGCGATCGCTACGGAGCCCAAAAAATTATTGGACAAGGGGGATTTGGGCGCACTTTTCTAGCTATTGACGAGTATAAACCATCTAAACCTCCCTGCGTTATTAAACAATTCTACCCCCAACTTCAAGGCACTTCTAGTATCCAGAAAGCTGCTGAGTTATTTGAGCTGGAAGCAGTACGCCTAGAACAGTTGGGTAAACATTCTCAAATTCCCGAATTATTAGCATATTTTAGTCAAGATGAACGGCAGTATTTAGTCCAAGAATTCATCGAGGGTGAAAATTTAGCCGAAGCACTAGAATCTAAGGGATATTTTAGCGAAACGCAGATTCGCGACTTGCTTAATAATTTATTGCCAGTATTCGAGTTCATTCATTCCCGCCAAGTAATTCACCGGGATATCAAGCTAGAAAATATTATTCTCAGACAAGATGGGCAACTGGTTTTAGTTGACTTTGGAGCCGCGAAATATGCGACACAAACGGCTCTAGGGCTAACGGGAACGAGAATCGGGACGGCTGGATATACGGCACCAGAACAAGCCAACGGTAAAGCTATTCATGCGAGTGATATTTATAGTCTGGGTGTCACTTGTCTGTGTCTGTTAACTCAGGTTGAACCTATTGATTTATTCGATGATAGCGAGTTTGAGTGGGTGTGGCGAGAACACTTAAAAACATCTGTCAGTTCGGAACTGGGTCAGATTTTAGATAAAATGATACAACCTGCTATTAAAAAACGTTATCAATCTGCTACTGAAGTTTTGCAGGATATTGGTACTCAATCACCTCAATTATCAGCTCAAACACCTCCACCGGCATCGCCACCAGACTCGCTTAAATCAGCGCGGGGTGTTGACTATACTCGTCTCCGGGATTTATTAGCAGCAGGAAAGTGGAAAGAGGCGGATCAGGAAACATTCAAAGTGATGTTAAAAGCTGCTAGACGGGAGAAGGAAGGTTGGTTCGATACGAACTCGATCGAGAATTTTCCTGGCGATGATTTGCGGACGATCGACCAGTTGTGGGTAAAATATAGTCAGGGTCGTTTCGGCTTTAGTGTCCAGAAAAAAATCTGGTTAGAAATAGGCGGTAAAGTTGATTATGACACTGAATGCAAGCTAGGCGATCGTGTCGGTTGGCGAAAAGGAGGCAGTTGGTTGGACACAAAAAACCTAACTTATAATAAACAAGCACCTGTGGGCCACCTCCCTAGGCAACTGTGCGGATGGTGGGGTGGGTTCCGGGGTTTGGGTGTGAAGTGGCGTTATGGTTCTTCTCTCGCATCAAGAGCTGTAAGCTGTAATTTATAGGAATTTCAGCCTTTTTTCAAGTCTTTTTTATCGAATCTTTTTTTACGAAATTATCGATTTTAGTCATTTCATTACGTGCTAATTGGATGGGTTTCACAAAGACACGACTTACCCACTAAGGCCAAAGAAACCGGGTTTTTGGCCTAATCTGTGGGTGACAACGAAAGATTTTCGTAAAAAAACCCGGTTTCTGACCACCCGTGGGTATCAACTAATGCGTTATGCGATTGTCATTGAAAAAACACCGAATAACTATTCAGCTTACGCGCCGAATTTACCCGGATGTGCAGCCACAGGCGCTACCCTTGCGGAAGTACAGCAGCAAATTAAAGAAGCAATAGAATTTCACTTAGAAGGATTGCGAGAGGAAGGTTTACCGATTCCCGAACCAACTAGGCTATGTGAATATGCCGAAGCACGATAATCTCAGAAACCCGGTTTCTTTCTAGATTTCTCGTCACTCAACGCAAAACTCGTAGAAACCGGGTTTCTAGCCCCCATGCTTAAGCGATGAACTTACGCACTAATGCCAAAGAAACCGGGTTTTTTACCTAATCTGTGGGTGACAACGAAAGATTTTCGTAAAAAAACCCGGTTTCTGAGATATAGGAAAATTCGCGGGAGTAATCAATGAATCTTTATTTGGGAATAGATTTCGGCACCACGGGCGCCCGATCGACTGTCATCGACTCCCAGGGTACAGTACATTGTGAGACAGAACATACTTTTGCCAACAACGGGCAACAACAGCCTGAATTGCCCTCGGTGTGGCAAAATGCGCTGTGGGATGTGATCGAGCAAATTCCCCCAGCAATCCGCAATCAGGTAAGGGCGATCGCCCTTGACGGCACATCTTCCACTGTCATGCTGTGCAATACCGACGGTATACCAGTATGTGAGCCGATTTTATACAATGATGCGCGCGGTGCAGCGGTGACAGAGAGGTTGCGGGCGATCGCCCCCGACAACCACACAGTAATAAGCGCTACATCGAGTCTGGCAAAACTCCTGTGGTTGCAGGAGGGCGGGCACGGGGGCACCGCCCCTACATTTTTCCTGCATCAAGCTGACTGGCTGGCCTTTCTGCTGCACGGAAAATTGGGAATTAGCGACTATCACAATGCTTTGAAACTCGGTTTCGATGTTGATACTTTGTGCTATCCGAATTGGCTGATAGAGGGAATTGCGGGCGCTGCAACTCCTGAATTGCCACAAGTTGTCGCACCGGGCACGCCTGTGGGGGAAGTGAGTGCTCAAGTGGGCGATCGCTTCGGTTTTTCCCGCGATTGTATGGTTTGTGCTGGTACAACCGATAGCATTGCCGCATTTTTAGCAAGCGGTGTCAATTTACCAGGGGAAGCAGTAACTTCTCTCGGTTCTACACTAGCAGTCAAACTGTTAAGTCATACCCGCGTAGATGATTCTAGATACGGGATTTACAGCCATAAATTAGGCGATTTGTGGTTAGTTGGAGGTGCTTCTAATACCGGAGGTGCGGTGCTGCGACACTTTTTTACTGATGTTGAGTTGGATAATTATAGCACACAAATTGATCCAGAACAAGAGAGTTTGCTGGATTATTACCCATTGTTGAAAAAGGGCGATCGCTTTCCGATTAATGACCCGAATTTGCCGCCCCGACTCGAACCGCGTCCCACTGATTCAGTGGAATTTCTGCACGGTTTGCTAGAAAGCATAGCGCGGATTGAAGCGCGGGGATATCAATTATTGCAAGAATTGGGTGCAACTCCTTTAACAAAGGTTTATACTGCTGGCGGCGGGGCGAAAAATTCGGTTTGGAGTGCGATTAGAAAGCGTTATTTAAAAGTGCCTGTAGTAACGCCAATTCATACTGCGGCTGCTTATGGAAGTGCGTTATTGGCGAAGCAGGGAACGCAAATTTAAAGGTGGTAAATTTGGACTGATATCGCTATCGATTAAAACTAAAATGAGAGGAAGCAAACATTCTGATATATTGTTTTAAGTTGTTATCCCTAAAAATTAAGGACAATGGCAAAGCTACCTGATGACATCCTGAACACAATTTTCACATTGCAGCGGCGGCTAGTGGAAATCCTCAACGAAACAACCGCCACAGAATATATATTCATGCAGCAGTTTGGCGAGACAGAAGCGACACTCCCCGAACTAGAATCCCTGGATAATATTAAGGAAAGGTTGAGAACCTCTTACAATCGTTTGTACAGGCTTTTGCAGCAGGTGGCAGAATCTCAACCCGCTGCGACTGCGGATACGTTAAACTTTCTGTATGGAACGATAGAAGACGGAGAGGCAATTGTCGATGCCTCAGCAGCAAGCATTCAAGAAATCAAAATGGATTGGAACTTACGATGAATCAACAACCTAGAATCCCCGACGCTGAAACCAGAAAGCGACACGTTGAAAAGATGCGTGAAGTCTGCCGACAGTTGGACGCTTTCAATTTGAAGTTAGATGAAGCGATTGCCATATTTGAAGCTGATAACCGCCGCCAGCGTCGAGAACGTTTGGCGGGTAAATACAGGCGTGTGGAATCTCAGGTAGTCGAATAAGATATGAGATGTTGCATCATTGTTAATAAGTCTTTTATGAACAGGCTTTTCGGCCTGTTCCACAAAGAGTGAATTTTCTTGTGGAACAGGCATCTTGCGATGTTGCATTATTGTTAATAAGTCTTTTATGAACAGGCTTTTCGGCCTGTTCCACAAAGAGTGAATTTTCTTGTGGAACAGGCCGAAAAGCCTGTTCTTGAAAATGGTGCAAGATGTGAGATAAGATCGATCGAGGGGCGATTCCCTACGGGAGAGTCTTGAATCATTTCTTTTGAGTCCCCTCTGTTCGGACGCAAGGTTGTGTAGTAACGGTTTTAACCGCCGACTCCTATCGGGAGTTTTCAACACTTTTTTATTACACT
This sequence comes from Microcoleus sp. D3_18_C2, assembly GCF_036702395.1. Taxonomy (NCBI): domain Bacteria; kingdom Bacillati; phylum Cyanobacteriota; class Cyanophyceae; order Oscillatoriales; family Microcoleaceae; genus Microcoleus; species Microcoleus sp. D3_18_C2. The sequence continues at coordinate 241,696 of NZ_JAUBTG010000003.1, read as the reverse complement.
CGCTGCAACTTAGCTGTTCTCGGATCGATGATTTTTCGACCCAAACCCGAAAACTTAATTGCCAGATTAGTTCTCTCGCCTTCCCCCAAAACATGGGTAATTTCTCCAACTCCAAAAGCATGATGAAAAACCCGATCGCCCGTTTTCCACTCTGCCGATTGAGAATTCCCAGAATTAGCTGCTGAATTATTAGTTTTTCCCTTGGAAACAGCCGTTTTCCCCGCTTTAGTTTTCTTCGCACTTCCCGCCAGCAAATGTGTCGGCAATTCCCCTAAGAATAGCGAAGGGGTGCAGTGTTCCCGGTAGCCTCCCCAGAGGCGGCGTTCGCGAGTGTGGGTAAGAAATAGCAATTCCTGGGCGCGAGTGATGCCGACGTAGCACAAACGGCGTTCTTCTTCGATCGCTTTCGGGTCGTCCAAACTGCGGAAATTCGGAAATAAACCCTGTTCCATCCCGACTAAAAATACCACGGGAAATTCTAATCCTTTTGCGGAGTGCAGCGTCATCAGCGACACGCGGGAATCTTCTTCCTGCAAGTCATCTAAATCGGATGCTAAAGATGCTTTTGCTAAAAACGATGTCAGCGTCGGTTCTTCGTTTTGTTCTTCAAATTGCAGCACTGCATTGTACAATTCTCTGACGTTTTCTATGCGATTTTCTGCTTCCTCGGTTCCTTGATTTTTCAAATCTTGAATGTAGCCTGAATCTTGGATAATTCCTTGGACAATTTGCGAAGCCGGCAGAGTTTCAACTTGCGATTGCCAACGACCAATCATTTCGGCAAACTTAATAATAGCTTTTGCCGATCGCCCTGCGAGAGTATTGACAGAAGATTCATCGCTGAGGATTTCCCACAACGGAATGCCCAATTGAGTTGCAGCGTCTTCGACTTTGGAAAATGTGGTATCCCCAATGCCGCGGCGGGGAGTATTGATGATGCGTTTGAGGCTGACGCTATCGTCGGGATTGGCAAGCGTCCGCAGGTATGCTAGGATATCTTTGATTTCTTTGCGATCGTAAAACTTCAGCCCACCGACAATATTGTAAGGAATGTCTAAACGCATTAACGCTTCTTCAAAGGAGCGAGATTGAGCATTTGTGCGGTAGAGAATCGCAAAGTTACTGCCGTTTTCGTATTCGGAGTTTTGGCGCTTTAAGGAATGAATTTGACCTGCTACAAATTCCGCTTCATCTAATTCGTTGTCGGCGCGCCAGACAACAATCGGAGCTCCCGGTTCGCGAGTCGGGCGCAGAATTTTTTCGATCCGTTCGGTATTGTGTTCTATCAAGTGGTTCGCGACTTGCAGGATGTTTTCGCGCGATCGATAATTTTCCTCTAATTTTACCATCGTCTGAGTTTTCTCGTCAGACAAACCATCTCCAAAATCCTCTTGAAATTCCAGCAATATGGTATAATCTGCCATCCGAAAGCTGTAAATTGATTGATCGACATCGCCCACGACAAAAATCGAGCGGTTTTGCCATTTATCGAAGTTTTTCGGGTCGGCGTTATTTGTCACCAACATCCGAATCAAATCGTATTGAGTGCGGTTGGTATCTTGGTATTCGTCAACTAAAATATGGCAAAACTTTTTATGCCAGTAACTTAATACTTGCTCGTTTTGGCTCAAAAGTTTAACGGGAACGAGGATTAAGTCGTCAAAATCAAGGGCATTGTTGGCTGCTAAAGCGTCTTGATAGCGACTGTAAACATCCGCAATCACCCGACCTCGATAATCCGGTTCTGCTGCTTGGTACTCTTGAGGCGAAAAACCTTTATTTTTAGCGTTGCTGATGATATAGCGGACTTTTCGAGGGTCAAATTTCTTGTCGTCAAGGTTCAGGATTTTGGTGACGATTTGTTTAACGAGACTTTGAGCATCTGACTCGTCAAAAATCGAAAAGTTTTTTTTCCACTGGCGGCCTTTTTCGTCTTGGTATTTTTCAATATCGTAGCGGAGAATGCGGCCGCACAAAGAGTGAAAAGTCCCCATCCAAATGTGTTTGGTAATTCTTTGGTAAATGTGCGATCGCAATTTCGTTTGCACATCCGGGGCTAAGTCTACCAAAGGTTTGCCATATTCCGCTTCAGCTTGCTGAGTTGCCAGCAATTTCTCAATTCTTTCTTTCATCTCCCTGGCGGCTTTATTGGTAAATGTCACCGCCAGAATATTTTCAGGATCGACTCGATGCGTGCGAACTAAGTTAGCAACTCGGTAAGTTAGAGCTCTGGTTTTGCCGGAACCAGCGCCCGCTACTACTAACAGCGGCCCGTTATAATGGGCGACTGCTTGGCGCTGAGATGGGTTGAGGTGGCTGAGGAAATCAGTGGTTTGAGTCATAGGTAGAAAGTTAGTTTAATTTTTAAGGGGTAAATAATACTTGGTATGGAATACCGCGATTTTTTTTAAGGTAAGGTGCGCTCGCCCTACAATATAATATCAGATCAGACGGCGGTTTAAACCGCGTCTACACAAACGATGTCCGCCTCCGCGGACTTAAGAGAATAGCGTAAAACATAATTTTCACCGCCTATTCTTTAACCCGCGTCGGCGGGTTTTGTCTGTATAGCCGCGGTTGAAACCGCCCGGTATTCTAACGTTTAAATATTCGTATCAGCCACATTGCTGCTAATATTCCTAAGCCAATCCAGATGGCAATAATTACAACAGATGCAGTGCGCTCGCCCTACAATATAATATCAGATTAGACGGCGGTTTAAACCGCGTCTACACAAACGATGTCCGCCTCCGCGGACTTAAGAGAATAGCGTAAAACATAATTT